>DASRYU010000206.1:0-5168 GCA_035687045.1 Thermoplasmatota archaeon | reverse complement strand
CATCGCGTTCGACGCGCACTGGCCGGGGTAGGGCGTCGACATGAGGAGCACGGGCGCCTTCACGCCCTCCGGCAGCTTGGGCATGTAGACGTACGTCTCGAGCGCGACCCCGTCGTGCGAGACGAGGTCGAGGGGCGACACGTGCGCGAGCTCGAACGGGCCGACGAGCCCCTCGGGCCACTCGTCGCCGCACGGGTGAGGGTCCACGCAGCGCAGCGCGGCCGAGGCGTCGGGGACCAGCGCGCCCGGAACGGCGCAGCCGGCCAGCAGCAGGGCAGCAAGCGGCGCGAGAAGGCGGAGCCTCCGGAGCCTCTCCATGCGTTGCCGAGGCTCGGAGCCCCCTTAACGCTTCACGTCCACTTCGCCTCACGACGAGGCGAAGGCCTTGTAGCCCTTCCGCGCGCTCCCCGGCCGATGCGCCTCCTGGACGCCGCCGGCCGCCTCCGCGACGCCTGCGCCGCGCTCGCGCTCGACGGGCCCGCCTACGTCTACGCGCCCCTCTCCTACGCCTGGGAGCCGCACGAAATGTTCCTGCGCCGCTACGGCGAGAGGACGGGCCGCGCGCTCTTCGTCGGCATGAACCCCGGCCCATGGGGGATGGCGCAGACGGGCGTGCCCTTCGCGGACGTGGCGTGGGCGCACGGCTGGATGGACATCATCGGAGAGGTCGAGCCGCCCGCCCGCACGCACCCCAAGCGCCCGGTGCTGGGCTTCGCCTCGACGCGCAGCGACCCGACGGGCGGCAAGTTCTACGGCTGGGCGAAGCGCCGCTTCGGCCTCGCGGAGCGCTTCTTCGCCGACTTCTTCGTCGTCAACTATTGCCCGCTCCTCCTCCTGGACGACGCGGGCCGCAACGTCACGCTCGCGCAGCTGCGCAAGCCCGACATGGACCGCCTCGCGCCCGCGTGCGACGCGTGGCTGCGCGACGCCATCGACGCGCTGCGCCCCTCGCGCATCCTGCCCATGGGCTCGTTCGTCGAAGCGCGCGTGCGAGCGCTCGCGGGCGGCGTGCCCGTCCACCCGGTGCGCCACCCGAGCCCCGCGAACCCGGCCAACAACGCGGGCTGGGGCGAGGAGGTCGACGCGCTCCTCGCCACGCGCTGACCCCCGCTGTGCACACGAAGCACGCGCAGCCGACCCCGCGCGCGTTTTCTCCTCCCCGCCCCCTCGCGCACGCATGTCCGTCCTCGCGGCCGCGGCGCGCCTGCGCGACGCCTGCGACGCGCTCGACGTGCCCGGCGCGCACGTCTACAACCCGCTCGCGTACGCGTGGGAGCCGCACGCGCGCTTCGCCGAGCGCTACGGCGCGACGCGCAAGCGCGCGGTCCTCGTCGGCATGAACCCCGGCCCGTGGGGGATGGGGCAGACGGGGGTCCCGTTCGGCGACGTGCGGTGGGTGCGCGACTGGATGGGCGTCGAGGGGCGCGTCGAGCAGCCGGCACGAGCGCACCCGAAGCGCCCCGTGCGCGGGTTCGCGTGCACGCGCCGCGAAGGGAGCGGGAACCGCCTCTACGGGTGGGCGAGCGAGCGCTTCGGCAGCGCGGAGGCGTTCTTCCGCGACTTCTACGTCGTCAACTACTGCCCGCTCCTCTTCTTCGACGCGGACGGAAAGAACCTCACGCCGCCGCAGGTGGGCCCGCGGGCGATGCAGGCGGTCGACGAGGCGTGCGACCGCCACCTCGCCGAGGTGCTGCAGGCGCTCGAGCCCCTCTTCGTCGTCGGCGTCGGCCAGTACGCGGAGGAGCGCGCGAAGGCCGTCGTCGCGCGCCACGGGCTCGCGATGAAGGTCGGGCGCGTCCTCCACCCGAGCCCGGCAAGCCCCGCCGCCAACCGGGGCTGGGTCGCACAGGCCGAGGCGCAGCTTGCCGAGCTGGGCGTCCTTGAGCCGGGCGCGCGCGTTCCCGCGTAGGCTTCCGCCCTGCTCACCGCGGGTCGCGGGGAGGCGCGGAGAGAGAAGTCTTCTCGGCCCCGCGTCCCCCCGCGGGCGTCGCGCCCCCGCGGTGGGCGGTGCCACGGCGCACTTCCGGCGTCCTCTCCCGAGACGCTTATGGCCGAAGCGGGCCGAGCCTGCGGCAGTGAGCTACGACGACGCCAAATCGTTCCAGGGCCGCACCTACAGCGGCATGAGCGTCGGCGGGCGGCACGACTGGGACTACCCCGACGGCCGCTGGCAGGAGCGCAAGGTGACGCCCGACCGCTGGAGCTTCAGCTTCCGCTCCACCAAGCGTCGCCGCACGCACGCCCCCGTGGGCTCGGGCGCGCCTCCCGGCACGATGTTCCACTGGTACATGACCGCGCACCAGCGCGTGCGCAAGGTCGACGAGGACACGTACCAGACCTTCATGGAAGGCGCGAAATGGAAGATCGCGCACCGCCGCCCGAATTGGCGCAAGTGGTCCACCGAGTACCACGGCCGCCCCACGGCGCGCCAGCAGACGATCGCCGCCCTGCGCGCGACGCTCGAGGAGCTGGAGCGCGAGGAGCGCACGCGCCAGCCGCGCGTCGAGGCGATGCTCGACCCGCTCGTCCTCGCCGAGCCCAACCGCCTCCTTGAGGAGTGGGACGTGGGCGAGCTCGAGGTGGGCGAGCTGGACGTGCCGGCGGAATAGCCTCTTCATTGAAAAGCCGCGAAGACGCGAAGACGCGAACCTCTTGGATTCCGCGTCCTCGCGTCTTCGCGGCTACTTTTCTCACGAAGCAAGCGCGGAGGGATGAAGAGGGGCGACCGGCATCGACGCAGGTTGAGCCTGGCGGACGAGCTGCGCGCGCGCATCGAGCGCGACGGGCCCCTGCGCGTGCGCGACTTCATGGAGCTCGCGCTGCGCGAGTACTACGGGCGCGGCCCCGACATCGGCGCGACGGGCGACTTCTACACGGCGTCGAACGTCTCGCTCTTCCCGCACGCGCTCGGCCGCTTCGTGAAGGCCGCCCTCGAGCGGCTCGATGGGACCGCGCGCGTCGTCGAGCTCGGTGGCGGGCGCGGCGAGCTCGCGGGCGCGCTCGGCGTCGATATCACCGTCGTCGAGCCGATGGAGGGGCTCGCGCGCGAGCAGCAGGCGCGGGGGCTGCACGTCGTCGCCTCGCTCGCGCAGCTGCGCCCCGCGCCGACGGTGTTCATCGCCAACGAGCTTCTCGACGCGCTCCCCGTCCACCGCGTGCACGGGACCGCGCACGGGCCGCGGGAGGGGTACGTCACCTGGAGCGACGGCGCGTTCCGCGAGGCGCTGGGCGCGATGTCCGACCCGCGCCTCCCGACGGACGTGCCCGAGGGGGAGGTCGTGGAGGTGAACCTCGCCGCGGCGGAGCTTCTCGACGCGATGAGCGCAGCCGCGCCGCGCATGATCGCGCTCTTCCTCGACTACGCCTCGCCCGGACCGAAGCCCGGCGGCACGCTGCGCGGCTTCCACCGCCACCGCGTCACCGGGCCGTTCGAGCGCCCGGGCGAGCAGGACATCACCGCCGACGTCGACTTCGCGCACGTCGCGCGCCTCGCGCAGGAGCGCGGCTGCGACGTCCTCGGCGAGCGCGCGCAGGGGGAGTTCCTCGCCGACCTCGGCCTCCTCGACGACATGATGGCGGCGCTCGCGCGCGGCGACACGGCCGCATACATGGCGGGCAAGAACCTGCTCATGCCCGGCGGCATGGGCGAGCGCTTCCGCGCGCTCTGCCTGGGCCGCGGCGCCCCGAAGGAGCCGCCGCTTCCCGGCTTCCGCCCCGACCTCTATCCCGGGGTAAGCCGGCGCTGAAATAGGAGGCGACGCATCGCGCGCGCGTGCAACGGCCGCAGAACACGGTGCTCGTCCTCGTCGGCATCCTGTTCACCATCATCCTCGCCGGCATCGACATGACCATCGTCAGCACGGTGGTCCCCGTCGCGCTCCCGGAGCTTGGCGGCACGCACCTCTACGCGTGGACCTTCGCGGCGTACATGCTCGCCACGGCCGTGTCGATGCCCGTGTGGGGTCCCGGCTCGGACCGGTGGGGGCGCAAGCGCACCTTCCTTCTCGGCGTCGTCGTCTTCGTCCTCGGCAGCGTCGCGTGCGCGGCGGCGCCCACGATGCCCCTCTTCATCGCGGCGCGCGCGCTCCAGGGCATCGGCGCCGGCGCCGTGCTGAGCCTGCCGTTCATTGTGCTCGGCGTCGTCTTCCCGCCCGAGAAGCGCGGCAAGGCGCTGGGCGTCGTGTCGAGCGCGTGGGCCGTCTCCAGCGTGGCGGGGCCGCTGCTGGGCACGCTCATCGTCGCGGGCGGGTCCTGGCGGTGGGTCTTCCTGCTCAACCTGCCCGTGGGCGCGCTGGCCGCCCTCCTCGTCGCGCGGGGCATGGAGGAGACGCGCGCCGGGGGCGCGGCGGGCCGGTTCGACCTTGCGGGCTCCCTCCTGGCGGGCCTGGGCGGCGCGTCGCTCATCTGGGGCTTCACGGGGTTGGGCGAGGGGCGCGTGGGCGTGGCGCAGGCCGCGCTGCTCGCGGCGGGCGCGGCGCTGCTGGGCGCCTTCGTGTGGCACGAGGGCCGCGCACGGGACCCCATCCTGCCCCTCTCGTTCTTCCGCCACCGCGGGTACGCCGCCGCGATGGGCGCGAGCCTCCTCGCGGCCTTCACGGGCTTCGGCCTCGCGGCCTACCTCCCGCTCCAGGCGGACGCGACGTTCGGCACGGCCCGCGCCGTGGGCCTCGTGGTGGCGGCGTTCACCGTCGGCTGGAGCGCGTTCGGCTTCACGACCGGCCGCCTCGTCCACCGCCACGGGGAGCGCGTCTTCGGCGTCGCGGGCCTCGTGGTCCACGCGCTCGGCCTCCTCGCGCTCCTCGTCGCCTTCGACCACGGCCTCGCCGCGACGGCGCTCGCCGCCGCGCTCGCGGGCGCGGGGATGGGCCTCCTCACGCCGGGGCTCACGGTCGTCGTCCAGAACAGCGTCGAGGTCCGCCGGATGGGGAGCGCGACCACGAGCCAGCAATTCACGCGGCAGGTCGGCGGCGCGCTGGGCGTCGCGTGCTTCGTCCTCGCGGCCAGGCTCGGGGGCCTGCGCGCGGGGGTCGTCCTGATGGCGCTCGCGAGCGGCGCGGCGCTGGGGTTCATGCTGGCGCTGCCGCGGACGAGCCTCCCGCGGCAGGCGGGACAAGGCGGGGAGGGAACGTGAGAAAAGAGGCGGGGAGCCGGGCTCCCCGGGGCGGCGT
>DASRYU010000205.1:0-6135 GCA_035687045.1 Thermoplasmatota archaeon | reverse complement strand
TGCGTGCGCGCGAGAGCTCCCCGCGCAGCGCGTCCACCTCGCCGGGCGCGGCCGCGGGCGTCCGGAGAGCGGGGTCGGCTTCCTCGGCGAGGTGCATCTCGACGATCTGGTAGATCATCGCGCTGAGTTTTTGGCCGCGTTTCGCGGCGGCGGCATGCCATTGGTCGCGGCGTTCGATGCTGGGGAGGTAGACGTCGACGCTGCGTTCGCTGCTGGGCGGGCGCCTGGTGCGCTGCGCGCTGTCACGCATCGTTACGCCCGCCTGAGTAGAGAAAAGGGTGTGACGAGGCGTTACAAGCCCTATCCAGAAGCCACTGGCGTTTCGGCAGAAATCCGACTTTCATTTAGCCACGTGGGCTTCTAGGGGCGTGGTAGGTCATAACCACATACCCAAGTTTGAGTCCCCCCTCCCAGATTTGAACCGGGGACTTCCTGATCTCTGCCATTGATGTGCCTGCCGGGGATCACCCGGAAGTGGACTGTAAATTGCCTACAGTCAGGCGCTCTGGCCAGGCTGAGCTAAGGGGGGCGGATGACGCGTTCCCCTCGGGAATCCCGCGGGGAGGCGCGCGGCCATGCGCGACCCCCTACTTGACTCTTGTTCAGGCGGGCAAGCGGCCGTGCGAGGAACCATCGAGGACCGAAAGCGAAACCCTTTCATATGGCAAGGGAACATGAGGGTGTCAGACAAGCGTCAGACAAACGATGTCTGGCGGCTGCACGGTGGCTGCCCGTCGGGCGCCCGCCGCACTGCCGTCGGGCAGCCGTTGTCGGGCTCCTGTCCGCACGAAGGAAGACACCTTGCCCGTCGAAACCGAGCGCGTGACGCTCCGTCTGCCGGTGAACGACCTCGCTCTCCTCGACGCACTTGTCGAGGCCGGTGAGGTCATGAACCGCTCGGAAGCGATCCGCGCCGCCATCCGGGAGTTCGTCCGCAACCGGGCCCCGAAGGTCCAGGAAGGCGTGGCGGCGAGGAAGACGGTCTTCGCGTCGGCCGAAGAGGCGCGGACGCTCGACGAGATGCGTGCGGCGATCGAGGAGCTCCGCCAGCGGATCGGACAGTAGACGCTTGTGGGAATCGCTGGCGCCGCGCGCGAGTGCGGTGTTGGACGGGATGCACACAAGGGAAGCCCTAGCGGGAGCTCTCCGGGGTGGAGCGACCACACGGCGCGTGGGAAGCGTCGTGCGGAACCCCGAGTCAGAGACAACACCAACGGAGTGATGGGATGCAGTCAATCATCGCGAGCGCCATGAAGTTCAGCAACAACGAACCGGCGGCGACCGGTGCTCAGGCTCAGGACGACGAGTTCGAAGCCTTCGGCGAGCCCCGGATCGTCATCGTCGGTTGCGGTGGTGCTGGGAACAACACGATCAACCGCCTTCACAAGCTCGGCGTCAAGGGCGCCGAGACGATCGCCATCAACACCGACAAGGTGCACCTGGACATCATCGAGGCGGACAAGAAGCTCCTCATCGGCAAGTCGATCACGCGCGGCCTGGGTGCTGGCGGCTACCCCGAGGTCGCCGCGAAGTGCGCCGAGATGGCGACGCCCGCTCTCGAAGAGCTCCTCGAGGGCGCGGACCTCGTGTTCGTCACGGCCGGCATGGGCGGCGGCACCGGCACCGGCACGGCGCCCATCGTCGCGAAGGTCGCGAAGCGCAAGGGCGCCATCGTGATCGGCATGGTCTCCACGCCCTTCAACGTGGAGCGCGCTCGCCTCGTCAAGGGTGAGGAAGGCCTCAACCGCCTCCGCGCGGAGTCGGACACGGTCATCGTCCTCGACAACAACCGCCTCCTGAAGTACGTCCCGAACCTCCCGATCGACCAGGCGTTCTCCGTCATGGACACCCTGATCGCGGAGACGGTGAAGGGCATCAGCGAGACGATCACGCAGCCCTCGCTCATCAACCTCGACTACGCGGACGTCCGCACGATCATGTCGTGCGGCGGCGTCGCCGTCATGCTCTACGGCGAGTCGAAGTCGAGCGACCCGCAGAAGGTCGTCCACGAGGCGCTCAACCACCCGCTCCTCGACGTCGACTACCGCGGCGCGACGGGTGCCCTCGTCCACATGACGGGCGGCCCCGACCTCTCGCTCTCCGCGGCCGAAGCCGTCGCGCAGAACCTCACGTACGAGCTCGACGCGCACGCGAACGTCATCTGGGGCGCGCGCATCATGCCCGAGTTCGAGGGCCGCCTCCGCGTCATGGCCATCATGACCGGCATCAACAGCCCCCAGATCATCGGCGCGGTCACCAACCGCGAGGCCTCCAAGGCGACGTTCACGCCCGCCGGCGCGCCCAACGCGCCCAAGGGCCTGGACCTCCCCTGGGTCGGCTGAAGACGACACGAACACTCCGCCAGGTCGGGTCCGGTTCGCTCCCCCGCCCTGGAATCGAACCAGTCTCCCCCCGGGTGGGGTCTGCGGCGTCAGCCGCAGGCGCGCCGAACGCCCGTTCGGCCGCGTTCCGCTTCATTGCGGGCCCCATTCATCGAACCAGTCTCCAACCCGGGCGCGGTACCGCTTCAGTGCGGGCCGCACTCATGGGAACCTCGCCGGGAACCGAGGGTCGCCCAGCCTCCGGACGGTGCGCCGCGTCATCGCGGCTCCCGTTCCTGCGCCTCACGGCGCACCAGGGGATGCCGAACCAAGCGGGATCCAGAACACGCCACAGCGCCCCGGACAACACAGGGATGGAATGCACAGGGGCGGAAGATGCGCCTGATACCCGGGCTCATCAACCCGACCGGCGCCGCCGGTCGCAAGCGACGTGCGTGGGACGGTTCGACGCCAAACGGGATTCGCTGGCCAGGGGCGTTGCCGCACAACAACGAGATGGGATGCACGCGACGCAACGCCCCCTTACTTTACTTCCTGCGGAGCACTCCGTCGCACGCCGCTTCGCGTCGTGCGACTTCGTGCCAAGGGGTGCTCCGCCCCCCTTGGAACCCCGCGGCTCAGGGGGGAAGCGTCCCCCCTGAGGACCCCCCACGCGCCGCGCGTGCGCCGCGTCGAGTTCTGTTCGCGCGTGCCGCCGCCTACGCCGAATCCATGCGCGCGGCCTCGGTGAGCTTCGCGCGCGCGCCCACGGGTGGCGGCCGCATGCGCGAGGGCGCGTCGGGGTCGGCGCTCAGCGCGCGCAGCCACTCGCCGATGAGGTCCTTGCTGGGCTGCTGCATGAACAGGTGGCCCGCGTCGCGAAGCACCGGCTCGAGGCGCTCCACGATGAGCTCCTCCTCGTGGCGGTCGTAGGTGAGGCCGTTGGCGAGGCTGTCCATCGCGTACTTGCGGATGGCATCCTGCGCCTCGCGCCGGTAGGCCACCTGGAGCGTCGTGAGGAGGTCGTGCGTGATGCGCTGCCCCTCCATGCTCGCGAGCAGCCGGTAGACGCTTGTCGCGATGTCGAGCGCCATGCGCTGGAGCCCCTCGTCGCGGTTGGTGCCGACGGGGTTGTGCTTGTGGCTGTAGGTGCCGAGGTCGACCTGGCAGATGCGCTTCATCGAGGCGCTGCGGTGCACCTCGCCGAGCACGCTCATCTCGAGCCCCCAGTCGGTGGGGATGCGGATGTTGCGCGCGAGGTCGCCCGTCATCGACATCTCGCCGCTCAACGGATACCGGAAGCTCCGCATGTAGCGGAGCATGGGGCTCGCGGCGCCGAGGCAGATGTCGAGCGCGTCGAGGAAGGGCCAGAGGAAGAGGCGCGTGACGCGCCCGTACATGCGCTCGTCGGTGAGGCGCGCGTAGTAGCCTTTCGCGAAGAAGAAATCCATCTCCGGCACGACGATGGGCAGGAGGAGGCGGTGGAGGATCTTCGGGTCGTAGAAGTCGATGTCCGCGTCGTGGAGCGCGATGGCGTAGTTGTCCTCGCTCGCGACGCCGAGCGCCAGCCAGACCGCGAGCCCCTTGCCGCTGAAGCCCCGCAGGTCGAACCCCTTGTCCGCGAGGCTCGCGAGCGTCTCGTTCACCGCCGGGCCTTCGCACCAGAGAACGCTGACGTTGGTGGGGAGGTCGCTGAAGAAGCGGCGGCAGCGCTCGACGTCCGCCTCGTCGTTCGCCGTGAGCGCGACGACGATCTCCTGCAGGAAGTCGGCCTTCGCCAGCCCGTCGCGGATGCCGGCGAGCGCCGGGCGGTCCATCTCCGACATGAGCATCGGCAGGACGAGCGCGGCGGGGCGGTCGGGCGCGTGTTTCACCAGCAGGCTCCGCGCGTGCCCGCGCCGGTCGGGGTGCAGGTCGTGCAGCGTCGTAGGCCCCTGCTGGTAGAAGTCCATGCCCGCCGCGAGCGAGGCGGAGGGCAAGGCGCTTGTGGTGACCCCTTCGGCAATGGCGGGCGCCGCCGTTCCCGCTTCACGGGCATCGTCGATGGCGCCAACGCTAAGCCGCTCGACCCGTTCGCCCGAAGGTTGACCTCCGCGTGGCCCGCTTCCGCGACCATCCGCGAGCGCGTCACAGGTCCCCTTCTCCTCCTTGGCGTCCTCGTGGTGGCGGAGGCGCTCACCCGCACGCCTTGGGCCATGCCCAACCCCACGCCGATCCTTCTTCTCGTCGTCGTCTACAGCGCCTTCGTCGACCCGCGATGGAAGGCGATGCTTGTCGCGGCGCTCGCCGTCGTGTACACCGCCATCTACTTCTCGCGACCCGGCGCGCTGTTCGGGTACGCCGGGGACGATCTCTACCGCGTCGCGGTCATGACCGTCGTCGCTCCCGCGATGGCGTGGATGACCGCGAGCCTCAAGGAGCGCACGCTCGACCTCGAGCGCGAGTCGTCCGCGCGCGAGCACGCCGAGCGCGAGCGCGACCTCCTGCGCCGCGTCCTCGAACGCGCGCCCGTCGCCGTCCTCGTCTCGCGCGGCCAGACGCACGAGGTGGCGCTCGCGAATCCTGCGACGGCGAAGCTTCTCGGGCTCCCGGTCGAGGCCATCCAGGGAAGGCCGCTCCGCGAGGTCGTGCCGCGGATGCCGGAGGCCTTCTGGGGCGGCCTCGAGAACGCGCTTCGCGGCGGCGAGCCCTGGACGCGCGGCGACCTCGTGCTCGAGCGACTCGACGGGCAGACGCGGGAGCTCGAGGTGATGGTCGCCCCGCTCGATGCCGCGCACGGCCGCCTCAGCGGCGCCGTCGTCATGCTCGCGGACCTCACCGACCGCCGGAAGGCCGAGGCGGACCTCGCCACCGCGCGCGTGGAGCTCGCGCGGAGCGAGCGGCTCGTCGCGATGGGCACCATGGTCTCCGGCCTCGCGCACGAGATCCGCACGCCGCTCACGTTCATCGCGAACCACCTCGGCGTCCTGCGCGCGCAGCTCGACGCGGCGGAGCGCAACGGGACGCTGCCCCCCTCGCTCGCGTCGTCGGGGGCGAACATCGACGAGGCGCTCGCGGGCGTGGACCGCGTGAACGCGCTCGTCGTCGACCTGCGCAAGTTCGTGCGCACCGAGCCTGGCGAGCGACGCCTCGTGCGCCTCGAGGAGCAGGTGCAGGAGGCGCTCCACCTCTTCGAGGCGGCGAACCGCGGGCGCGTCGTCGAGCGCGACCTTCGCCCGACGCCCCCCATCCACGCGGAGCCCCTGCAGCTCCAGCAGGTCGTCCTCAACCTCCTCGAGAACGCGGCCGCCGCGAGCCCGCCGGGCGGGCGGCTCTGGATCGCCACGTCGACCGAAGGCGCGTTCGTCGAGCTGAGCGTCCGCGACGAGGGCATCGGCATGCTGCCGGAGGTGCGCGCCCGCGTCTTCGAGCCGTTCTTCACGACGCGCGAGGAAGGCACCGGCCTCGGCCTCGCCATCGTGCGCCGCCTCGTCGAGACGCACGGCGGGCGCATCGAGGTCGACAGCGAGGCTGGCCGCGGCTCCACGTTCCGCGTGCGCCTGCCGATGGCGGCGGCGCGCGAGGTGCCGGTGCAGGGCGGCGCGGCGGAGCGCCGCGTCAGCGGCCCGACCAGGACAGGATGAGGTCCGCGACCTCGCCGAGATCGCGCAGCGGCTCGACGCTCGCTCTCGCCGCCGAGCGGACGCCGTCGTTCATCGGGTTCACCGCGATGCCCGCCCCGACGTGGCGGAAGACGGGAACGTCGTTCGAGCCGTTGCCGACGTGCACGACGTCGCGCGGGTCGATGCGGCGCGCGCGCAGGAGGCGCTCGAGG
>DASRYU010000204.1:0-3338 GCA_035687045.1 Thermoplasmatota archaeon | reverse complement strand
GCTCGTCGCGGCGGCGCCCGGCGCGGCACGCGTGCAGGTCGGCCTCGTGCCGGGCGGCTTCCCACGTCGGCGCGACGCTCGCGCCGCCGTCGCCGCACGAGCAGGACCAGGCGTACATACCTCCCCCAGGGGGCGGGGAGGGGTCTTCACCCTTGCGTCAGGTCCGGCGCGCGGCGGCCGCGCAGGGGGCGCCGCCGGATGCCGCCGCAGGAGAGGCACGTCGTGATGCGGACGCCGTCCCGGATGCGCACGCGCGAGGTGGCGGCGGAGAGGAACGCGCCGCAGCGGCGGCACCGGCGGCCGTCGATGGGCGTCTGGCGCAGCTGGTACGTCGTCTTCACGCGCCAGGCGAGCTCGCCGTAGCGCGCGGCGCGGTCGGGGCGCTGCGCGGCGAGCGCCTTCTCGGCCAGCTCGACGAGGCGGTGGACGCGCTCGCGCGCGATGTCGCGCTCCGCCCTCTTGTTCCGCCGCCGCGCCATGCGCGCCGATGCCCCGAAGCCTATTTAGAGGAGCACACGTCATCGGCGCCGCCCCGTGAGGGGAATGCGGTCGTCGCCTAGCGGTATGGCGCGGCACTGGAAATGCCGTGTCTTCACGGACTCGGGAGTTCAAATCTCCCCGACCGCGCTTTGGAGCTCTCCAGCCACGAGATCGCGGCGCTCAAGGCCAACGGCCAGTCGCTCGACGTCGCGTTCCAGATCGGCAAGTCCGGTCTGACGGAGGGCGTCGTGCAGGAGCTCGTCACGCGCCTCGAGCGCGAGCCGCTCATCAAGGTGAAGCTCCTGAAGTCCTCGCGCGAGGACGCCGACGCGAAGTCGCTTGCCGCGGAGCTCGCCGAGCGCGCGGGCGCGGTCCTTGTCGAGGTGCGCGGCCACACCGCGCTCTTCTACCGCCCGAAGCGCGGCCGCGGCCGCCCACGCCGTTCTTCAGATTAGGTCCTGGACGACGGCCGCCACAAACACTATCGCCCCCCAGGTCGTCCTCCGTCGCAAGGGAGGCCATCCTTACGCTCCGCCAGCTCGCACTCGCGATCGCCCTCATCCTCGTCGGCTCCTCCGCCGTCGCCACCTCCCTGGGGGCCGTCGACCTCCGCGGCGAGCCCGCCCCCGCCGACTCGCCCCTTGCGGGCAAGACGCTTGGCCAAGCCATCCACTTGGGGATGCAGGACCCGCTCTTCGAGGCCCGCGCGCGCCACTGGCTCGCCGAGCACGGCTTCGACCACCCGAAGCGCCTCCCCGCCTCCGCGGGCGACCCGCTCGAGGTCGCGCGCGTCGCCCTCACCGAGCAGATCCGCGCCGGCCGCACGGTGACCGAATGGGTCGCCTTCGGCAAGGCCGAGAACCTCCTCTCCCTGCGCCCCGACGCGCCGCGCGCGCCCGCCGACCTCGCGGCGGAGGTCGAGCGCCTGAACGCCGCGGCCGGCTTCCCGCTCGACGCCGCGCAGCGCGCCGATGTGCGCGCGCAGGCCGAGGCGCTCCCTGCCGACGTGCGCGAGCCGTTCGCGGCGCTCGTCGCGGCCACGGCCGATGCGTACGAGGCGCAGGCGCCCATCGCCGCGGGCGTCGTCGCGCGCGTGCCCGCGTCCGCGCGCTCGCTCGAGTACGTGCTCACGAACGCGGAGCGCGAGGCCACGCTCGCGAACGCGGTCGCGCTTCTCGCGGCGCAGAACGCCTTCCGCGACGCGGTGCGCGACGTCGCGTTCCCGGCGAGCGGCGGTCCGCTCTTCCGCGACCCCAACGGGCTCGTCATCCTCGGCTCCACCGGCGCCGACACGTACGCGCGCGACGGCGTCCTGCGCGACGCGGCGCTTCTCGTGGACCCGGCGGGCGACGACGTCCACGCCACCGCCGCTGGCGGCGCGTGCGCCGACCCCGCGAGCCTCGTGCACGACTGCAACGGCCTCGTCGTGAGCCTCGTCGTCGACCTCCGCGGGAACGACGAGTACCTCTACGACGGCGTCCCCACGAACGCGCAGGGCTCCGCGAGCCTCGGCGCCATCGGCCTCCTCGTCGACGTCGAGGGGGACGACCGCTATCTCTCCAACTTCGTGCAAGCGACGACCCGGCGCCCCTTCTGGGGCGGCGTCATCGGCTACATCGACGCCGGCGTCCAGGGCTACGCGCTCGCGGGCGTGGGCATCCTTCTCGACGCCGTGGGCGACGACACGTACGAGGCGGACGTCACGACGACGCGCTACAGCATCTGGGACTTCGCGCAGGGTTTCGGCAACGCGGGCGGGGTGGGCATCGCCGCCGACGGCCTCGGCAACGACCGCTGGCTCGCGTACGGCTTCCACTCCCACATGCCCAACTCCGGCTTCCAGGGGATGTACCCGGGCGGCACCGGCTTCTTCGGCGGCCTCGGCCTCCTCACCGACACGGGCCTCGGCAACGACCGATATCACGCGTGGGACAACGCGACGACGACCGACTTCTACGCGTACGGCTTCGGCGCGTTCGGCGGCACCGGCATCTTCTACGAGGACGGCGGCGACGACGACTACCAGGCCGTCGAGGAGGCGTTCTCGCCCAACCCCGGCATCGTTCCGCTCCTCAACTGCGCCTTCGGCACCGCGTCCTTCGCGGGGCTTGGCGTCTTCCTCGAGCTTGGCGGCAACGACCGCTACTTCGGCGACACGCGCAGCGCCCGCGCCGTCGCCACGATGAACGAAGGCTTCGGCGGCCCCGCCGAGGGCGAGGGCATCTTCATCGACGTCTCCGGCGACGACGGCCACTTCATGGAGGGCCACGTGAACGGCCAGCTGCGCTACGACATGACGCACGGCCGCGGCAACCTCTTCGGCGGCGGCGAAGGCTTCCTCGGCGGCAACACCGTCGGCGTCTACCTTGACCTCGGCGGCCTCGACGCCTACACGGGCGCCGCGCCCTCGCAGAACAACGCCGCGTGGCTCATGGGGCTCGACCTCGAGGCCGGGCGCATCCCGCGCTTCCTCATGCCGTAGGTGATATCATGAGGCTTCTCCCCCTCGCCGCGCTCGCCCTCCTCGCGCTCCCGGCCGCCGCCGCGCTCCCGGTCGCGTGCGCGGACGAGTGCCGCATCGCGTCCTCGTCGCTCGGCTACGATCCCCTCGTCGCCTTCCTCGCCTCCGGCGCGAGCGTCGTCTGGTCCTCGAGCGACATCACGCACGTCACGCGCGAGGCGACGGTGGGCAGCGCGACGGAGGAGTGCTTCGAGGTGGCGCACGCGAAGGGGGCGGATTCGTCCGCCGTGCGCCTGGACATCCAGGATGGCGCCCTCTTCGCGACCGTCGACGGCGACACGCGCCGCTGCACGAGCGCCGTCGGAAGCGAGCAGGGGGGCTTCGCGCTCCACTACTT
>DASRYU010000203.1:0-12497 GCA_035687045.1 Thermoplasmatota archaeon | reverse complement strand
TAGAGGTGGACGGTGGGGTACGCCTGCACCTCGTTGTCCTCGACGTAGCGCGGGTTGAAGTCGCCGTCGATCTTGCCGAAGGCGATCCAGCCCCGGTACTCGTCGGCGAGCGCCGCGTAGTGCGGCGCGAGGGCGCGACAGAAGCCGCACCACTGGGTGTAGACCTCGACGGCGGCGAGCCGTTCGGCGCTGACGAAGCTCGCGACGTCCTCGTCGGTCAGCTCGCGGACGTTGTCGAGGCTGGCGTTGTAGGCGGTCTGTGCGTGCTGCATGGCGGGTTTCCTTCTGCGCGTTCCGCGGCTTGGGGAGGAAGGAGATGGGGGTTGGTGCGCTCTCCGGTTGTCGTTCGTAAGGCTCAGCAGCCCGTGCAAGGGCGCATCGTCCTCGACGCGACGGCCGCGGCCTCGGCGCGCTTGCCGCGGGCTTGGCGCATGCCGGGGGCGAGGCTCACGAGGGCGACGCCGGCCACGACGAGCGCGGCGGCCGCCAGCGTGGTCGTCGTCAGCGCCTCTCCCGCGACGGCTGCGCCAAGGAGGACGGCCACGAGCGGGTTCACGAAGGAGTGCGCGGAGACGCGGCGGGGGCCGTCCTCGCGCAGCAGCCAGACGTAGGCGGAGTAGGCCACGATCGACCCGAAGAGGGTCAGGTACGCGAGCGCGCCCCACGCGACGAGCGGCACGAGGCGCGGCTGGATGGCCGAAGCCTCGCCCGTCGCGAGCGCCCCGGCGAGGAGAAGGGCGCCCCCCGCGAGCATCGCCATGGCGGCGCTCAGCGTCGAGGAGCGGGGGAGGATGGACCAGCGCGCGAGCACGCTGCCGACGGCCCAGGCGAGGGAGCCGGCGAGAAGCGCTGCGACGGCCGCGAAGCTTGTTCCGCCGGCGAGGATGCTGGCGGGGTCGGCGGCGAGCGCGACGCCGGCGAGGCCGAGCGCGGTGCCGACGAGCGCGACGGCTCCCGGGCGGTGGCCGGAGATGAGCCCCGCGGCGCCGCCGAGCGCGATCCAGGCGGGCGACGCGGACGAAAGGAGCGCCGCCGTGCCGGATGGCACGTGCTGCGACGCCCATGCGAGGAGCCCGTGGCTCAGCACGAACGTGGCGACGCCGACCAGTGTGGCGGCGCCCCATTGCTTCCAGGTGGGCCGCGCCGCGCCACGCAGACGCACGATCGCGTACAGCACAAGACCCGCGGCCAAGAAGCGGCTCCCGGCGAGCAGGAGGGGCGGAATGTGCTGGACGGCGATGCGGATGGCGAGGTACGTGGAGCCCCACGTGAGGTAGACGGTCCCCAGCGCGGCGAGGATGAGGAACGTGCGCGGCAGCTTGACGGCGGCGCTCGAAGGCGCCTGAGGATGAAGCGTGGTCACGCGGCCTGCGGCGCGGGGCCGTTCTCTCCGTTCCGGTTGCCGAACGTCAAGCTTGGCGGAAGCGGCTCTCACCAGCATGGGAGGCCAAGCGCTGGCGGGGCTCGCGCGCGGCGCCGTGGGACGCGCGGATGAGCGCCCACGCTCGGAGCGGCAGGCTCATGGGAGCGCCTCCGGCAAGCGCGCGCCCGCGCGCGCGGCGATGGCCCTGCCGTCCTCCAACGCGGCGACCGCGTTGATCGTCCACACGAGGCGACGGATGCTTCTGCCGATGGCAGAGGGGGTCGTGTTCTGGTCCATGGGGTCGGGCCCCTGCGCGCGGAGCGCGCTCGCGACGGCCATCAGCATGGGAGTTGAGGGTGCCTTCGGTTTCCACTTGGAAAGCGCGTTCTCGCTGGCGCCCCTTCGCTGAGGCGCGCGGTCGGGTCCGCGGTGCGCGCTCGATCGCCGCGCCGACGGCCGCGCCGCGTCGCCTATTGCGCTTCTTGCTGTTTGCGCCACCCATACCGGGTGAGGCCGCGCGGCTTGTACACGTTGAGCGCCAGGATGATGAGAAGGACGACGAGGCCGCCGATGGAGTGGACGAGCGTGCTTGGCAGCGCGCGGAGCTCGGCGTCGGAGGTCGTCAGGTCCGCTGCGATCGTCGCGAGGGTGCTGATCGTGCGCGTTTCCGACAGCAGGACGAGGAGCGCGACCGCGGTGAGGGCGAGGGAGAGGATGACCCAGTAGTGGCGGAACAGGCCCCACGAGGTGCCGAGCGAGACGACGAGCCCGGTCGCGAACGCCGCGCATGCGAGGGGCACGATGGCCCATTGGGCGACGAGCTGCATGCCGACGTACGCTGCGCGGAGGGTGAGGGGATCTTCGCTCGCTCGCGTCGTGAGGTCGAGCGGGATGTAGGCGAGGACCGCGCCGATCCAACCGACGGACGCGGCGATGTGCACCGTGAGCGCGAGCTTGCGAAGCCTCGGGCCCATGCTCATCGGTGCAGGGCCCCCACGGCGGTGGTATGGGCTGCCGCGCGGGTGACGCGCGCGCCCTGCACGAGGACGCTCGCCTCGTCGCGGCCTGCCGAGCTCGCGCCCGCGTCCTCTCCGCCTTGCGCCGCGCCGCCGTGGCGCCCTGGGCCGTGCGGCCCCCCGATGCCCAGCGCGACGAGGGCGAAGGCGATCAGGAGGATGACGAGGAGGGCGATGCCCGTGATCTTGACCCAGCGCGGCATTCCCGGGTATTCGGCGCGGTCTGCCATGTGCGCGCAACGTCCGCTGGGCGGAAAGACCATCCGAAACCCCAGGCGGAACGCGCGCGAGCGGCGTTCGCCTGGAGGGGCAGCGCGTGCTGGCTGAACCTGCGGCGGTGGTGGACGCTCTCTACCCGCGCCGCCGTCATGGAGGGAACGATTCAGTTCCTGGCGCGCGTCCTGCGCGTGCTGTCGAACCAGTCGCCGATGAAGGCGCCGAGGACGAAGAGCAGGCTCAGGACGATGGCGTCGAGGACGATGCCGAGGAGTCCGCTGCCGATGCCGAGGGGCGCTTTGCCGGACCAGCCGCCGAGGAGGGCGAGCAGGATGGCGACGACGATCCCGATCATGACGCCGTTCAGGAAGAGCCGCATCTTGTTCGCGCGGCCGGGCGTCACGACGCCGTAGAGGATGCCAAGGAGGAGGACGAGGAGGCCCCACATCCTACGTCGCCCTCCCGCCGATATCCCCGCGCATCGCGAGGCGCTGCTGCTCGCGCGGCGCCTTCGTCGGCTTCTCGACGGCGACGGCCGCAGGTGCGGGGCTGTTCTTGCTCGGTCCGGCCGGCGTGCTGCCTTGGCTGAGGTGGTTCGTCATGGTGGGTCCGGATCTGGTCGGGCGCGGCTTACGGCGAGAGCGTGGCGCGCGGGCCGCTCGGGTAGGGGTGGATGGTGCGTCCGGCCTTGTGGTCGCGCGCCGCGCGGATCCAGTTCGCGACGGTGGGGGCGCCGATCGTGTTGCCCTGGATGCGGACGTCGGAGCCAAGCTGCGTCTTCGCGAGAGCGGAGAGGAGAGCGGCGGGGGCGGCGTCGCGCAGCTCCGGGATGCTCGTGACTCCCGAGCGCACGAGAAGCTCGGCGTACTGCGGGCCGATGCCCTTGACGGCGAGAAGCTCGCACATCTGCTGCCACTTGTCGACCGTGGCCACCGGCAGCTCGAGCGTCGCCGCCACCTGCTCGGGGTCCGCCTCCCACAGCTGGCGCGTGTTGAACACGTTCGCCGCGTTCAGCAGCACGCCGTAGTGCGGGCCGATGCCTTCGATGTCGATCACGGCGTGCACGTCGCCGAAGGGCGTCGGGCGCGCGGGCGCTGCGGGGGCGCTGGGCGCCGTGGCGGCCATGACGGGCACGACGATGGGCACGAGCGACGCGAGCGGCTTCGCCGGCGCGACGCGAGGCGTCTCGAGCGAGGCGATGCGGGACTCGAGGCGCTCGATCTCGATCATCATTCCGGCGGCGCCGCTCTGGGAGTCCATGTGGGAGTCCTCGAGGGAGCTCAGGCGCTCGTCGCGGACGTTGGAGCTGGCCTTCGAGCCGGTGCGCGTGGTCTCCAGCGAGACGAGGCGCCCGTCCTGCGCGAGGTCACGGAGAGCCTGGAGCTCCTTCTGCTGCGCCGCGAACTTCAGGCTCGTGCTGCGCAGCGTGAAGAAGAGGTACAGGGTGGCGAGCGTCAGGATGAGCACGGCGCTCCCCATACCGAGGAACGCGGCGCTCAGGGTGAAGGTGAAGAAACCGGGCCCGGTGACGCCGAGCATCAGGAGCGAGAGGACCGCGGCCAGGCCGGCGATCACGAGGCCGCCAAGGACCGTGTACGGGTACCTCTGCCCGGTGGTGTCGGCGGAGGTGGTCTTGGCCTGGGCAAGGGGGTTCCCCTTCGTGTGTGTGGTGGACATGGTGGTTCCTGATCGTGAGGTGGGATGAGCCGGTCACGGGCGGTCCCGCGGCGCCATGCGGCCGCTCGCGCGTGGCGAGGGGTCGGATGCGGGAGTCGAGCGCGGAGGTCCGACGGACCATGGATCCAGAGCCGTAGCCGTGGGGCTGCGGGCTCGGGGGCTCAAGGCGACATACCTTGCCCTCCTGATAGACTGACGGTCTGACGATACATGTACGGATGTGCGGGAGGTGAAGCATGGGTGCCGCCTCCGGGAGGAGAGCCACACATGCCGACATCCTTCTCATCCAGCCCGCGCGCGCCCTCGGGCGCCCGCTCCCGCCTGCCCTTCGTCGCGATCGTCGCCCTCTCGATGGCGCTCGCCGGTTGCCTCGGGGCGCAGAACCAGATCGAGTCCAAGTCGTTCAACCTCGCCTACGACGGAGCGCAATCGGGGAACCATGAGGCCACCGGCGCGTGCGACTCGGAAGGCACCCTCGCCGGGCGCGGCACCATCCACGACGGAAGGGTCCGCATCCGGATGAGCGACGGCTCGGGCAACACGCGCTTCGACAAGACCTACTCCGGCGACTTCACCATCGAGACGCAGGACCTCGCGGGCGCGTCGGGCACGTGGAAGATGAGCGGCGAGCGGGATGGCAACGACGCGCTCCTCGGCGACCAGTTCAAGGGGAGCTACTCGATCACGGTCCGCTGCTGAGCGATGGCGTCCCATTCGGATCGCGAGAGCGAGTCGACGTAGCTCGTGATGATCAGCGATTCCCCTCGGCGCAGGAGCTCCGAGACGGCGCTCACGCCCACACCGAGCTTCTCCGCGAGGAAGCGAAGGTTCAGCTTGTGCGGCGTCTCGTAGTATCCGAGGGCGACCGCGAGGCAGAGGACGTCGAGCTGGCGCGCCGTGAGCTTCACCCGCACGGCGCCCCCTTGGATGACGCGCTGGCGGACCTGGGCGTCCACCTGCACGCTCTCCACGAAGCGCTCCACGCGCGCCTCCGAGTCCTCGATGAAGATGGACGCCGCCCCCTCCGCCGTGATCTCGGTGTAGATCACGAGCACGGCGGAGAGCATCTGGCTCCAGGGCGCGGGGAGCGCGTCGAAGGAGGCTCGCACGATCTTGGGCGCGAGGCCCGGCGCGACGTTGATGCGCGAAGGCGCGTACGCCTGCAGCCAGCGCGCGACCTGCGCCGCCTTGCCCGGTGCCGTGAGGGCGACGAGGGTCCAGCGCTCGCCGACCGGGAGGAACGTCAGCTGCACCCTGGTGGGCGGCGTCGCGAACCCGACCATCTCGCAGGGCAGGTCCACGCGACGCGCGACGATGGGCTGCTCGGGATCCTCGACGCCGTCCGCGGCCAAAACGGGCTCCGCCGTCCCACTTCCATCCCCCCACTTGAACATGCGGCCCAGCCGCCTCCACGCGGGCGCCGCCGGCGCCTCGTGGCTCCTTCGCGCGCTGCACCACACGCGGCTTTCACGCGCCGTGGCCCCGGCGGCGCATGACCGCGCGCGCCGCGTCCCGCCTTGCCGCCCGAGCCTGCGTGCTCGTCTTGCTTCTCTCGCTCCTCCTGCCTGGCGCCGCGGCGCAGTCCGTGCGCGTGGTCGATCTGGCGGTGACGAAGACGGACTCCCCCGACCCCGTCCTCGTCGGGGAGACGATCACGTACACCATCACCGTGCGCAACGCGGGTCCGGACAACGCGCGCTCCGTCGGCCTGAACGACACGCTCCCCGCCGGCACGACGTTCGTCTCCGCGTCGCCCGAGTGCACGCACGCGGGCGCGTTCGTCACGTGCGTCATCGGCGGGCTGAACGCGGGCGCGAACGCCACCGTCACGATCGTCGTGCGCGCGCACACGGCCGGCGAGGTGACGAACCAGGTGCGCGTCACGATGAATGCCAACGACTTCGACGCGAACCTCCTCAACAACGTGGCCGTGGCGACGACGACCGTCGCTCCCCTCACCGCCGACCTCGGCGTCGCGAAGGTCGCCTCGAGCGCGAGCGTGAAGCCGGGCGACGCCATCGTCTACAGCCTCGTCGTCACGAACGCCGGGCCGCACAACGCCACGAACGTCACGCTCACCGACACGCTCCCGGCGGGCGTCACGGCGACCGCCATCCCCAGCGGCTGCGAGCAGACCGGCAACGTCGTCACCTGCGAGCTGGGGAACCTGTCCGTGGGCGGCGAGGTCCGCCTCGAGATCCGCGCGCGCGCCGACACGGTGGGCGAGAAGGAGAACGTCGCCGTCGTCAACGGCAGCGAGCACGACCCGGCACTCGCGAACAACACCGCGCGCGCGAGCACGACCGTGCTTCCGCTCGAGGCGGACCTCCTCGTCGTCAAGGTCGGTGGGCCTTCGCAGGTCTACGTCGGCGACGACATCACGTACGAGGTGAACGTCACGAACGGCGGCCCGGACACGGCGACGGGCGTCACGCTCGTCGACACGCTGCCCGCCGGCGCGACGTTCGTGTCCGCGTCGGCGTCGTGCACCCACGGCGGCGGCGTCGTCACCTGCGAGCTTGGCTCGATCGCGCCCGACGCGAGCGCCGAGGTCGCCATCGTTGTCCGCGCCGAGGCCGCCGGCGTCCTCGTCAACAGCGCCTCCGCGAGCGGCGACCAGCAGGACCCGTACCTCCCGAACAACGTGGACACGGCGGAGACGCTCGTGCTCGCGCGGGCGGCCGGGCTCAGCCTCGAGAAGGTCGGCGCGCCTTCCACGCTGGTCGTCGGCGAGCACGTGACGTTCGATCTCCGCGTCGCGAACGCCGGCCCGACGAGCGCGCGCAACGTCACCATCAACGACACGCTGCCCGCGGGCCTCTCCTTCGTCTCCGCGAGCGCCTCCTGCTCGGCCGTGGGCCAGCAGGTGACGTGCCAGCTCGGCACGCTCGCGGTCGGCGCGAACCGCACCGTCTCCATCGTCGCTCTCGCCGAGGCCGCCGGCGCGCACGTCAACACGGCGACCGTCACGGCGGACGAGCCGGACGCCTTCCCCGCCGACAACATGGCGAGCGAGACGACGCTCGTGGTGACCGCGGCGCCGAGCGACCTTGCGTGCGTCGCGCGCGAGGACCGCTCCATCCTCCTGACGTGGACCCCCGTCGACGAGGCCGTCTCCTACAACGTGTACCGCGAGACGAACGGCACGTTCCTTCCCGTCGGCGCGACGGCGGAGGCTTCGTTCGCGGACGTGGCGACGCAGCCGGGCGCGAGCTACACCTACCGCGTCACGGCCGTCTCGGCGGGCGGCGAGTCCGCTCCGTCGGACACGTGCTCCGTGACGGCCATCCCGTACTTCCCGACGCTCGCCCTCGCGGCTCTCGGCGTGCTCGGCGCCGTCGGCGCGTACGCCGCGATGCGACGCCGCGCGTAGGCGGGCGCGTCGCGCCCGCTCGCCCGGAGCGGCCAGGCGCCGACCCGGCGATGTTCGGCCGGTGCAGCCGGTGCGCTGCGCGGAACGCGCGCGGCGGCGGGTACGCGGGATGCCGGAGCGGGCCTCGTCACCCGAGGGGCTAAGCATCCGCCAACGCCCTCGGGGCGGGGTCACCTCATGGGCGATCGTCGCTTCGATCCGGCGCTCGCAGCGGTCCTGAGCGCGCCCGACCGCGCCCAGGCCATCCGCTCGCTCGACGACGAGGCCATCATCGAGGCGCTCGCCGCCGCCAGCCGCTCCCAGGACCCGCTCCTCGCCAACGTCCTCGCCACGGAGGCGGAGAACCGCATCCACCGCCTGCGCGCGGCGCTCGCGCACATGGCGGAAGGCGTCGCCGCGCTCGACCCGACCGGGCGCGTGCGCTGGATGAATCCTGCTGCCGAGCGCCTGCTGCGCATCGCGCGCGAGGACGCGGTGGGCAAGAACTTCCACACGCTCATCGACCACCGCGACAAGACCGGCTCGCTCGTGTCGCACGAGGAGTGCCGCATCCTCGCCGTCGCCCGCTCGCGCTCCAACGTGGAGGCAGAGGGCGAGTATTTCGTGCGGCCGGACAGGACGAAGCTCTGCGTCGCCTACACGAGCGCGCCGACGCTCGACCGCAACGGCGACGTGTCGGGCATCGTGGTGGTCTTCCGCGACTGCGGGCCGCAGCTCGACTGGACGAACTCCGTGCTCGAGGCGCGCCAGCGCTACCAGGCGCTCTACGATCAGCTTCCCATGCCCGTGGCGACGCTCGACCAGTACGGCACGATCGTCGACGTGAACCACGCGGCCGAGGCGGTGACGAAGCGCAAGCGCGAGGACGCGCGGGGGCACAAGTTCGGCACGTTCCTCCGCCCCGAGCACATCGACTCGGCGAGCGCCCTGTTCGGCGAGGTGATGCGGGGCGAGCCGCGGACGGCGCACTTCGACGTGCTTTGCGGGGACGGCTCGTTCGCCACCGTGTGCGCCATCGGCGTCCCCATCCGCGACGGCGAGCAGATCCGCGGCGTCCACTGCCTCTTCGAGCCCGTGAGCGGCGGGTTCTCCCTGCGGTTGGCGGCGAGCTTCGCCCAGTGAACGCGGGCGGGCAGGCGAGGGAGCGAGCGGCCTGGCCGCGGCGGAGCCGCGCCTATATCCCTGAAGGGCGCGGAAGTGTGAACACCAGTCGCAGGAGCTCGTGCGCGCGCGCCGTACCCCCTTTCTCGCCTGGTCGCATCCCGAGTCGCCGCGCGCGGAGCCCCGATGATCACCACCACGCCCTCCTCGTACCATGCGCGCGACCTCGTTCTCTGCGACGCGTGCCGCAACGCGATGATCGCCGCGAGCTCCCACGCGACCTGCGGCCGCTGCGGCGGCAAAAGCTTCCACCGGCTCGTGCTGCGCGACGAGCAGGACCCTGCCATGCCGTTCCGGCGCGAATCGGCCGTGCGCGCGTCGCGGCGCCTGTAGGACGGCCTACTCGCCTGGCGCCGCGTCGAGCGCGGCGATGGCGAAGAAGCCGGTCGTGACGCCGCCGCGGAGGATCGGCAGGAGGTCCCACGCGCGCTTGAGCCGCTCGCCGGCGGGGCCGACCGCGACGAACGTCACGCGCACGCGCTCCCCCTTCTTCGCCGTCGAGATGGCCTCGTTGGCCGCCTCGCGATGCACGGGGTCCGTGAGCGAGAGGAGCCCGCGGCCGTAGAGCTCCTTCTCCGTGAGCCCGACGCCCGCGCAGAAGGCCGCGTTGGCCTCGACGATCTGGCCCGACGGGTCGCACCACACGCTGGGAGCGTCGAGGCTGTCGAAGAAGGCGCGGTAGTGCTCGTCGCGCGTGACGAGCCTGCGCTCCCATTCCTTCCGCTCGCTCACGTCGCGGGTGACCTTCACGAACCCCACGAGCTGGCCCGTCGGGTCGCGCATCGCGCTCAGCGTCACGCTCGCGTCGAAGACCTTCCCGTCCTTGCGGAGGCGGCGCACCTCGGCCGTGTACTGCCCGTTGCGCTCCGCGAGCTCGAGCTCCGTCCACGGGTCGCCGTTCTGCCGCTCCTCCGGCGGGAAGAGGACGCTGTAGTGGAGGCCGATGATCTCGTCGGCCTTCCACTTCTTGATGTGCTCGGCGGCCGGGTTCCACGTCGTGACGAACCCCTTCGGGTCCATCTCGAAGATGGCGTGCTCCGTCACGCTGTCCAGGAGCAGGCGGTAGCGCTCCTCGCTCCGGCGGATGGCCTCCTCGTGGAGCGCCGCCTTCGTCACGTCCTCCGCGACCCACGCGACGGCGACGGCGACCCCGTCCTCGCCCAGCACGTGCGTCGCGGTGATGGACAGATGCCTCACCTCGCCGCCGCGCTCCAGGCGGCGCGCCATGTGCTGCAGCGGGCCGCCGCCGTTCGTGGGCCGGCGCAGGAGCGCGTCGAGGTCGGCGTGGAACTGCCGCGGGAGCACCTCCGTGGCGGGGCGGCCGATGGCCTCCTCCGCGCGCGCGCCGAAGATCTGCTCCGCGCGCGGGTTCCAGCTCAGGATGGTGCCGTCGAGCGCGAAGCTCATGATCGCGTCGTCGGAGACGGTGACGATGGCCGCGAGCCGGCGCACGTTCTCCTCCGCG
Source organism: Thermoplasmatota archaeon (assembly GCA_035687045.1). Taxonomy (GTDB): domain Archaea; phylum Thermoplasmatota; class SW-10-69-26; order JACQPN01; family JAJPHT01; genus JAJPHT01. The sequence continues at coordinate 2,226 of DASRYU010000203.1, read as the reverse complement.
AGCCGGCGCTCCGTGATGTCGCGGAAGACGATGACGGCGCCCATGACGTCGTCGTCGCGGAGGATGGGGGACGCGATGTAGGTGGCGTAGAACTCGGTCCCGTCCTTGCGCGCGAGCAGGACCTCGTCGCGGCTGCGCGTGGTCCTCGCGGCGATGACGTCGCTCGCGATGGCCCACGGCGGCGGGTCGCCGCGGCGCGCCGGGATCTTGCACTGCAGGACCTCGTCGATGGGGCGCCCGCGCAGCTCGTCGGCGCGCCAGCCGAGGAGCTCCTCCGCCGCGGGGTTGATCGCCGTGAGCTGCCCGGCCGATCCGACGGCGATCACGCCTTCGCCCATCGTGGTGAAGATGGCGCCGTAGAGGCCGATCCGGTTCTGGCCTTCGGTGGCGAGGACGTTGGCGATCATGGGATCGCCCGCGGCGGCGGCCGCGGCGAGCCCGGCGATGACGGCCGCGTCGGGGAGGTCGCGGATCGCCTGGGCCTTCTGCGAGGCGCGCTTCACGCGCAGATAAGGCTCGACGAACCTCGTGTCGCCCACGCTGGGGGCGAAGGATGAAGCCACCCAAGTAACTGATGGCACGGTCGTCCCTGCGCTCGCCTGCGCCGACCATGTACGGGTGCGTTCGCCGGGCGCACGCGGGGCGGCCTATCGATGCGGCGGCCACGCCGCCGCTTCACGCCACGAGCGCGAGCTGCGCCAGGCGCGCGTCGATGAGCGCGAGAAGCTCCGGGAGGAGCGCGTCCGCCTGCTCCTGCGTCCAGCGGTGCTCGTCAAGCTCCTCGCTGGCCGGGTTGATGAGGTCGGAGACCTCGTCCGTGTCCTGCTCCTCGAAGAACGTGAGCGTGAGCGCGGTGGGCTTGATCCAGTGCGGCACCTTCGCCGGAAGCTCGTACACGGTGCCCGCGACGTGCGTGTGCGTGTGCTTCTCGAGCCGGTACGCCTGCCCGTTGAGGAACCGGTCGCCGGCGGGGTCGGGGGTGGCGCGGTAGGTGTAGTGCTCCATGCTTCCCAGGAGAAGCGTGCCGCGGATCCATCCCGCGTGGTAGTGGATGGTGCCCCAGAAGCGGTCGTCGAACGAGCACCAGTCGGGGTGGAAGACGTGCATCTTGCGCCAGACGCCGTCCTCGCGCGAGAGCCCCCACTGGAGCATGTCGCCGTACTGGTCCATCGACGCCATGCCGCGCTTGAGGAGGACCGCCTTCGCCTCCTGGAGAAGGCTCGCGAGCCGAGCGGGCGGGGCCTCGTGCTGCGTGACGGGGTGGAACTCCAGCATGGCGCTCTGGAGCGTCGGAGGCGGCGCTTTGCCAAGAACCTTGCCCGGGCGCCCGCTACGGCACCTTGCCCCAGCCCGGGAGCGCGGACGCCTGCCGCATCCACGCCTCCATCTGCGCCTCGTCGAGCTCCCCCTCGTAAAGGTCGATCCAGCGCGCCTTCGGGTCCTTGCCCGCTCCCGGGGGGAGGGGGCGCAGCGAGGCGCCGTCGAAGAAGGTCACCTTCACGTAGCGCGTGAAGACGTGGAACGACGCGAACCACCCTTGCCCGGCCACGCCGTAGAAGGGGGAGTTGTAGCGCACCGCCTTGCGCGCGTGAGGCACGCTGCGCACGATGAGCGCGTCGAGCCGCTCCCCCAGCGCGCGCTTCCACCCCGGCATGGCGGCGATGTACGCCTGCACGGGCTCGTCGCCGTCCCCCTTCGCGATCTGCGGGTTGCCGCCGGAGAGGAGGCGCGGCGCGGAGGCCGGCGCGTCGGGTCCCTTCGCGGCTTTGCGCGCCACGCCCCCGAGAGCGCGCGCGGAGCGGAAAAACCGCGCGAAGCTATCGCCCCTCCTCCGCCGCCGCCCACGGGAACGGCGAGCGCGACGCGGCCGCGTGCTCCTCGCGCGTCGCGACGAGGATACCCAGCGCGCGCCCCGGCGGCAGCCACGCGAGCGCGCGCTCCGCCGCCCGCCGCGGCGCCTCCCCTCCCTCGACGAGGCGGAGGACGCGGCTTGCGACGCGCGCGCGCAGGATGTCGTTCCCCGCGCCCGTGACGCAGACGGCGCCCGCGTCGCTCGCGTCGAGGCCGCATCCGGGAAGCCCCACGTCGCTCACGCGCCCGTCGAGAACCGCGACGAGCCCGCCCGTGCTGCCGGCGGCGGCGAACGTCTCGCCGTCGAACGCCACGGCGCCCACCGTGTCGGCCCCGCCCGCGCCCGGCGCGCGCGTTCCCGGGGCTTCGCGCGGG
>DASRYU010000202.1:0-3611 GCA_035687045.1 Thermoplasmatota archaeon | reverse complement strand
GGGGGGAGGCGGAGGGGGAGGCATGGTCGGTTGCGACGCCATACGAGCGGTGCACCCGGGCCGGCCGTGCAAGAACCTACCGAGTTTTGACGACACCCGCGCCGAAGCCCGTACCCAGGCCCCTGCCCGAACCCGCGCCCGAAGCCGATCCCGTGCCCGTGCCCGTGCCCGTGCCCGTGCCCGTGCCCGTGCCCGTGCTCAGAGGAACTGGATCCCCTTCGGCATGTCGCCGAGGCGCTCGCGGAACGCCTTCGGCCAGTTCTCGGGGTCGAGCCCTTTCTGCGCGAGGAAGGCGACGGTCCAGCGCTCGAGGCCGATGCCGCTGCAGCCCGACCAGAGGTCGGCCTTCTGCCCCTTGATGTTGAACGCGTCGGTGTACTTCTTGCCGACGATGCTGAGGTTCTGGAACTCGAGCCACTCGCTCTCCTCGCGGCTGCCGCGGTAGGGGAGCCACGCCTCGAAGTCGAGCGTGCCGGTGTCGGGCGCGTCCGCAAGGGTCTTCTCCCTGCGCTTCTCGCCTTCCGCCGACGCGACGTCGCCGAGGCCGCTGTGGCTCATGTAGAAGGGCGTCACGCTCGCGACGCGCCACTCGAGCTCGAGGATGTCGTTGAAGACGTGCTGATATCGCTCGAGAAGCTTCGCGCGCAGGTCGACGAGCTGGTCGCGCGTGCCGATGTAGACGGGCTCGATGCGGTGGAACTCGTCGACGCGCTCGATGCCGTGGCGCCCGCCCGACTCGTAGCGGTTGCTGACGGCCGTCGCGTCGAAGATCTTGATGGGGAGGCTCGCGTCGGCGACCGTCTTCTGCTGGAGCGACCAGTAGAAGTTCTCGCACTGCGCGTAGCAGATGCCGGCGACGGGGACTGCGATGTTCTTCATCAGCTCGTCCTCGGGCACCTTGCGCGTGATCTTCATCACGTCGCGGTAGCGCTCCCACGCGGCCACGTCGCGCGTCTTCGGCTCGACGACGTAGTAGATCTCGTTGGGCACGCCGTGCGCGTGGCCCGTGCGGATCCACGTGTCGAGCGCCACGTGGTGCGGGATCATGACCTCCTCGAAGCCGAGGGGCTTGAGGACCTCCTCGATGGCGATGCGCTCCATCGTGCGCAGCACGTGCGCCGCCTGCGCGCGGAAGAACCACTTGCCCTTCGTGGGACCCTGCTTGAGCCACTCGCGCGCGAGCATCTCCTCGCTCGGGTCCTTCGTCCACGCCTCCTGGCGGCGCGGCGACTCGTAGAGGAGGTGGTGCATCTCCCCCTTGCCCTCGTAGTACTGGTGCTCGACCTTCTCGCGCACGAGGTTCATCATGCGGTCGACCGAGTTGGCCTGGAGGAACTCGTCGCTGAGGTCCTCGAGCTCCATCGTCGCGAGCGTGCCGTCGAAGCGGAGCGCCTTCGCGAACGGGATGGTGAACGGCTTCTTGGGCGCCCGCTCGAGGTCGAAGCTCACCTCGTACGCGTCGATGACGATGTCGCGCACGCCGAGCTTGTGCTTCTTGCCCACGCGCTCCGCGAGCCCCTTCCGCAGGCGCAGGAGCGCCTCGTGGCCGCGCATGCGCCCGCGCGTCTCGACCTCGATCTCGAGCTCGTTCCCCTTCGCGCTCACGAGGCGCACGACGCCGCCGTCGGCGGGCGGCGCTCCGGCGAGGAAACCCTCGTTGGCCTCCTTGAGGTACGCCTCGATGTCGTCGCGCGCGGCCGCGGTGGGCTCCGCGCTGAGCACGATGCGCGCCGCGAGGTCGAACTGCATGCGGGCGCCAATCGGGAACGGGCCTATAAATCAGGCGACGGCGGAGCTTCGGCCTGCGCCAGGCGGTCCGCCTTCTCGGCGGCGGCGATGCAGGCGACGACCTCGTCGAGCGTGCGCAGCAGCCCCATCGGCGTGTCGCTGCGCGCCTCGGCGACAAGCGTCGCGCCTTCGACGCGCGTGGAGACGAAGCCCTCGTTCTCCGGCGCGAGGCTCGCGGCGAGCCGCGCCGCGCGGTCGGGCGTGCCGAGCTCGAGGCGCAGCGTCGCGCGGTGGCTCACGCGACCGCCTCGCCGAGCGTCTTGAGCGCGCGCGACGCGTCGGGCGCCCACGCGTGCGTCGCCTTCGCGTGCGCGCCCCACGCGCGCGTCGCGACGTATGCGGCGTCGCCGTCGGGCGCGTGGACGACGGTCGTGCAGCCGACGGGCGCGAGCGAGGCGGCGAGGCGGTCGGCGAGCGGACGGCAGAGCGCGGCGCGCGGCGCCTCCGCGACGAAGAGGTTGCCTTCGCGCTTGGCGTCGCGCTCCGCGCGCAGGAGCGCGGCGACAAGCTCCTCGCGGAAGCTGTGCGCGAGCCCCTCCACCTCGGCGCCCGCGGCGGCGTCGGGCCAGAGCGCGGCGAAGCCGAGGCCGCAGCGCGCGGCGGCGCAGGCGGCCTCGACGCGCAGCGCCATCTCGCCGCACTCCATGCCCGTGTGCGGACCCTGGAGGCCGCGCAGCGCCGGCCGGAAGAGCGCGTCGAACGCGGCGTCGGGCGCGTGCTGCTGGAGAAGGCGCAGCGCCAGGAAGTCGCCAAGCTCCTCCGACGCCTTCTCGGCGAGGGCCCCCGGCGAGGCGTCGGCGGCGAGGCCGAGGTCGGCGAGAAGCTTCTTCGCGTTGCGCGCGCGCCCCGTCACACCCGCGACGAAGGGCGCGTCCATCTGGGAGAGGGCGGCGAGGAGGGAGGAGCCGTGGAGGGCGAGGGCGGGCTCGCGCAGCATGATGCGCGCGTCGAGCGCCTCCTGCAGGATCTCGGCGTCGAGCCCGCGGAAGCCGGCGGCGCGGCCGGAGGGGTCGTCCGCCTGCCGCGCGCCCACGTGGCGCCAGGCGGCGAGGGCGCCGGCGACCGCGAGTGGCGCGAGGTCGACGTTGCGCCGCGAGATGCCGGCGGCGACGAGGTGCGCGAGGCTCGCGAGCGCGGCGTCGCCGTGGACCGCGGCCTCCGCGCCGGCAGCGGGCGCGACGGCGTCGAGCGCGAGGCGCCGGCCCGCCACGTCGTCGTGGGGCGCCGCGTCGTCGGAGAGGCCGACGGTGACGAGGCAGTCGGGCCGCTCCTCGCGGAGGCCGCGCACGGCGGCGTCGTCCAGGCGGCGCGTCCACGAGACGTGGAAGTCGACGTTCTCCCGGCGCAGCGCGTGCGCAAGGAGCGCGGCGGCGCAGGTGGCGTCGGGCTCCGCGCGCGCGACGATGCGGACGTACGCGTGGTCGAGGAGGATGCGCGCGGCCTTGTGGGCCTCCTCGATGAGCGCCATCGGCGTGGAGACCCCGGGCGGCCCCATAGAACCTTCCGGCGCTCCACCGGAAGCGCACGTGCCAAGCGCTTGCCCTCCTGGCTGCCCGGAGAAAGTGACTTCCCCCCAAGCGACCCACAGCCAGGCATGGTCCACGCGAGCGTCCGCGGCATCCTCCTTTTCGCCGCGGTCGTCGCGCTCTCCTTCGCCGCGTTCCCCGGGCAGGTCTCGCCGGTGGGGGAGAGGGACCTCCAGTCCGCCTCGCCCGAGCCCGCCGCGCCCCGAGCGCCCGAGGCGCACGAGGCCCCGCGCGCGACGCCTCCCGCCGCCGCGCCTGCCGAGGCCGCGCCCCCTGCGGCGGGCCCTGCGGCGAGCG
>DASRYU010000201.1:0-13099 GCA_035687045.1 Thermoplasmatota archaeon | reverse complement strand
GATGATAGCGGGCGAGGGCCGAGGCGCGGGCGGGGGCGGTGGGCAGGAGGAGACGCCGACGCCGACGCCGACGCCGAGGCCGAGGACTTGCTGGGCGCTCTTCGCCCCCGCGCCCCCGGGCCGGCGTCCTTGCCTTCTGCGCGCGCCACGGCCGCTTCGCGGGAAGACCCAAGGACCCGGGGACCCGAGGACCAATGAGTAGGGAAAGGCTCCGCGCGTCCTCCGCGCGCTCCGCCTCCTCCGCGGTGAGCGGGTTCACGCCGCCCGCGCGTCCCCGCGGTCCCCGCGCCCCCGCGGTGAATCTGGCCGGCAGCAGGTCGCGTTCAGCGCCGGCGGCGGAAGAGGAGGCCCGCGATGGCGACGACGACGAGCGCGAGGAGGACGGGGCTGGGGCCGGGGATGACCTTCTCCGCGCTGTTGAGGAGCGACCCCTCCAGGATGATGTAGGGGGTGGTGCGCGCCGTCGCCACGGGGTTGTTCATGAGGTCGGCGCCGCCGACCACGAACTGGTACTCGCCGGGCGGGAGAAGCTCGGGCGCCGTCCAGCGGATGGTCCAGTGGCCGTCGCGGTACTCGATGGCGGGTCGCGGGGTGATGGGGTTGCCGTTCCACAGGGCGGCCACGGAGGGCGTGCCGTAGCTCGAGTCCATGAGGCTGCCCACGCGGTACTGGGCGACGAAGCTGATCTCGATCGTCTTGCCTTCGCCGAACTTGTCGCTCGAGGGGAGGGGGTCGAAGACGACGCCGATGGTCGTGGGGCGGATGACGAAGGCGCGGCTCTGGGAGGTGATGACGTTCCCGTGGGCGTCCTCGCCCGTCATGACGACCCTGTACGTCCCCGTCTGCGTCTGGTGGTCGGTGACCACGCGCGCCGCGTAGCGGCCGCGCTCGGCCTCCAGCGTGTGCGGGAGCGGCGTGCGCGTGATCTCGACGGGCGGGTTCGTCGTGTCGATCATGTTGAGGAGCGAGGGGCCGTAGTAGACGAGCTCGAATCCGACGAAGCGGTCGTCGAGCGCCATGGGGACGGTGTAGGCCGTGCTGCCGAGCCGCTCGACCTCGTTGTGCACCTCGTCGATGGGGTTGCGCGAGACGACGCCGGGCACGACGCGGAACGGCTGGCTGCGCAGCGTCGGGAACAGGTTGCCCGTGCCGCCCGCGGCCGCCTGCGGCTGGACCTCGAAGTAGTGCTCGCCCAGCGTCGACTCGGCGCCAGGCTCCCAGTACGCGGCGAAGCTCAGGCCCTCGCGCTGGATGCGCGCGGGGAACGTGGTGCCGGCGGCGCTCACGACGACGACGCGCGGCTCGTCCTGGGCGGCGTAGAAGCTGCCGTCGGGGTATCCCACGCCGAAGTGCAGGCGCGCGACGTCGCCGCGTGCGACCGTGCGCGGCGGCTGCCCGATGATGCGCCCCTCGAGCGACGCGGGGAGCGCGTCGATGGGCGGCGTGAGGATGGTGATGATGTTGCCGTTCACGTCGCGCCCCGTGACGCGGAGCGTGTAGTTGCCCGTGGGCGCCTCGAAGGGCACGCTCCACGTGACGTTGATGGCGCCGCGCTCGTGCGTGAGGAGCGGAGGCTGGATGCTCAGCGCGCGGCCGTTGAGGAAGACCACGCGGTCGCGCAGCTGGTCGCCGGGCATGCTCTCGACGCGGAAGCTGAAGGGCTGCCCCTTGACCACGCGCTCGGGGGGAAGCTCGAGGAGCGCGCGCGTCACCTGCGTCGCGCTCACGCTGAAGTTCGACGAGATGGCCGTGATGATCTTGAAGTCGCGGTCGCGCCCCTGGAGCGCGAAGCGGTAGGTGCCCACGGGCGTGTCGACGCCGACGGGGAACACGCCGACGTGGTCGGAGAGCGAGCCGTCGGAGACGCGCACGTCGCCGATCTCGCGCACCCAGCAGCCGCCCTCCTCCTGGGCGCGCGCGCAGTCCGTGCTCGACGTGTCGAAGCGCTCGAGCTGGATGCGCGGCGCGGCGCGCTGCGGGTCGACGCCCGTGTCCCCCTCGCGCGCGTCGAAGACGACGGTCGCGCTGTCGCCGCGCTCGACCTCGGCGCGCGGCTGCGTGAGGACCGTGCGCGTCAGGACGTCGGTGTAGGTGCTGAAGGGGCGGGAGCGCGCGTTGGGCACGAGCTTGTTGCCGAAGGTGTCGGCGCCCGTCACGACGAACGCGTAGGCGCCGCCGTAGAGGTGGTTGGGCACCTGGTACTCGATGCCCCAGTCCTGCGTCGTGTCGCGGGCGTACGCGGGGATGAGGACGTTCGAGACGGGGTTGCCGAACGTCGTGAGCGTCTGCGGGTTGTACGGGTAGGCGCGCACGGTGAGCTTGCTCTCGATGGCGCCCACGGGAACCTCGCGGCCCACCTCGCACTCGCTGTAGTAGAGCTTGAAGCGGAACTTGACGCTCGCTCCCGTCGCGGCGCTGCCGGGCGGCTGGTAGGTGGGGCAGACGCGGATGACGCTCGAGACGACCTCGCGGTCAAAGATCGACTCGTTGCGGTTGGGGACGGTGACGTTGTCGACGATCTCGAACTTCCACGTCCAGATGCCGGCGGGCGTGAACGTGTCGTCGTCGGTGAGCTGCAGGTAGGCGCTCCAGCGCCCCGCGCGCGCGTCGGTGAGCGTGAGGTTGAACGGCTCCTCGGACGCGATGGGACCGTAGGCGCCGTTGACGCCGGGCCCGCGGCGCACAAGGATGCCGGTGAGCGTCTGCGCGGCGCTGCTGTTCGGGTTCACGCGCACCTGGTGGTTGTAGGGCGAGCCGTCGTGGTAGGTGATGGTCGCGCTCACGAAGATGCGGTTGCCGCGCTCGAGCACCTCGGCCTCCTCGCCGCGCATGACGGTGGAGACCTCGACGTCCATGCGCGCGGGCGCCACGTTGTAGGTGGGGCCGGCGACGGCGAGGATGCGGTTCCCGAAGCGGTCGCGCGTGCCGTTGCCGAGGATGAAGCGGTGGCTGTCGAGGTTCTCGTACGTGCGGGGATACTTGACGGTGAAGTTCCACGCGCCCTCGTGGTACCTGCCGTAGACCCACTCCACCTCCGTGCGCGACTCGCACGTCGGCACCTCGGTGTTGGCCGGGGGCGCGGGGGGCGGGGGCGGCGGCGGCACGCGCACGAAGCAGCCGCGAAGCGGCGACGAGTTGCCCACCGGCGCCTCGTCGGGCGTGAAGGGCGTGCCGTTGTGGTAGCGCACGGCGAGGCGCACGGTCCCCGTCTCGGTACGCTGGAGCTCGCGGAACGGGTCGACGAGGACGGGGACGATCTGCGCCGCCTCGAACGTGAAGTTGACGAGCCAGTCCTCCGCCACGCGGTTGCCGTGCACGTCGCGCTGCTCGAGGAGGCGCATGCGGTAGCGCGCGCCCGAGTCGACCTCGAGGTCCTTCGGGATGGTCCACTGCGCGACCCACTGGAGGCGCGCGGGCTCGAAGCGGAGCGGCACCTCGTCGAGGAGGTACGACGTGGTGTTGATCGTCCAGTACTTCTCGACGGCGACGCGGAGCGCGCGGCCGCCGAAGCGCGGCGACATGGAGGCGTCGTCGGTGTTGAACTTGGGGCCGGTATGGAGGTTGCCGCCGGGGTAGTAGAGGTCGATGGAGCCCGTGACGTTCTCCGTGCGCTGGAAGCGCTGCAGGGCGCCGGGAGCGGCGCGCGGCGACGTCGTCTCGCTGCGCACGATGTCGGCGTAGCCCACGCGGACGTTGATCGTCTCCGTCTGCTTGCCGGCGCCGGAGACGGAGAGGCGGTAGCAGTCGTCGAGGAGCCCACCGCACGCGGCCATGCGGACCGCCTCGTCCTTGGGGAGCTGGAAGTTCGTCGTGAACACGCCGTTGCGGTCGGCCGTGACCGTGTGCGAGGCGAAGGCCATGTAGCGGCCCGAGTTCGGATCGCGGCGCTCCCACCGGTAGACGACCTCGCCGTGGGGGTTGAAGCCGGAGGCGACGATGCGGTGCGTCGCGCCGGGGCGCACGGTGTGGTTGCCGCTGTCGTCCTCCCACGCGTCGTAGAGCCACACGTGCGCGCGGCGCTGGAGCGGCGCGGCGAGGTGGAGCGTGAAGTCCCACGTGGAGTTGTACCGCGGCGCGCGGTCGAGCACGGCGTTGCCGCCGTCGTTGCTGGGGCCCGCATCGACGAAGTCCGCCGGGAAGCGCACCTGGCCGCCGCGGTAGACGACGTAGTAGACCTTCGACGCGGAGGGGTCGGAGGTGGGGCAGCCCGACGTGCATCGGGCGCTCAGGTACGCCTCGCCGCCGAGCCAGCCGTACACGCGCACGCGGATCTCGTTCCCCTGCGCGTAGTCCGGCGTCCGCGACGTGGAGCAAGGCCCGCTCTCCGACGTGGTCTCGCCGTTGAGCGAGAGGTCGCGGTCGAAGCAGAGCGTCGCGGGGGAGGATTGCGCGCTCGCCGCGGGGGAGAGCGGCACGAGGGTGCTCGCCGTCAGCAGCACGAGCAACGCGAACGCGCGGACCAAGCGCAGGCTGGCAACACCTCTGCGCGGAAGGGTCGGAGGACGGGCCTTAACCTTTGCTGTGCACCGTCTGACTGACGTTGGCGAAAGAACAGGGGCTTTTCCGGCCTCTCGGCCTCGGCGCCGCGCGTCGGCCTTGGCGTGCGTCCGGCCCGCTCACCGCGGAGGACGCGGAGCCCGCGGAGGTGGCGCGGAGCGTGCGGAACCCTCACCGCAGGGTGCGCGGGGAAGAGAGGACCGTGTCCTTGTCCTCGTCCCGCCCTCGGCCTCGGCCTCGGCCCGGGCCCGTGCCCGCGCTCAGCCGAGGTTGATGCCGCCCGCGTCGGTCGAGGACCCGCCGAACCAGGCGGAGCGGATGGGCGCGAGGTGCGAGCCGTCGGCCAGGATGTGGACGAGGACGAACACGGCGACGAGGATGCCCATCGCGAAGTGGACGAACGAGCGCTGCGTCGCGCCGGTCACGCCGAGCCCGATCATGCACGCGAGCGAGAGGCCGCCCCACACGAGCCCGTGGCTCCAGTTCCAGAACGCCTCGTAGAGGAAGAGGAACATGTGGAGGAGCGCGAGGCCGAGAAGCCAGAAGCTCATCGTGTTGTGGAAAAGGACGCGCCGGCGCGGGCCCCCGAACCACTTGTTGAGCGTGACGACGCTGGACTTGCCCAGCGTCCCGCCGAAGACGAGGCTGGGGAGGATGAGGAACGCGCTGGCGAAGCCGAGCACCTGCCCCCAGCGGCGGAAGACGGGGCCGAGCGTGTCGGCGCCGGGGCCGACGGCGATCTCGCCCGAGCCGGCGATGACGAGCGTGGCGCCCGTCTCGAACGTCATCGTGCTCCACTTGTCGTAGTTGCCGTCGCTGTCGATGTTCTTGTCCGTGTGCTCGTGATACGCGACGCCGACGCCGCCGTAGCGCATGGACTGGAGGCCGTCGACGTCCTTCACGCGGAGGTTGAAGGTGAACTTGTGCGCCTCGTTGGGCTGGAGGACGGCGGGTCCCGGCATGAAGAGGAGGCCGGTGACGTTGTAGTAGACGCCCGTGAAGAGGGTGAACTCGCCGACCTGGTCCCAGCCGCGGTAGGCGACCGTGAGCTTCCACGCGCCCGTGCCGCCCGCGGTGATGTTGCGCTGGTTGACGCGCACCTCCTCGTCCCAGGTGAAGACCTGCGCGCCCGGCGCGACGATGCTCTCGTCCACGGGGCTCGGGTCGGGGCCGGTGAGGACGACGCTCGCGCCGTCAGGGCTCGTGAGGGTGATATCATAATCCGCGCGCCTGTCGCGCAGGTGCGGCGCGGGGACCTGCGTGCCGGGCGCGCCGGCGACGCGCACGTAGATCTCCGTCGCGTTCTCCTCGACGTTGATATCGTACGTCCTCAGCGTGTAGCGCTGCGTGCTCTGCACGCCCGCGTCGATGCGCTCCTGGCGCGTCTCCTCCTGCGGGTCCTTGCCCCCCTCGAGCCCGAGGCCGGGCGCGTTGCTGATGTCGACGTAGCCGACGAGGTCGCGCACCTCGTGGAGCCACGGGTTGCGGATCGTCATCTCGAAGGTGAAATCCTGCCCCTTGGGCACGGTGGAGACGAGGAGCGGGAAGAGGTCGAACGAGCGGAACCCTTCCTGCTTGTGGTGGCCGTAGCACTCCGCGTCCGAGAGCTCGCCCGCCGGCTCGAGCACCCCCTGGCCAAGCCCCGGAAGGCCGGCGAGAAGAAGGACGGCGACGACGCCGACGCCGAGGAACGCGAGCTTGCTGGCCCCACGCACGCCGTCGCATCGCGAGGGAGCGCGTATAGGCGTTTCGACGAGAACGTGCAACGGAGTGCCGCGTTCCGAGTGCCGAGTTCCTGGTTCCGGGTGCCGAGTTCCTGGTTCCGAGGGCGGGTCGTGCTGCGCGCCGCTCACCGCGGAGGACGCGGAGCGCGCGGAGGACGCGCGGAGGTCTGCGGACCAGGAACCGGAACCCGGAACCCGGAACCCGGAACCCGGCACTACCCGAGCGTGATCCGGCGGAGGCCTTCGAGGCTCTTCGAGATGGGGCAGAGCGGGCAGTAGTCGTAGGCGCCGATGGGGCAGCCCGTGAGCCGGAGGGAGAGGTCGCCGGTGCGCGGGTTCTTCTCGAGCGCGACGCGCGCGTCGGGGCAGGGGTAGGGCGCGCCCTCGGCGGCCGCGGGCCCGAGCGGCGCCTCGACCGGGATGGTGGTGACGCGCGCGGGCGCGGCGCGCGGCGCGGCGGTGGGCGCGGCGGGGCGCGCGGCGGCGGCGCTCCACACGCGCGCGAGGCGCTCCTTGAACTGCGCGGGGAGGTCGCGGTACCCCTCGAGCGCGAGGTGGCCGGCCTCCGTCAGCGCGTAGAGCGTGCGGCCGCCGGCGGCGTCGCTGCGCTCGACGACGAGCCCGTCGCGCACCATGCGGCCCAGAAGCGGGTAGAGCCGGTTGCGGTTGGGCTCGGTGCCGAACGCGTCCGCCATCTCGCGAAGGAGCGCGTAGCCGTGCTTGGGCTCGCGCTCGAGGCTCTCCAGCAGGAAGACGTCGAGGAGGCCGCGTAGGACCTTCGCGCCCGCGTCCGCCAACCCTTCAGCCTCCTGGAAGCGCCGGAGCTGGCCGGTCTCCCGGCCGCGGGGTGTTCCAGGTCCGGTATGAATCTTCGCTGGTTCCTGCTGTGAAAACTGGAACACTGGATGCCCCGAACGTGCCGCCCTATATGAAACGCGGTGGAATCTGGTCGTACCTGTCCAGCCCCGCGCGTGCTTCCCGTGCAAGAACTGGAACAGCGTGTGCAGAACTGGAACATTGGCCGCGGGAACCATTCCAGTTCCGAGGCATGAGTTCCAGTTGTCGTTCCAGTTCGGAGTCAGAATCGCCGTTCATCCCTCCTTTTCGGCGCACCTCAACCGCGTAAGGCTCAACCCGCCAAGGTGGCGGCCGTGATTTGTTCGATTCGAGGCGCAATCCGAACGCTCAAGCAGGCACGTGGGCTCGTCGGCCTTGCGGCCCTTGCGGCCGTTGAGGGTAAGGCAATATGCTTGTGAACGAGGCTGTGAACAGCGAGCGCGTGGACTCCGGCAAGGAGATCAAGGTCAAGATCCCCGTCGGCTACCACATCAAGCTCCACACCCTGAAGGTCCTGAAGGGTCAGAGCATCAGCGACACCGTCGAGATCGCGCTGGAGAAGTACTTCCAGACGCACCCGTTCCCCGACGTCTCCGCGCTCATCGCCCGCCGCTGAACGCACGCCGCGAGAGGGTCGGCGATATAAAGACTCGAAACTGGAACACTATTCCAGTTCTGCTCGAGCATCGGACGAGGGCCGGAACCGTGGCGTGTGAAGCCACCGGCCTCGCTGTCGGCCGTAGGTGGCCCCGATGTTCGAGACCACGCTGACCATCCCGACGCGCCAGCTCCGCGAGTTCACGCACCGCATGAGCCAAGCCGGCTACACGGTGCTGGATACGGGCACGCGCATCATGACCGACGAGCACGGGCCGGACGGAGAAGCGACCGTCCGGCTTGTCCACATGCAACGTGTGGAGCTCCTCGACCCCGCTCACTGCGAGCTGGGCGTCAGCGCCTAGACACGGGCCACGGCCGGATGAATCCCAGATGAAGTCCCTCCGTGACCTGCTCCAGACACTGCTCCGCTGGCTCGCCGCCGCGCTCGCCCTCGGCGGGCGCCGCGAGCGCACGCTCCGCCCCGCGCACGGCCCCGCGCACCCGTGGCACCTCGCGCACGCGAGGCTCCACCTCGCGCCCCGCGTCCGCCCGGATCCGACGGCGCCCCCGCCGCGGCCGCCACGCGTCGCGCCCCCCGCGCACATCCTCGCGCTCCTCGCGAGCGCGCCCGAGGTCGAGCCCGAGTTCGCGCGCCCCGCGCCGCGCCGCGTCGCGCTCACGCTGCGCGCCGCCGCGACGCGCCTTCGCATCTACAATCCCACGCGCCCCGCCGCGCCCGACGCGCGCCCGCCGCGCGCCGCGAGCGCCTCCCTCGGGTCGCGCCTCTCCCGCGCCGTGAGCCCGCTGCGCGACTGGCTCCTGTTCGACCCGGGGCCACCTCAGCCAGGGTAGCGCACCCGCGCCCGGCGAGGCCTTAAGCGGGGGACCCGCCTCGTGCACGTCGTGCAGCGCTACGTCGCCCCGAGCATCCTGAGCGCCGACTTCGCCGACCTCGCCGGCGGCCTCCGCGTCATCGAGGATGCCGGCGCCGACTGGGTGCACGTCGACATCATGGACGGCCGCTTCGTGCCCAACATCACGTTCGGCCCGCCCGTCGTGGAGGCGCTGCGCAAGCGCACGCGCCTGCCCTTCGACACGCACCTCATGATCGTCGAGCCCGAGCGCTACATCAAGGCGTTCGCGAAGGCCGGCTGCACGACGCTCACCGTCCACGCCGAGGTCTCGCCCCACCTCCACCGCACGGTCCAGGAGATCCACGAGGCCGGCATGAAGGCGGGCGTCGCGATCAACCCGAGCACGCCGCTCGCGGCGGTCGAGAACCTGCTCCGCGACATCGACCTCCTTCTCGTCATGACGGTGAACCCCGGCTTTGGCGGCCAGTCGTTCATCGAGTCGATGGTGCCCAAGATCGAGAAGGCGCGCGCGATGCTCGACGCCGCCGGCAGCGAGGCGATCCTCGAGGTGGACGGGGGCGTGAACGAGGAGACGGGCGCGCGCTGCCGCAAGGCGGGCGCCACCGCGTTCGTCGCGGGCAACGCCTTCTTCGGCCACAAGGGCGACCGCGGCGCGTTCGTCCGCGCGCTGCGCGGCTGACGCGGCGCCCCCGCCACTATGGGAATCCTTTAGTCCCGTGAGGCGTGACCGCAGGCCCGATGCCGGCGCTCACCCGCGACCAGTACGACGTCCTCGTCGTGCTGCTCTCCTGGACGCTCGGCTTCCTGCCGCTCTTCGTGCAGCAGGCGCGCGGCAAGCCGTCGCTCACGTGGGTGCAGAGCGTGGGCATCGCGCTCGTCGCGACGCCGTTCGTCCGGATGCTTCTCAACATCTACCTCAGCATCGGCGCGCTCTTCACGTTCACCGTCCTCGAGCCCGTGAGCCGCGAGGCGCTCTGGCGCTCCGTGGGCCGCGACGTCCTCTTCGACCTCGCGTTCCCGCTCGCGGGGCTTCTCCTCCTCCACAACGCGGTGCCGCGCATCCGCAGCCGCCGCGCCGCCCCCGGCGGCGTCGACGACGCGCTGCGCGCGAACGGGCTCGCGCCAAAGCACTCGTGGGCGCGCGACGCCGCGCGCGGCTCGACGCTCTTCTTCGTCATCGCCTTCGCGTACCTCGTCGCGCTCGCCGTGTCGAGCCGCATCTCGCCCGCGCTCGCCGGCGGCGACGAGAGCGCGTATTGGCGCAACATCACGCTCCCGCTCATCGTGCTCGTCTCCGGCATGGCCGGCATCACGGAGGAGATCCTGTTCCGCGGCATCCTCCTCTCCCGCCTCGCGCGCTGGATGCCCTTCGCGCTGGCCGCGCTCGTGCAGGCCCTCTTCTTCGGCTTCATCCACGCGGGCTACGGCACGTGGACGCACGTCCTCGCGCCGGCGGTCTTCGGCCTCGGGATGGCGTGGGTCGCGCGCGTGCTCGGGATCCTCCCGGCCATCCTTCTCCACACGCAGGTCAACATCGTCTACTTCGCGATGGACGTGAGCGACGTCGTGCCTCAGGCGTGGATCGTCGTCCTTGCGCTCGGCATCGTCAACATCTGGGCCGCCTTCGCCACGCGCTTCGACGCCATCGCGCTCCTGTGGGGAAGCCTCGCCCGCGCGCCGCGCCGGCTCGCCGCGTGGCTGCGCCGCGAACCCGCGCCCGAGCCCGAGGGCGAGCTGGACGCCGCGGGTTCGCGATGAAGAAGAAAATGCTATCGCGCGCGCACGCGCAGGCAGCCCTCGAGGACGGGCTCCCATCGGTCGGCGACGCGCTGCACGAACATGCTCAGCCTCTGGCTCATGGGGGATGGGTGGAGAGGCCGGAGCAAGCCGTTTTTCCGGAACGTTCCGCCTTTACAGGCCGAACGCCCGGTTGAACCGCTGCTGGAGGGCGTCCTTGGGCATGAGGCCGACGATCTGGTCGACGCGCTGGCCGTCCTTGAAGACGAGGAGCGTCGGGATGCTCATGATGCCGAACTGCATCGCCGTGCGCTGGTTGTCGTCGGTGTTGAGCTTGGCGATGGCGACCTTGCCGCCGTACTCCTTCGCGAGCTCGTCCATGATGGGCGCGATGCGCTTGCAGGGGCCGCACCAGGGCGCCCAGGCGTCGACGACGACGTTCGGGTACTGCTTGACGAACTGCGCGAATTCGGCGTCGGTGACGTCCACGGGGGTCGTCGGGGCGTTGGCCATCAAGGGGCACTGACCCGGTTTTTCTTCATAAGCGTTCGGTGACCGCTTCGTGTGCATGCCCGCGTGCCCGCGGCTCGCGCGCCACGCGCCGGAGGAGGACGGACTTTCCCAACGCTTTATCCGGCCGCAGGCGCCTCGTCCCGTCAGAATGTTGGACGAGAAGGACCGCCTCATCCTCGACGAGCTGAGGCGGGACGCGAAGATGACCACGAAGGAGATCGCCGAGCGGACCGGCATCCCGCGCACCACCGTCCACGACCGCATCCACAAGATGGAGCAGTCGGGCGTCATCCGGCGCTTCACCGTGGTCCCGAACTACGAGCTCATCGGCGAGCCCACGACGGCGTTCGTCTTCATCTCCTACAACCACGCGAGCGGCACCAACCAGCGCGAGCTCGCCGCGGCGCTCGCGACGATGAAGGGCGTCTACGACGTGCACATGATCTCGGGCGACTGGGACATCCTCGCGAAGGTCCGCGGCGAGAACGTGGAGCGCATCGGCGAGCTTGTGACCGAGAAGCTCCGCGAGCTCCCCGGTGTGGGCAAGACCGTGACGTGCGCGGTCTTCAAGACCGTCAAGGAAGACAGCTGAGCTACTCCTTCTCCTCGGGCTCGATGCCCAGGCGCCGCAGGGCGCGCTTCGCCTTCTTCGGAAGCGCCGTCCCCAGCGGCGCGACGGGCTCGGGCGGCGGTGGCGCCTGGCCGGAGCCCTCGCGCACGTCGATGGGGCGGTACGGGCGCTTGTACCCCTCCGCGCCCGCCGCGGCGCGCTCGCGATACACCTTCTCCTTGAGCGCGTCGTGCCGCCGCCCGTGCTTCATGCGGCCTCCATGCGCGCAGGCGCGGAAGAAGGCGGCGGCGGTCGCCTCACGTCAGGACCGCATCCGTGCTCGTGAGCTCCCCGACCGTCGAGTAGGGGGCCGACGTCATGTAGCGGTACTTCGACCAGTGCATCACGAGGCCCGTCTTCTCGCTCCACTCCGTCCGGAAGTCGTAGGGCGGCTCGTCCGGGTTCGACGCCGCGAGGTGCGTGGGCGCGCCCGCGTGCGTGTCGGTGCCGCGGTAAGGCCACTCCTCCGACTCGATGTCGCACCCGTCCATGCGCCACGTCGTCACCGGCTCGCCGACCGCAGGCACGTCGCGCGTGTTGAACAGCGGCCAGTGCGGCGGGCTCGACGCGGAGAGCGTCCTCCGCTCCTCGCGGACCTCCACGCGGCCGTCGCCGTCGCTGTCGTCGTGCGTCGTCGCGACGCATTCGCCGCGCCAGTCGCCATCCGCGTACGTCCACGTCACGTTCGCGTAGGTGCGCCACTGCTGGTCGCTCCCGGAGAAGGACTGCGACTCGCGCATCGCGTACGAGACGTGGCTGCCTTCGCGGGGCCACGCCGTGGGTGCGGGCGTAGGTGCAGATGTAGGTACAGGTGTAGGTACGAGCGTAGGTGCAGTTGTAGGTGCGAATGTAGGTACAGTTGTAGGTACGGGTGCAGGTGCGGCGGGTGCCGGCGTCGGCTCCGCCGCCACGGGCGTCGGCTCCGGCGCGACCGGCGTCGGCTCCGGCGTCGCGGGCGCGCTCGGCTCCGCCTCGGGCGTGGGCTCGGGCGGCGTCGGCGTCGCTTCGGTCGGCTCGTCGGCGTAGACGGGGCCGAGGCCCGGCGCGCCGCCGGGCTCGTCGCCGCTCTCCTCGGGCTCTCCGGCGACGCATCCGGCCGCGACGAGCGCGACGACGAGCGTGATCAGGAGCGGCTCACGAGAGCGGCGCATCCGTGTCGACCATCCATCCGTCGCTGTAGCTGTTCCTGCCGCTCTCGCGCCACGCGACGACGAGCCCCGTATCCACGTCCCAATAGGCGTAGGCGTGGGCGGGCCACTCGGGCTGCCACTCGGCGTACCACGTCATGCTGCCGTCGGCCTGCCGCGGCGCGGTGTGGCTCTCCTGGCGCTGGACGGTGAGGTTTCCGCCGTAGCCGAGGTCGCCGTGGCCGCAGGAGGGGCCGAAGACGTCGACGTGGACCTCCTGGCCGACGCGCACGTCGGTGGGCTCGCGGAGGGGCGCGATCGTGATGCGTTCGCTGCCGGAGGTGTTCTCCCAGCGATAGCCTGCGGCGTTGCCGTCGTCGTCGAACACCGTGTTGCGCTCGGAGCGCGTCCAGGTGCACGTGCCGCTCCACTGGCCTGCGTTGTACACGAGGCGCAGGCGCGCGTCCTCGTCGACGTGGTAGTAGAGGCCGGGCGGGTCGTTCTCTCCGCCCGTCATGTGATACTCGACGAAGCTCCCGTCGCGCGGCCACGAAGGCTCGCTCGGGGAGGGGGTGGGCG
>DASRYU010000200.1:0-8779 GCA_035687045.1 Thermoplasmatota archaeon | reverse complement strand
GGCGGCGGGCCAGCGCGTGGCGCGTCGTGTCAGGACGGCTGCGCTTCGTCGCCCGCGTCGAAGGGGCGACCGAGGGGGTGCGCGAGGAAGTAGGCTTCGAGCGCCTCGGTGACGGCGTCGCTGATGGGCTTCCCCGTGAGCACCTTCATCGAATGGAGGCGCACGTGGTAGCTCACCGGGATCTTCACCTTCACTTCCTTCGCGCGCCCGGGGTCGGGCTTCGGGTCGTGGATGAACAACGGGTTCCTCCCCCGAGGAAGCCGCTCCGCGCGGCGGAGCGGTGGCCCCATCCGTCGGCGGAGCGGCCCTTCAAGCTTTCGAAGATGGGCCTCGCCGGGACCCGTGCAGGTGTCAGAGGCCGTTCGCGAGATATCCCGCGATGAGCTTCGACTCGGCGAGCACGAGGTTCTTGTGGATGGCGTTGGCGCTGACGCCGAGCGTGCCGGCGACGTGCTCCAGCGTGCACCCGCGCGGCGTGCGGTAGTAGCCGAGGGCGTGCGCGACGCGCAGCACCTCGAGCTGCCGCTGCGTGAGCGGGTCGGGCCATGCGGGGGGCGTGGCGCCGGTCGCGAGGCTGCGCAGCGCGACGACCTCCCAGTCGCTCCAGCCCGCGGCGTGCGCGCAGGCCTGGAGGCGCGCCATGAGGCGCTCGGACGTGTGCGGGCGCGAGAGGAGCGCGCGGACGTGCGCCTCGCCGTTCTCGAAGACGATCGCGCGCAGCGTCGCGTCGTTCCCCCACGTGTCGCACCACCAGCTGAGCGCGTACGCGCCGCGCTCGCGGGTCACCATGCGGCAGGTGACGTGCGTGGACGTGCGCTCGACGACCTGGAGCTGCGCGACCTCCGCGCGGTCCTCGAGCGCGGCGAGGAGCTTGCTCTGGGCCTCCTCGGGCGCGCACACGACGAGGACGTACGCCTGCTGGCGCGCGCCGTCGACTCTGAGCGCGTGGAGGGCGGCGTGGGCGCCGGGCGCCTGCGCGAGGAAGGCGGCGGGGCCGACGTCGCCGCGCACGCGGAGGATGATCTCCCAGGGGCTCGTCGGCTCGATGCGGCCGTGGCCGTTGCGCGAGCGGCGCCGCGCGACCTCCTCGGGCGAGGGGGCCACGTGCTGCGCGACGATGGTCTCCTCCGCGGCCTTGAGGCGCTTGTGCACCGGAGAGATGGAGAGGCCGACGGCGCGCGAGATGTCCTCGAGCGTCACGACCTTCGGCGTCTGGTAGTAGCCCATCGAGGCCGCGAGCGCAAGAAGCGACTCCTGCTCGGGCGGGAGCCCGCGCCGGGCGGCCTTCACGTGCGCGGCGGGCGCGAGCGTGCCGATGCGCTGGATGCGGAAGTCGGCGAAGCCGCAGGCGCGCGGCACGTCCTGGAGGGCGCGCAGGACCTCCTGCGGGTCCGTCGCGCGCGGCACGACGAAGCGCACGCGCACGCGCCCCTCCACCGCCAGGATGGGGTCCAGCAGCGCGACGAGGCCGTGCTGCGCGAGGACGCCCGGGAGCGCGGCGAGGCCCGCGGGGGCGCTGCCGTCCAGCGGCGTCTCGACGAGGAGCGTCGCGTCCTGCGACGACTGGTGGAGGATCTCGACCACGACGTCGGGGCGCGCGGCGCGCAGCTCGCGCGACAGCTCCGCCTGCGCCTCGGGAGGCGCGTGGACAACGACCAGCGCGCGGTGGCGGCGGTGCAGCTCGCCGGTGTCGAGCGTGCGGTACACGGCGTGCGCGCCGGTCGCGCGCGTCAGGCGGCACAGCGGGTGGCGCGGGTCCGCGAGCTCGAAGACGACCTCTCCGAACGTCAGCCGGCGACCCCCCGCCGGCTGGCTGCGTCCACTCGCGAGGCCCTTCCCCAGGCCCCTCTGTCAAGCTCCATAGGCTCCCCGCACGAACAATCGCCGGAGAGAGTGTAAAGGTATCCTTGACGTGTTCGCCCTGGAGGGCGGAAAACGCTGCACGCGCCGCGCGCGGGAGCGGGCGCTGGGCGAGCGGAGGATGAGAAAAAACGCGTGCGGGGGATGCCCGTCGCGCCTACTGGAGCTCGGCGACGATCTCGCCGTTGAAGCGCGCCGTGCCGCCCTGCGGCTCGGCGAGCGTCGCGCCGCAGACGTTGCAGGCGACGCGCGTGGCGGCCTTGCTGAAGACGATCTGCTCGCCCTCGCAGTCCTTGCACTTCACGCGGACGAACTTCGTGACCTGACCGTGGCGTGCCATCTGCTTAGGCCTCCTTGAGCTCGAACTTCTTCGCGCGCAGCGCGTAGGGCTGCGTCGCCTTCTTGCACGTCTTGCAGCGGTAGCGGAGCGCGACGCGCTTCGTCGCCTTCTCGCGGCCCTCGGGCTTCGGACGCGGGAAACCGCGGTAACCCGCGGTCACGCGGCGGAAGCGCCTCTGACCCTTCTTGAGCTCGCTCGCCTTGCGCTTCTTGACGCGCTCCACTTCGTGCTCCCCGTGCTTCTTGCACTTGGGGCAGTAGCGCTGGATCTTGCGTGGTCGCAGCATGTGATCTCACTCTGGCCGCTCGACGCGCTCGGGTCGCGGATGCCGGAAGGGCGGACCTTGCAACGGCTCCTCGCCTCGGCGGACCCTCGGGTCGGGCGGGAATCCAGCGACAGGGGGCCCCCTATTAAAAGCCTTGGGCGCTCCCCGCCTCGCCGCGAAGCAGCTTCACGAGCGCGTCCTGGAGGTCGTCCTCGGTCGCCCCGAGCGCGCTCGTCGCGCCGCGGTACACGATGCGCCCGCTCGCGATGACCGCGAGGCGCTCGCAGAGCGCGCGGATCTCCCGCACCTCGTGGCTCGAGAGGAAGACGGTCATGCGCTCCTCGCGCGCGACGGCGCGCAGCCACTCCCACACGTCGCGCTTCGCGGGGAGGTCGAGCCCCCGCGTGGGCTCGTCGAGGAAGAGGACGCGGGGCGAGCCGAGCATCGCGCGCGCGACCTCGACGCGGCGGCGCATGCCCGTGCTGTACGCGCGCATCGGTCGCCGGCGCCACTCGGGCGCGAGGGCGACCTGGTCGAGGAGCGCCTCGACGCGGGCATCCGCGTCCGCGAGCTCCCAGAGGCGCGCGAAGTACCGGAGGTATTCGCGGCCGGACCAGGAGGGGTGCGCCTGCGCGGCCTCGAGGTCCGCGATGAGGCCGACGCTGCGGCGCACGTCGAGCGTCCGCGTCGCGACGTCGTGGCCGGCGACGCTCGCGCTTCCCGACGTGGGCGGGAGAAGGCCGCAGAGCATGCGGATGGTGGTGGACTTGCCGGCGCCGTTGACGCCGAGGAAGCCGTAGAGCTCGCCCTCCTCGACCTCGAGGTCGATGGCGTCGACGGCGGTGAACCGGCCGAAGGTGCGGGTGAGCTTGCGGACGGAGATGGCGGCGGGCATGGGAGTCACCGAGTGCTGAGCGACCGGCGGACGAGGGCGGCGAGCGCGAGCGCGGGGACGGGGAGCCCCGCGAGGCCGAGCTGCCAGTGGACGCCGTCCACCTGCCCCTTGAGCACGAGCGTCGCGACGGAGCGGAGCTCGGTGCCGTTCGCGAGGAAGCTGGTGCGCGCCTCCACGGGGGCGTCGGACTCGCCGAGCGTGTCGACGGAGAGCAGCCGCAGCGTGACGGGCACGCGGAAGACGGGGATGCGAGGCTCGTCCGGCAGCAGCGCGCCGTCCGACCCGCGCCGCGCGACGCCCTCCTCGGAGCGCCCGTCCGGAACGCTGAGGGTGCCGCCCGCGACGACGCGCACGCGGTCGCTCCCGACGACCTCGATGCGGACGTCGCGCACCGTCGTCTCCGGCCGCGCCGACAGGAGCACGAGCGCGTCGAGCTCCACGTCCTTGCCCAGCGAGAGGCCGGGGGAGCCCGCGATGCCTGCGAAGCTGAACGTCTGCTGCGCGACGGGCGCGCCGCGCGGGACGAACGCGAGGTGCGTGTGCTCGCCCGGACGATAGACCGGGGGCTCCTCGGGCAGCGCCTCGAAGTCGAGCTCCGCCGTGGCGACGGGAACGACGAGCGCGACCGCGGCGAGCGCGGCCACGACCGCCTTGGCCGCGCGGCTGCCGCTGTCCCACCCGAGCGGGCTCTGCGCGCGCGTGTACGCGACCCACGCGCCCGCGGCGAGCGCGAAGGTCATCGCGACCACGCCGACGAGCGGGCGCCACGGGTCAGCGGGCGCCACGCGGAAGAAGCCCAGGCCGAGGGCGTCGGTCACGAGCGTGAGCGGCGAGAGCGAGGTCACGCGCACGACCGCGGCGGAGGCGGGCTCCTCCAGGAGCGCGACGCCGTGGAAGATGAACCCGAGGAACGAGGCGAAGGCGATGCCGCCCGCGAGCCCGGCCGCGGCGCCCGGGCCCGCCTCGCCGACGGCGACGCCGCAGAAGAGGCCGAGCGCGACCGCGAAGGCGCCCATGAGGAGCGCGCCTGTGACGAGCGCCATCGGCTGGGGCGGGAGGCCGAGGTGCAGGACGTAGACGAGGATGAAGGGGACCTGCGCGACGAGGACGAGCGCCGCGAGGACCACGCCCACGGCCGCTTGCGCGAGGAGCCACGTCGGCTGCCGCAGAGGGGTCGTGTAGAGGCTTTCCACGAAGCGGCTGCGGCGCGCCGCCGCGACGCGCGCGGCGAGCACGATGGCGACGACGAGCTGCGCGACGAGCCAGGCGAAGACGAGGGGGAGCACGAGCCCGTCCTCCTCGGCGTAGAGGAACGCAGCGACGGGCGCGAAGAGCGCGAGCACGGCGCCGGTCGCGCCGAGGGCGAAGGCGTTGCGGGGGAGCGCGCGGATCTCCTCGCGGGCGAGCGTCAGGACGCGCACGCGGTGGCGCGGGTGGGGCGGAGGAGGCAAGTACCTCGGACCTCTGGGTACCTCGAAGGCCGATGTAGGCTTGAGCCTTGCCCCGACCGCCCGACGCGCCGATCCTCCGCGCGCGTCGCGAAGCTCTTCCGGGCGCGTCGCGATGGGCGCGCGTTGAGCGACCCCTTCGGCGGTGGCCTGGCGTTCCGCGAGGTCGCGGACCACGCGCGCGAGAACTACCTCAAGTTCCCCTACACGAAGGGGACGAAGCAGGAGGCGACCTTCCTTCTCGAGACGCTGCGCCTGCCGCCGCACGCGCGCGTGCTCGACGTCGCCTGCGGCGTCGGGCGGCACGAGCGGCACCTCCCGTGGCGCGTCGTGGGCGCGGACCTCTCGCGCGGGCTCCTCGAGGTGGCGCGGCGCGACAGCCGCGGCGAGTGGGTGCAGGCCGAGGCGCGGCAGCTGCCCTTCAAGCCCGTCTTCGACGCCGCGTGGAGCTTCTGCGAAGGCGCCTTCGGCCTCCTCCCCGACGACGCGGCGCACGTCGAGATGCTCCGCAGCGTGCGCGCGTGCCTGAAGCCGGGCGGGCTCTTCGTGCTCTCCGCGATGAGCGTGTTCGCCATGTCCTCGGACGAGCACTTCGACCCGCTCACGAACGTCATGCGCACGCCGCAGACGGTGGCCGCGCCGGACGGCCGGAAGCGCAAGTTCGTCGTCGCCACGCGCGCCTTCGCGCCGCGCGAGGTCATCCGCATGGCCCACGAGGCGGGCTTCGAGGTCCGCGACGTCTGGGGCGGCGTCACGGGCGCCTACGAGCGCCGCGACTTCACGGTCGATGACCCGGAGATGCTTCTCGTGCTCCGGAACCCGGCGTAAGGCGCGGCGGGCGCGGCCGGACGCGTGACGGCGCCATCTACAGGTCGAGCCTACCCGATAGGCGCAGGCGGCGAAAGCCTCATGCTTCCGAAGGAGGCTCAAGGCTCAGAGGCCTTGCCGCGCGCCGCGCGCGCGGACACACCTCGCCTCGCGGCGGCCCCGTGCCTCCTGCCCTCCCTGCGTCTGTCCGCCTGGGGCCGCCCACCTTCTCCACCTGATATCACGCCGCCGCGGGCGGCCCTCGCCGCTCTCCGCAGGCCGCCGCGGCACGTTTTATAGGAGGGGCCCCGCTTGGCGCGCCGAAGAGCGATGGCCGAGCGCAAGGACGTCCACGACGACCTGATGGGGATCCTCAAGCGGCGCGGATACCTGCAGCCCAGCTACGAGATCTACGGGGGCGTCGCCGGCTTCTACGACTACGGCCCGCTGGGCGCCGCGCTCAAGACGAACCTCGAGAACCTCTGGCGCCGCTTCTACGTCCTCGGCGAGGGGATGGCGGAGATCCAGTGCCCGACCATCAGCCCGGAGCAGGTGTTCCGCGCCTCGGGCCACCTCGAGAAGTTCGCCGACACCGTCATCGACTGCCCCGAGTGCGGCGCGGGCAACCGCGGCGACCACCTCGTGAAGAACGAGTGGAAGCGCATCCTCGACGCCGCGCAGGCCGCGCTCGCGAAGGCGAAGCTTCCGCAGGACGCGCTCGCGGAGCTTGTGCCGCGCATCGAGGCGGTGCGCGAGAGCGCGGACCGCGACCCGGCGCCGGCGAACCTCCAGGCGCTCCTGCGCGGCGAGCACGACCTCACGAAGGGCACGCACGCGCACGAGGCGGCGGGGCTGCGCGCCGCGCGCACGGCGACGACGCTCACCATCGCCCGCGCGGGCGACGCGAAGCCCGTGTTCGAGGACAGCGTGCGCTGCCCGAACTGCCAGAAGCCCCTGGACGTCGCGAAGGCGCGCATCGACGCGTTCAACCTGATGTTCCGCACGACCGTCGGCCCCGGGAGCGGCCGCGCGGGCTACATGCGCCCCGAGACGGCGCAGGGCATGTTCATGGACTTCACCTGGCTCTACCGGTTCTTCCGCGAGCAGATGCCCTTCGGTGCCGTCCAGATCGGCAAGGCGTACCGCAACGAGATCTCGCCGCGCCAGTCGCTCCTGCGCCTGCGCGAGTTCCACCAGATGGAGGCCGAGGTCTTTTTCGACCCCGAGCAGAAGACGTGGCCGACCTACGAGCGCCTCCGCGACAAGGAGCTCAACCTCCTCGCGCGCGACGAGAGCGACGTCCGCCGCATGCGCATGGGCGAGGCGGTCGACAAGGGCATCATCGCCAACGGCGCGCTGGGCTACTTCCTCGCGATGACGAGCGAGTTCCTCGAGGCCGCCGGCATCCCCGCCGACATCCTCCGCTTCCGCCAGCACGGGCGCGAGGAGAAGGCGCACTACTCGACCGACACGTGGGACGCCGAGTTCCTCTCGCCGCGCTTCGGCTGGGTCGAGATCGTCGGCATCGCCGACCGCACCGACTACGACCTCAAGGCGCACGAGCGCGTGAGCGGCCAGAAGCTGCGCGCCATGCGCCGCTTCCCCGAGGCGCGCGAGCAGGAGGTGCTCCGCTACGTGCCCAACCCGACGAAGCTCGGGCCCACGTACAAGGCGAAGGCGGGCGCCATCAGCAAGGCGCTCGCCGAGATGGAGGCGCCGGAGGTCGCGCCGCCGTCGCTCACGCTCGAGGTCGACGGCGAGAGCATCACGCTCACGAGCGACTTCTACCGCGTCGAGAAGCGGCGCGAGCGCGTCGAGGGCGAGTGGTACGTCCCGCACGTCGTCGAGCCCTCGTACGGCATCGACCGCATCTTCTACGCCGTGCTCGAATCCAGCTGGTCGGAGAAGGAGTGGGTCACGCTGCGCCTCGCGCCCGCCGTCGCGCCCATCAAGTGCGGCGTCTTCCCGCTCATGTCGAAGGACGGGCTCGACACGCTCGCGCGCGAGATCGAGCGCGAGATGCGCGAGAACGGCCTCGCCGCGATGTACGACGACGGAGGCGCCATCGGCCGCCGCTATGCGCGCCAGGACGAGATCGGCACGCCCTTCTGCGTCACGGTCGACTACGACACGAAGAAGGATGGCACCGTCACGGTCCGCGAGCGCGACACGGGCGCGCAGAAGCGCGTCGCGCGCGAGCAGGTCGTCGCCCTCCTGCGCGACCTCGTGGCGGGCAAGCTCACCTTCGAGCGCATGCCGGGCGCGCCCGTCGGCGCCTGAGCGTCCGCGCAGCGCCGCTGCCGAAAGCCGTTAAACGCGAGAAGCCGCAGTGCGCGCCATGGCCGCCACGCTCGAGGAGCTCCGCGATCTGTCCCGCCGCAGCCGACGCGCGCAACGCTGGGGCTTCCTCGCGCTCCTCGCGGCCCTCCTCCTCTACCCCGCGCAGGTGCTCGCGTCGCAGTGGCTCGACGCCACGCTTGTCGCCGTCGCCGGCCTCGCGCTCGCGGCGCTCCCCTTCGTGCGCTACGCGTACCTCGCCGGCGAGGAGCGCGGCGCGTTCCGCCGCGTCTTCCGCCGCCTCGCCGACGAACGGCGCACGCGCACGCTCGTTCCCGAGGACGCGACCGCCAAGCCCGCGGCGCCCGCGCTCGTCGCGCAGGAATAGGCGAAGAGGGTCCGCCGCCTCAGGCGAGGACGGGCGTGTCGCGGGGGCGCTGCACGCCGCCGTAGGGCTTCTGGATCGTCTGGAGCCCGGGCACGCCGTTGCTCTGGATCCAGATGCTCACGAGGCCGCAGTTGTCCGTGAGGCTCGTCGCCTCGGCGCGGCTGCACTGGAGGAAGATGACGGGTCCGCCGATGGCGGAGAGGTCGAGCGAGGTCGTTTCGTCCCCCTGCGGAGGCCCGGCCACGGCAAGGCCGGGAAGAAGCAGGAGACCTGCGAGGAGCGCGATCGTGAGGCGCATGTGGCAACACCTGGGCCCGCCGGCAAGCAGGCCGATGCGCCTGCGTGCGCCGGCGGGGGCTTATAGGGTCGCTCTTCACCGCGGCGGGTGACGCGGGCGCGCGGGTGCCGCGCCGCGCGGCTCACTCCTCGCGCCGCCGCCGCAGCGCCACCGCGAGCGCGGCGAGCGCGGCGAAAAGCGCCAGGGCCCCGGGCGCGGGGG
>DASRYU010000199.1:0-6086 GCA_035687045.1 Thermoplasmatota archaeon | reverse complement strand
ACGCAGACCCCTCCGCGCCCCGCTCGCGCCGCGTGCGGACGCTCGCGCTTCCCCTCCCGCTCCTTCTTCTCCTCGCCGGCTGCGTCGCGCTGCCCGCCGCCGACGACGCGCCGACGGCCCGCGCGACCGTCCTGCCCTGGCAGCTCACCGAGTGCCGCTACCTCGTTGGCTGGTCCGATGCGGACCCGGCCCTCGTGCAGGCGAACCTGCCGGACGGCTTCACCGTGCGCTCCGGGGCGCCGCTGGGCCTCCCGCTCGCCACCGCGGCGGCGGCGCGCGCGTCCATCGGCACGGAGACGTTCGAGTGCGCGTCCGGAAGCGGCCTCGACGGCACGATCGAAGGCATGACGTACGCGAGCATCTGGATCCCCGTGACGCTCCCGGAGGCGCTCGCGGACCCCGAGATCGACGAGGTCTACTACAAGATCCACGTTGTCGTGCCTGACGCGCCGCGACGCGAGCTCATGCGGAGCCTCGGGCTCTCCGTCGGCAACGGCACGATGGCGTGGGAGACGGCGCTCGTGCCCAACGGGCTCGCCTCGTCGCTCACCATCGAAGGCGCGGGCGATTTCGTGCTCGAGCTGACCGCGCCCCAGCAGACGGCGACCGGGCCCGGCCGCCGCTTCATCGAGGTGACGCCCGCGGGCGAGCGCGGCGCGGACGGCTTCGCCATCTGGCGCACGCAGTTCGAGTGGGTCGGCGACTCGTACGCCTTCGGCCAGGGCACGATCGAGTGGCCCGAAGGGCACTGGGTGACGCAGGCGATCGGCTCACCGCGCGCGCCGGCGCAGTTCCACGCCGGCGTGTGGTCGTTCGACGGCACCGTCGAGCTCCCCTCCCGCTGAGGCGCCGATGAAGCGGCCAGAGCCGCTACGCCCCCCTGCCCCCGTCGGCTGCGCATGCGCGTGGATCCGGCTGCCTGGCAGCGGTGGGGGGATGAGCTCCGCCGCGGAAGCTGGGCGAGCGACCGGCTGCCGTTCCTCAGCGACGAGGAGCTCATCGAGCTTCTCGCGAGCGGGGAACCGACGGCGCGACGCTACGAGCTCAGCCTCGTCGCGACGGAGCTTGCGAACCGCCTCGTCCGGTTCCGGCGGCTCGTCGACGAGGCGAGCGCCCGCTCGAGCGAAGCGGTGGACGAGGCGCTCGTGGCGTCCGAGGACGCGCGCAAGCGCACGGAGCAGAGCGCGAACATCGTGCAGGACCACATCGAGGTGCGCCAGGACGAGATCGAGAACGAGCCGCAGGCGATGCGACGCGCCGCGCAGGCCGCGCGACGTACGAGGGACGCGCTCGAGGACGTGCAGGACGCGGACACGCTTCTCGCGCGGGCGCGCAGCGAGGTCGGCCGGCACGCGCGCGAGCCCGAGGAGCGCGACTAGCTCTCGAAGAGCGCGCGCACGACGTTCGCCTCCGCGCGCGCCAGGCGCTCGGTGAGCGAGGGGCGCGACACCTTGAGCTTCTTCGCGAGCGACTCCTGGTCGACGCGCCGCGGGCGCTCGTACCAGCCTTCGCGCCACGCGGCCTCGAGCGCCTCGCGCTGCTTCGCCGTGAGCGCGGCGAGCGGCGAGGTGGCGGCGACGCGCTCGCGCAGCGCGCGCACAACGACCTTGTTCCGCTTCGAGAGCGCCCGCACCGCGCGCTCCACCTGCTTGCGCTCCATCGCGAACACGCGGTACGTCTCCGTGCCGTCGCGGATGTGCACGGGCGGGAGGAACACGAGCCCCGCGCCGATGAGGGCGCCCGAGACCTCCGCCTCCGTGTCGACGGTCTCGAGGACCCACGCGTGCGGCGCGCGGCGCACGACGTCGACGCGCACGAGGTTCGGGTGGGTCTGGAGCGCCTTCAACGCGGGCGCGAGCGCCTCCGCGGGCCCGCTCATCTCCCACAGGCCGACGGACCCCTCGGGCGTCTGGTGGCCCGAGAGCACCGTGATGGCGATGCCGAAGCGGCGGGTCACGTCGGACGTGTAGCAGCCCGCGTGCTCGACCTCGATGACGGCCTCCACAGCAGCCCATCCTACGATGGGGTCATCTATATGCCGGTGCGCTGGCGATGCGCGCGCGATGACCGTCCCGCCTCACATGATCAAGGACCCCTCGCTCGCGAAGCAGGGGCGCCAGCGCATCGACTGGGCCGCCGCCCACATGCCCGTGCTCGCGCTCATCCGGAAGGAGTTCGAGCAGACGAAGCCGCTCAAGGGCATCACCATCGGCGCGTGCCTGCACGTGACGAAGGAGACGGCCGTGCTCATGGAGACGCTCAAGGCGGGCGGCGCGAAGGTCGCGCTCTGCGGCTCCAACCCGCTCTCCACGCAGGACGACGTCGCCGCGGCGCTCGCCGAGAGCGGCATCCACGTGTACGCGTGGCGCGGCGTCAACAACACGGAGTACTACCAGCACGTCGACGCGGTGCTCGCGAACAAGCCGACGCTCACGATGGACGACGGCGGCGACCTCGTCACGCGCCTCATCACGGTCCACAAGGACGCCGTCTCGGGCGTCCTCGCCGGCACAGAGGAGACGACGACGGGCGTCCACCGCTTCCGCGCGATGGCCGCCGAAGGCGTCCTCCCCTACCCGGTCGTCGCCGTCAACGACGCGATGACGAAGCACTTCTTCGACAACCGCTACGGCACGGGCCAGAGCACGCTCGACGGCATCCTCCGCGCGACGAGCTCGCTCATCGCGGGCACGGTCTTCGTCGTCGCCGGCTACGGCTGGGTCGGCAAGGGCCTCTCGATGCGCGCCCGCGGCATGGGCGCGCGCGTCGTCGTGACCGAGGTCGACCCCATCCGCGCGCTCGAGGCCGTCATGGACGGCTTCGAGGTCGCCCCGATGGCCGACGCGGTGAAGAAGGCCGACTTCGTCGTCACCGTCACCGGGGGCAAGTGGGTCCTCGACGCGGAGCAGCTGCGCAACCTCAAGGACGGCGCCATCGTCGCGAACTCGGGCCACTTCGACAACGAGATCAACCTCGTCGCGCTCAAGGAGATGGCCAAGAGCGTCGAGGAGATCCGCCCCAACGTCGAGCAGTACACGCTCAAGGACGGCCGCAAGGTGTACGTCCTCGGCCAGGGCCGCCTCGTGAACCTCGCCGCCGCCGAAGGCCACCCGCCCGAGGTCATGGACATGAGCTTCGCGAACCAGGCGCTCTCGAGCGTGTGGCTCCTCCAGAACGCGAAGAACCTCGAGAAGCAGGTCTACGCGCCCACGCGCGAGCAGGACGAGCGCGTCGCGTCGCTCAAGCTCACCGCGATGGGCGTCGCGATGGACCGCCTCACCGACGAGCAGAAGAAGTACCTCGCCGGCTGGCAGGAAGGAACGTAGGGCGCCTTCGGCGCAGGCCGACGCCGACGCCGAGGCCGAGGAACGGGCGGAGGCGGGGGCCGAGGAGCGGGCGCGTGCGCGCCCTCTTTTTTTTTACTCTCGCTGTTCGAGCGACGGCGCCGCCTCGCGCTCGGCGCGCTGCGCGAGGCCCGTGAGGACCGCGCCGGCGGCGAGGTAGACGACGGCGAGCGCCGCGGTGAAGGTGAAGGGCTCCGGCGTCTCCTCGTGGAAGTCGGAGAGGAACGTCAGGAACCACGCGGGCAGCGCGTTCGCGACGAGAAGCGCCGCGGGGAGCTCGAGCCACCGCGCCCGCTCGCGCCACGCGCGCCACGCGCGCCAGCCGCGCGCCGCCTGCTCCGCGCTGCGCTCCGCCTGCACGGCCTGCGTGGCGTGGTAGAACGAGAGGAGCAGCAGCGTGAGGATGAGGAGCCAGAACGGGTCGGGCGCGCCGCGCGCGCGCATCCAGCCGACGATGGCGAAGGGCGCGAGCGAGAGCCCGGCGAGCGCGCCCAGGAGCATGCCGCCGAGCGGGTGCGCGAACGCTTCCTCGCGCGCGCGCAGCCGGTGGTAGACGATGCCGAGGAGCGCGCCGTTGGCGAGCGCGAGGAGCGCGCGCGGCGCCGCCCGCCAGATGGGCTCGATGACGAGCGCGTGCAGCACGAAGAACGCGACGGCGCCGAGCGCGCCGACGAGGGCGCCGTGCATCGCCGCTCGCCGCCAGTCCACGAGCGGCGCAACCATGTGGCTGCGCTATCACCCTTTTCCCCCGGCTCGGAGGTGGTCGGTGTTCCGCCATCCGTTCGAGAATCGTATTCAAACATCGGTCCAACGGCGATCCGCAAGGTGCGGTCATGAAGGATGCAACGCAGGAGAGGGCCGACGGCGCGTTCGTGGAAGCGGGCCGACGCGGCGGCGAGACCGTGAAGGAACGCTACGGCACCCCCTTCTTCCAGACCATCGGCCGCCTCGGTGCCGAGCGCGGCGCCGAGAAGGGTGGAGAAGCGCGCAAGAAGGAGCTCGGCTCCGAGGGCTACGCCCAGCTGGGTCGCATGGGCGGCAAGGCCGTCTTCAACAAGCTGGGGCGCGAGCACATGCGCGAGATCGGCCGCAAGGGCGGCAAGGCGCGCGTCGCGCAGAGCCGAGCGGTCGAGAACATCGAGACCGCTGAGGTCGAGTCGTCGTGAGCGAGGCTCCCCCGCCGAAGCGCCCCATGACGCTCAGCGAGGCTGGGCGCAAGGGGGGCGAAAAGGTGAAACGCGAGCGGGGCACGGATTTCTACGCCGAGATCGGGCGGAAGGGCGGCCGGCGCGTGGCGCAGAACCACGGCCCCTCCTTCTACAGCGAGATCGGCCGCAAGGGGGGCGAGGCGCGCCGCCACGAGACGAAGGAGGCCCCGATGCCTCCCTCCGGCGACGCGCCGGTCCCGCCGGCGGATGCCGCGACCGAGCCGCTCAAGGGGCCGCGCGACGCCTGAACGGGCCGACTTTCGAAGGATTCTTGCCACAGTGGCGCGCGCAGTACAAATACGTCGGCGCAACAGTTAAATACGTAGTCAAATCTTAGTCGCTCGATACCCGGTAACGCCGGGAGGTAGAGTGATCGGATGGCGCGCGCTTCTGCTGGCCACGTCGTCGATGTGACGCCCCGGGGCCTTCTCGTCAAGGCCCCGAAGATGGTGCCCATCGGCACGAACCTTGTGGACGTGCGCGGCCAGCCGGCCGGTCGCGTGGTCGACGTCATCGGCCCCGTCTCCGCACCCTACCTCCTTGTGAACGCCGGGAAAGGGTCGAAGCCCCAACGCCTGCTGCGGCAGGACATCTTCGTCCCGTGAGCCGAGGTCGTCGTATGCCCCCTGCCGACAAGAAGAACGCCGAAGAACAGGTCGAAGAGATCACCCAGTGCCCGGAGTGCGGGTCGAAGCAGATCGCCCGCGACTACGAGCGCGGTGAGCTCGTCTGCCAAGCCTGCGGTCTCGTTCTTGACGAGCACTTCATCGACCAAGGCCCCGAGTGGCGCGCCTTCGACCACGAGCAGCGCGAGAAGCGCGCCCGTGTCGGTGCGCCGATGACCTACACCATCCACGACAAGGGTCTCTCCACGGAGATCGGCTGGCGCAACAAGGACTCGTACGGCAAGAACATCCCGACGAAGTCGCGCGCCCAGCTCTACCGCCTCCGCAAGTGGCAGCGCCGCATCCGCGTCTCCAACGCGACGGAGCGCAACCTTGCCTTCGCCCTCAGCGAGCTCGACCGCATGGCGAGCCGCATGGGCCTGCCGCGCAACGTGCGCGAGACCGCCGCCATGATCTACCGCCGCGCGGTGCAGAAGAACCTCATCCGCGGCCGCAGCATCGAAGGCGTCGCCGCCGCGTCGCTATACGCCGCCTGCCGCCAGTGCAACGTCCCGCGCACGCTGGACGAAATCGCCGACGCCAGCCGCGTCAGCCGCAAGGAAATCGGCCGCACCTACCGTTTCATCGCCCGCGAGCTGAAGCTGAAGCTGATGCCCACCAGCCCCATCGACTACATCCCCCGCTTCTGCTCCGAGCTGAAGCTCAGCGGCGAGATCCAGGCGAAGGCCGTGGAGATCCTGAAGCAGGCGGCGGACAAGGAGCTCACCTCCGGCCGCGGCCCCACGGGCGTCGCTGCGGCGGCGCTCTACATCAGCTCCATCCTCTGCGGCGAGCGCAGGACCCAGCGCGAAGTCGCTGACGTGGCCGGCGTGACGGAAGTCACGATCCGCAACCGCTACAAGGAGCTG
>DASRYU010000198.1:0-5828 GCA_035687045.1 Thermoplasmatota archaeon | reverse complement strand
CCGCCCCTACCTCGGCGGCCGGTGAGGCAAGATGCGCCGACCCTTCGTGCTCCGCGTGCAGGCGGACGACCCCGCCGCTGCTCGCGCGGTCGCTCGCGCGCTCGTCGAGCCGCTGCGCGAGCGGGGCGCGCGCGTGCTTCTCGACGGCGAGCCGCAGGGCGGTCCGGGCAAGTTCGGCGTGCACGTGCTCACAGGCGACCGCGCCCTTCGCGGCGTGGCGCTGCGCATCGGCGTGTGGGACGACGACAAGGGCGCGCGCTGGCTCGCGCCTCTCGAGATCCCGCCGGAGCCGGCGGGCGCCGTCACGATGGCGATGTCGTTCCTCGAGAGCTGGGGCTTCGTCGCCGCTCCGCCCGCTCGCGCAGTGCGCGCACCGTCGCATACGTGACGTGCACGTTCCCGCCGTGGCCGTAGCCGAGGTCCACGTCCGGCTTGTTCTCGCCGTGGAAGTCGCTGCCGCCCGTCTCCACGAGGCCAAGCTCCTGCGCCATCGCCCGCAGGCGGCGACGCTCCTCGCTTGAATGGCGCGAGTGCTCCACCTCCACGCCGTCGAGGCCGAGCGCCGCGAGCTCGCGCACGACGGCGTACCGGTGCCTCTCCGACAGGAGCCCGGGGTGCGCGAGGACGGCCACGCCGCCCGCGCCGTGCACGAGGTCGATCGCCTCGCGCGCTTCCATCTTCGCCTTCGGCACGTACGCCGGGCGCCCCTCCCCCAGCCACTTCTCGAACGCCTCCTGCACGCTCGCGACGATGCGCTTCTCCATGAGGGCGCGCGCGATGTGCGGCC
Organism: Thermoplasmatota archaeon; assembly: GCA_035687045.1. Classification (GTDB taxonomy): domain Archaea; phylum Thermoplasmatota; class SW-10-69-26; order JACQPN01; family JAJPHT01; genus JAJPHT01. The sequence continues at coordinate 5,041 of DASRYU010000198.1, read as the reverse complement.
GGCCGACGCTTCCGGCCTCCGGCAGCTCATCGAGCGAGATGTCGACGCCCAGCGACCGAAGCTTCTCCACGATGAGGCGGCCGCGCGCGGCGCGCACGTCGCGGAACTCGGCGAGCCGGCGCGCGAGCCTCGGCTCCTCCGGGTCGACGAGGTAGCCGAGGAGGTGGACGTCCGCGCCGGTGTCGTGCGTGACGGAGAGCTCGACCCCCGCGAGCACCTCCACCCCGCGTCCCTCCGCCGCGCGCCGCGCCTCGTCGAGCCCGCCCAGATGGTCGTGGTCGGTGAGCGCGATGGCGGCGAGGCCTTTGCGCGCGGCGAGGTGCACGAGCTCGGTCGGCGTGAGCGTCCCGTCGGAGACGACGGTGTGCGTGTGGAGGTCGACGCGCGGCTCGCTCACGCGCCGGCGAACCTCGCGCGCCGCAAAAGACGTTGCGCGCCGACGGCTGATGCTTCCGGCGCATCCCGCATGCGCTCCACGTATGCGCCGTCCATAAGGTATCTATACGCACTTTTGGTTGGGCGAGCAACGGTGTCTCGCATGTCCCAGCGCTACCTCTTCACCTCCGAGTCGGTCACGGAAGGGCACCCGGACAAGCTCTGCGACCAGATCTCGGACGGCGTCCTCGACGCGATCTTCTCGAAGGACCCCGAGGCGAAGGTGGCCTGCGAGACCTTCACCACCACCGGCCTCGTCCTCGTCGGCGGCGAGATCCGCACCGACACGTACGTCGACATCCCGCGCCTTGCGCGCCAGATCGTGACCGACATCGGCTACACGAAGGGCGCCTACGGCCTCGAGGCGGAGACGTGCAGCGTCCTCAACGCCATCCACGACCAGTCGGAGGACATCAACATGGGCGTCGTCAAGCGCACCGCGGAGGAGACGGGCGCGGGCGACCAGGGGCTCATGTTCGGATACGCCACGAAGGAGACGCCCGAGTTCATGCCCCTCGCGATCCAGCTCGCGCACCGCCTCGCGCGGCGCCTGGCGCAGGTGCGCAAGCAGAACATCGTCCCCCACCTGCGCCCCGACGGGAAGACGCAGGTCACCATCGAGTGGCGCGACGGCAAGCCCGTGCACGCGCACGCCATCGTCGTCGCCGCGCAGCACGACCCCGAGATCACGCTCGACGACCTGCGCCGCCGCATCATCAGCTACGTCATCGAGCCCGTCATCCAGGAGTACGTCGACGGCGGCTTCCTGCCCGCGGACTTCTTCGACCCCCGGACGGAGCTCTACATCAACCACACCGGCCGCTTCGTCATCGGCGGACCGCACGGCGACACCGGGCTCACGGGGCGCAAGATCATCGTCGACACGTACGGCGGCGCGGCTCCGCACGGCGGCGGCGCGTTCTCCGGCAAGGACCCGACGAAGGTCGACCGCAGCGCCGCGTACGGCGCGCGCTGGGCGGCGAAGAACATCGTCGCCGCGGGCCTCGCGGAGCGCTGCCAGATCCAGCTTGCGTACAGCATCGGCCACCACCAGCCGGTGAGCATCAACGTCGAGACGTTCGGGACGGGCGCCGAGAAGAAGGGCAGCCGCCTCACGAACGCGGACGTCGAGGGGTACGTGAAGAAGGTCTTTGACTTCAGCCCGTACGGCCTCATCCGCGAGCTCCAGCTGCGTCGCCCCATCTACCGGCAGGTCGCGGCATACGGCCACTTCGGCCGCGACGACCTCGACCTCCCGTGGGAGCGCACGGACCGCGTCGAGGACCTGCGCCGCGTCGCCGGCCTCTGAGCCGGACGCGAGGAGCGAGCTCCGCTGAGGTGCGCCCTTCGAAGATCGCGTAATAACGAGCGAAAAGAAATGCGTGGTGCGAATATGGCGGTCGTCCCGTTCCGTGAGCGGCTGGCCCGCGAGGCCTTCCCCATCACGTACGAGGCCATCTCGCCTCGCGGCGGCGAGGTGCAGGAGAGCATCGACAGGTTCGCCGCGCTCCCGTGCCTCACGCACGTGGCCGGCGTGAACCTCACGAACAACCCGAGCGCGCGCGTGCGCATCGACCCCGCGGCCTACGGCCACCTTCTGCGGGACGCGTGCGGCGTGGACATCCTCGCGCACATCACCTGCCGCGACGACACGCTCGCGGGCATCCAGCGCTGGCTCTTCGGCGCCTGGGCGCTGGGCATCCGCAACGTCGTCGTGATGACCGGCGACCACCCGAAGGAGGGCGACTACCCCGAGGAGCGCCGCGTCGACAGCGTGAACGCCATCGAGCTCATCGCGGGCATCACGAAGTTCATCAACAGAGGCTCGCTCATCCCCGACATCATGACGCCCGCGGCGTCGCGCTACGCGAACCGCTTCGCGCCGCCCCCGCCGCCGCGCTCCACCACGCCGCTCGACTTCTTCGTCGGCGCGCCGCTCATCCCCTGGCGCAACAACGAGGACCAGTACGCGAAGGCGAAGCTCGACGCGGGCACGCAGTTCTTCCAGAGCCAGATCACGTGGGACGCGACCCCCACGCTCGACTGGCTCGCGAAGATGGAGGAGAAGAAGCTCCTGGGCCGCGCGAGCCCGTACCCGGACGTCCCCGTCCTCGTCGGCTCCAGCCCGCTCAAGACCGCGCGCACGCTGGAGTTCATGCACACCTCCATCCCGTTCGTCAAGGTCCCGGACCCCGTGCGCAAGCGCCTGAAGGAGGCGCCCGACCTCGCGCAGGAGTCGGTGCAGGTCGTGCTCGAGACGTTCGCAGCCCTCAAGGACGGCGCGCGCTCGCGCGGCCTCTCGACGAAGGTGGGCGCGCACGTGCTCCCCATCAACGACGACTCTCTCGGGAACGCCATCGTCGAAGGAGTGGCGAAGCTGTGAGCAAGCCGGCGCTCGCGGAGCTTCTCCGGCAGCGCATCCTCGTCCTCGACGGCGGCATGGGCACGATGCTCCAGGCCGCAGGGCTCACGCCGGAGGACTTCGGCGGCGAAGCGCTCGAAGGCTGCAACGAGCACCTCGTCCTCTCTGCGCCGCACGTCATCCGCATGGTGCACGACGCCTACTTCCAGGCAGGCGCGGACATCGTCGAGACCAACACGTTCGGCGCCACGAGCATCGTGCTCGCGGAGTACGGCATCGCGCATCTTGCGCGCAAGATCAACCGGCGCGCGGCGGAGATCGCCGCCGAGTCGGCGCGCGCGCATGCGACGCCCGAGAAGCCGCGCTACGTCGCGGGCAGCATCGGCCCCACGACGAAGGCGCTCACCGTCACCGGCGGCGTGACGTTCGCCGAGCTGCGCGCGTCGTACCGCGAGCAGACGCTCGGGCTCCTCGAGGGGGGCGCCGACTGCCTCCTCGTCGAGACGAGCCAGGACACGCTCAACGTGAAGGCGGCCGCGCTGGGCATCCGCGACGCGTTCGCCGACGCGGGCCGCGAGCTTCCCGTCCTCCTCTCCGCGACCATCGAACCCATGGGCACCATGCTCGCCGGCCAGGGCGTCGAGGCGTTCTACGCCGCCGTCGAGCACCTGCGCCCGCTCACGGTCGGCCTCAACTGCGCCACAGGCCCCGAGTTCATGACGGACCACCTGCGCGCGCTCTCGGGCGTCGCGACGTGCCCCGTGCACGTGTACCCCAACGCAGGCCTCCCGGACCACGAGGGGCGCTACGAGGAGACGCCCGAGTCGCTCGCGCGCAAGATGCGGCGCTTCGTCGACGAGGGGCTCGTGAACCTCGTCGGCGGCTGCTGCGGCACGACGCCCGCGCACGTGACGGCGCTCGCGAAGCTCGTCGAGGGGAAGGCGCCGCGGCAGCCGGCGGAGGGGCGCCGCCGCCACGTGTCGGGCATCGAGTACCTCGAGGTCGATCCGGCGAACAGGCCCATCCTCGTGGGCGAGCGCACGAACGTCATCGGCTCGCGCAAGTTCAAGCGCCTCATCCAGGATGGGAAGTGGGAGGAGGGCGCGGAGGTCGGGCGCGCGCAGGTGAAGAACGGCGCGCAGGTCGTCGACGTCTGCCTCGCCGACCCGGACCGCGACGAGATGGCCGACATGGCGGCGTTCCTGCCGCACCTCACGAAGAAGGTGCAGGCGCCGCTCATGATCGACAGCACGGACGCGGACGTCATCGAGCTCGCGCTCCAGCACTCGCAGGGCAAGGCCATCGTCAACTCCATCAACCTCGAGGACGGCGAGGAGCGCTTCGAGCGCGTCGTGCCGCTCCTGCGCACGTACGGCGCCGCCGTCGTCGTCGGCTGCATCGACGAGGACCCGCAGCAGGGCATGGCGGTCACGCGCGCGCGCAAGCTCGAGGTGGCGGAGCGCTCGTACCGCCTGCTCACGGAGAAGTACGGCCTCGCCCCCGAGGACGTCATCTTCGACCCGCTCGTGTTCCCCTGCGCCTCGGGCGACGAGCAATACCGCGGCAGCGCGGTGGAGACCATCGAGGGCGTGCGCCTCATCACCGAGCGCTTCCCGCGCTGCGCGACCATCCTCGGCATCTCGAACGTGAGCTTCGGCCTCCCACCCGCCGGGCGCGAGGTGCTCAACTCCGTCTTCCTCTACCACTGCGTCCAGGCCGGCCTCACGTACGCCATCGTGAACACGGAGGCTCTGGAGCGCTACCCGAACATCCCCGAGGCGGACCGCAAGGTCGCGGAGGACCTCCTGTGGGACCGCATCAGCCCGCAGGCGTTCGCCGCGCACTTCGCGGGGCGCGAGGGGAAGGCGGCGCGCAAGAGCGACCGCAGCGGCATGGACCTCGACGAGCGCCTCGCGAGCTACATCGTCGAGGGCACGAAGGAGGGGCTCTTCGCGGACCTGGACGAGGCGCTGCGCGCGCGCCCGCCGCTCGAGATCATCAACGGTCCGCTCATGGCCGGCATGGACGAAGTGGGGCGCCTCTTCAACGCGAACCAGCTCATCGTCGCCGAGGTGCTCCAGAGCGCGGAGGCGATGAAGGCCGCCGTGGACCACCTGAAGCCGCACATGGTGACGGCGGGCAAGGGCGCGGGCGAGGGCGCGGGCGGAGGCGAAGGGCGAGGCGAAGGGCGAGGCGACGGGGAGGCGGCGGCGCGCGGGAAGGGCAAGGTCCTCCTCGCGACGG
>DASRYU010000197.1:0-11569 GCA_035687045.1 Thermoplasmatota archaeon | reverse complement strand
GCCCGAGGACCGCTACGGCATCATCTTCTTTGAGTGGCACCGGCACTTCCTCCAGAAGTACGAGGCGTGGCGCGCCGAGAACGGCCACCCTCCCCTCGAGCCGTGGGACCCCGCGACGCCGATGCCCCCGAGCCTCGCGTACCCCTACCCGGAGCGCGCGTGCAGCGACGGCCGGGTGGAGGACCCTCGCGTGCCGCTCCCGACGTGGGCGACCGTCGCGGGCGGCGAGGAAGCGGACCCGCTGTTCGGGCACACGCGCCTCTGCGCGTTCCGCGACCTCAACGAGCTGGGGAAGTCCGTCGCGTTCGAATACCACTGGCAGTTCCACGCCGGCATCCAGGGCGACATGGTCGGCGGGCGCGGGCCGCTCGACCCCGCCTTCTGGGCCGGCCACCAGTTCATCAACCGCCTGATGGACGCGTGGTGGGAGGCGTGCGACGCCGCGCCCCGCGGAGGAGCCGCGCTCGGCGCGGGCGTGGACGAGGCGCGCGCCGTCCCGCTGCCGGGGCTCGTGGCCTTCGCCGCGCTCGCCGCGTCGGCGCTCGCGCTCCGGCGCCGCTGATGGCGCGCGTCACGGGGCGGCGCGCGTGGCGGCTCCCGGCTCGAGCGTGCGCCAGCGCGTGAGGCGGTCGAGCTCCGAGAGGAAGACGCGCAGGCGCGCCGCGAGCGCGAGAAGCTCCGCATCGCGCCCGGGCGCGACCGCCGGCTCGGAAAGGGCGAAGCGCGCCGCGGCGGCCGTCCACACCTCGCCCACGAGGGCGATGTCGCGCTCCGTCGGCTCGGGTCGCTCCATGAGCTCGCGCGAGCGCCGCGTGCCGTGGCGCCTCACGAGCGCGCCCGCGAAGTGCTCGACGCCGATCGCGAGGTGGTCGGCGGCGGGGCGCAGGCCGCGCATCTCGGGCGCGCGCGCGAGCACCTGGCAGCGCAGCGTCACGTCGGTGAGCGCGTAGAGCATGCGCTCGGGGCCGAGGTCGAGCCCGTGCGTGCGGAGGTACAGGGCCAGCCCGTGGAAGCGGTACAGGCGCCCGTGCAGGTCGCGCACGAGCGACGCCCACCCCTCGACGCGGCCGCGCAGGCGGTCCGCCCCCTCGTCCTCGAGCGCGCGCGAGACGAACAGCGCGCCGTTCCACGTGCCGCCCGTCTCGCTGTAGATCTTGAGCGCGAGCGCGTCGCGCTGGTCGACGCCCTCGAACACGGCGACGATGTACGCGATGGAGGTGGACATCACGAGGAAGCCCGTGATGGCCTCCGCGATGGAGAGGAGCTCCCAGACCGGGGTGAGCGGCGTGATGTCGCCGAAGCCCAGCGTCGTGAACGTGACGCCGCTGAAGTAGATGGCGTCCCACAGGTCGCGGTCAAGCGTCGTCGGCGTGTCGAAGGCGCCGCTCATGAACGGCCACACGAGGATGCCGTAGCCGAGGATGGGCAGGAGCATCCACAGGAGGACGTCGGAGATGACCATCGTCGGTCCCGCGAAGCCGAGCGTCTCGTGGCGGCGACGCGTCCGCACGCGCGCGAGGATGGTCGCGAGGTACCAGATGCCGCGGTTGAGCGTCGCGGAGAGGCGCCCGTCGCGGTCCGGGTGGAGGATGGTCAGGAACGCGTCCATGAGCCCAAGAAGGATAAGCCCGCCTCCGATGATCGCGATGAGGACGCTGACCAGGGGCACCTGGGGCGGGAAGCGGCGCCACCGCATGAAGGATGGGCCGCCGCGGCGCCGGAAGCGACGAAGCGGCCGCGACGCTGAAGGCGCGCGGGGGCCGACGCCGCGCGATGCGCGGCGCCATCATCCCGGTCTTCTTCGACTTCGTGTGCCCGTGGTCGTACAGCGGCCGCGCGCGCGAGCGGCGCCTCCAGCGCGAGGAGGGGCTGCGCTTCGTGCACGTGCCGTGGGAGATCCATCCGTCGACGCCGCCGGAAGGGAAGCGGAACGACCACCCGCCCCCCGGCGAGAGGCTGCGCGCGCTCGCGCGGGAGGGGGGCATCGACCTGCGCATCCCGGAGCGCCTGAGCAACTCGCGCCGCGCGCTGCGCGGGGTCTTCTACGCGCGGGCGCGCGACGCGGAGGAGGCGTACGTGGACGCGTGCTTCGAGGCGTACTGGGAGCGCCAGGCGGACCTCCACGACGACGAGACGCTGCGCCGCGTGGCGCGGGAGAGCGGACTCGACGAGGACGGCCTTCTGCGCGCGACGGAGGATGCCGCGTGGGACGTCGTCCTCGCCGCGGGGGACGAGTGGGCCGAGGCGCTGGGCGTGGAGACCACCGTCACGTACGTCGTGGGCGGCAAGGCGTTCCAGGCGCTGGGCTCGTACGACGCGGTGCGGAACCGCCTCGCGGGGTACGCGCCGAGCGCGCGGCGCTGACGACGGATGGAGGCGCCGGGGCGGGAGGGATGCGACCCCGCCTTCGGCGCAAGGAGCGAATTCCAGCACGAATGCTCGCCTCGCGCGGGATAAGCACGTTGGAGCAGGCTTGGACGGTCGCGAACGCTTCGTCGAACGCGCGCTCAGGCGACGAGCGCGTCGAGAAGGGCGAGCTCCCGCGCGTCGAGCCGGAGGTCGGGCGCTGCGAGGTCCTGGCGCATGTGCGCCTCGGACGTCGTGCCGGTGAGGACGACCATGCCGCGCGCGAGGCAGTAGGCGAAGATAGCTTCCGCGGGCGTGCGGCCGTGGCGCATCGCGAGCTCTACGACGGTCGGGTGCGCGAGGACGTGCGGGATCGCCGTGAGGAGCGAGAACCCTTCGTACACGAGCCCGTGCTCGGCGCAGAACGCCCGCACCGCGGCGTCGGCGTGGGGCCGCGTGAACGTCCGGTTCTGCACGATGCGCGGCTTCACGCGCGCGGCGGCGTGGAGCGTCGCGAGCTGCTGCGCCGTCACGTTCGAGACGCCAAGAAGGCGCACCTTCCCGAGCGCGTGGAGCTCCTCCATCGCGCGCCACGTGACGAGGTCGTCCTCCCCAAGGTGCGGGAAGGCCGACGGCCCGTGCAGCAGGTACGCATCGAGCGCGTCGACGCCAAGGTGCGCGAGCGAGCTCTCGCACGACTGCGCGACCTGCTCCGCGAGCGGCGCCTCCGGGTCGTACGGGAGGCGGTGGTCCTGGCCGCGGCGGTACGTGAACTTCGTCTGGAGAAAGAGCTCCTCGCGCCGGACGAGCCCGGACGCGAACGCCTCGCGCAGCGCCTGGCCCACGCCGGCCTCGTGGTAGTGCTTGCGCTGGTTCGCCGTGTCGATGCCGCGGAAGCCCGCCCGCAGCGCCTGCGCCACCAAGGGAGCCGTGCGCTCCTCCTTCCACGCCGTGCCGTAGACGAGCGGCGGGATGCGGACGCCCTCGACGTCGACCACGACCTCACGCCCGGTAGAGGTCGCCAGCGAGGTACTTCAGCCCCGTGTCGACGGCGAGCGTGACGACGGCCGCGTCGGAGGGAAGCCGCTCGGCCACGCGGAGCGCCGCCGCGACGTTGAGCCCGCTGCTCGTGCCCGCGAAGATCCCTTCCTCGCGCGCGAGGCGCCGCGCCATCGCGCGCCCCTCGGCCTCGTCCACGGCGAGCACGTCGTCGTAGAGCGCGCGGTCGAGCAACGGCGGCGCGGCGACGCCCGCCGTTCCCTCGACGCCATGGGAGCCGCCGCGCCCTTCGCTCAGCCACGGGCTGGAAGCGGGCTCGACAAGCGTCACGCGGAGGTCGTGCCGGTGCCTGCGCAGCTCACGAGCGATCCCCATGGAGGAGCCGGCGGTGCCGACCATGTGCACGAAGTGGGTGACGCCCGGGCACTCGCGCAGCACCTCGTGCGCAAGCGGCACGTAGCCGTCGAGCTGGTGGCGGTTGCGGAACTGGTCCGTCCAGAACGCGCCCGTCTCCTTCACGATCTCCTCGACGCGGGCGCGCATCTGCGGCACGAGCCCCGGATGCACCTTCCCGTCCGGCGTCGCGAGCACCTCGACCGTCGCGCCCAGCGCGCGCGTCATGTCGATCTTCTCGCGCGCCACCGCGTCGTTCGTCACGATGGTGAGCGGGTGGCCGAGCGCGCTGCACACGAGCGCGAGCGAGGCGCCGGTGCTCCCGCCGGTGAGCTCGACGACGGGGTGGCCCGGCGGCAACCGCCCCTCGCGGCGCGCGCCCTCGATCATCGCGAGCGCCATGCGGTCCTTCATCGAGCCGGTGGGGTTGACGCCCTCGACCTTCACGAGGACGCGCGCGCCGCTCGCGGGGCGCACCCGCGTGAGCTCGAGAAGGGGTGTGCGGCCGATGGTCCGCAGGATGGCCGGGAGCATGCGTCGCCCACCACCTGCCGCAGGGATGAGCCTTCGCCGGCCTGGCGCCGCAGAAGGCTTATGCTCGCCCATGCCACCCGCCCACCCATGCGGAGGCATGCGGCAGCCGGGGCGCTCGTGGCGCTCCTGCTCGCGGGGTGCGCGGCGCCGGCGGCGCTCACGCCGGAGGCGCTGCGCGACGAGCCCGAGATGGCGGCGCTCGACGTCGTGCGCACGAGCGGCTACCTCTTCTCCGAGCCGGCGCTCGCGCGCCACCCCGACGGCACGCTCTTTCTCGCCGCGTACGGCGCGGACGAGCCGTTGCAGCAGGCCACGCGCCCGCTCCTCCTGCGCAGCGAGGACGGCGGCGCGACGTGGACGCGCCTTGAGCAGGGGAGCCTCGCGGAGGGGCGGCTGGGGAACTCCGACACGGACCTCGCCGTCGCGCCCGACGGCACGCTCTACCAGGTCACGATGCAGTTCCTTCCGACCGGCTACGCCATCGTCGCGGGCGCGAGCGCCGACAAGGGCGAGACGTGGCGCTGGCGCGTCCTCGCCGCCGCGCCGTTCGTCGACCGCCCCTGGGTCGAGGTGGGCCCGGACGGTGTCGCTCACGCCATCTGGAGCTCCGCGCTCGGCCTCCACCACGCGTCGAGCGCCGACGGCGGCGACACGTGGACCGAGGGGCCCCTCGTCCACCCGAGCGGCGGGAGCGGCGGCATCGCCGTCGCGGACGACGGACGCCTCGCGGTGCGCGTCTTCCCGATGCGCGGGCCCTTCTTCGCCGCCGTCCTCTGGGGCTTCGCGATGGTGGACCACGCGGCGGACGGCGTCGCGTTCAGCTCCGACGGCGGCGCCACGTGGACGTTCCGTGAGCTCCCCGGCGAGCGCGCGTGGCCGGACCGCTTCGGCAACGGCGGCGACGTGCCGCGCTGGGCCGAGCCGGTCGTGTACGAGGCGGACGGCACGCTCTACACCGCGTGGAGCGAGGTCGACGTCCTCCAGCTCGCGTGGACGCAGGACGACGGCCGCACGTGGCAGGTCCGCCCGCTCGCGCACGCGCAGGTCGACGAGCCGATGTACTTCCCGCACCTCGCGCGAGGCGCCGCGCCGGGCGAGCTGGTGGCGACGTGGTTCGGCGGCATCGAACGGCCGGTCCCCTACGTCGCGCACGTGCGCGACGCCCGCGCGGACGCCCCGGACGTGCGCGCGAGCGCCATGCCCTTCGACAGCCCGGGGACGCGCGGCGAATACTTCCAGCCGCTCCTTCTCGAGGACGGGCGCGTCGCCGTCGCGCTCCCCGTCCAGGGGGCGGACCTCGCGTCGAGCGGGTTCGACTTCGTCCGCGCGCGGCTGCGCTGACGCTACGCGTCGCGCGCGAGCTCCGGCGCCGCGGCGGGGCCGCGCAGGTCCACGCCGAGCATCTGCGCGAGCGTGCGCGCGCTCTCCGGCGCGTAGCCCTCGAGGTACTTGCTCACGAGCACGTCGATGCGCTCCACCGCCGGCGCCGCCGTCCGGAGGCGCTCCGCCCAGTGCGCGAGCGTCGCGGTCGCGTCGCGCCGCTTCCTGTCGTACGGCGGCTCGAGCGCGCGGTCGCCGAAGAGGCGGACGTAGAGCGAGCCGGTCGTCGCCACCGGCGGCGTGCGGAAGCCGTCCGCGAGCTCCGACCACACGAGCGTGACGCCCGCGGAGCGCAGCGTCTCGTACGTCTCCTCGCGCCACCAGCTCTCGTGGCGGAGCTCGACGGCCCAGCGCGGCCCCTCCGGCAGCGCGCGGAGCAACGCCGCGAGCTGGTCCGCCTTCTTGTCGAAGCGGAAGCTCGGGTGGAACTGCGCGACGAGCGCGCCGAGCTTTCCGCGCTCGCGCAGCGGCTCCAGGCGGTCGAGGAGCAGACGCAGCGCGCGCGGCACGTCCGGGTCGTCGAGGCGCTTCTGGAGGATCCAGCCCGGGATCTTGAGCGACATCTCGAACTCCGCCGGCGTCGCCTCCGCCCACCTCGCGACGACCTCGCGCTTTGGCATGCCGTACGCGGCCGACGCGGCCTCCACGAGCGGGAAGGCGCGCGCGTACTGCGCGAGGAAGTCGGCCGGCTTCGCCTTCTCCGCGTACACGCCTCCGCGCCACTCGGGGTAGTTCCACCCGACGATGCCGATGCGCACGCGCGCCATGCCGCCGGCTCGCGCCGCCTCGCCCTTCGCCGCTCTGGCCGCCTCGTCGGTCCGCACGCCGCAGCCTCTATGCGGCACGCGCGCCCGTGCCTGCGTCATGCCCGCCTACGTCGTGGCCCTCATCGAGTCCATCTCCGACGCCGAGACGTACAAGAGCTACGTGGCGCAGGTGCAGGCGACGCTCGACCCGTTCCGCGGCCGCTTCCTCGCGCGCGTGCCAGGCCCCGAGCTTCTCGAGGGCGAAGGCGCGCCCAGCCGCGCCGTCATCCTCGAGTTCCCCGACGTCGAGAGCGCGCGGCGCTGGCATTCCTCCGACGCGTACCAGCCCGTGATGCGCCTCCGCCAGAGCGCATCGAAGGGGAAGCTTCTCCTGCTGCCCGGCTACGCGCCGGCGTGAGCGTGGTCGCGCCGCGCCTCGTGCTCCGCGCGCAGCCTCTGGTAGTCGGCGTCCGCGCGGATGTCGTCCCAGACGGCCTTGAAGATCGCGGCGCTCTCCGCCTTCCGCGGGTCGCCTGGCGCAGCGTCGCGGAGGGGCGCGCCGTCGCGGCCGTACTTGCGCCCGCCTTTCCAGTTCGCGTAGCGCCGCGCGCGCGTGTACCCATCTGGATGAACTTGCGCGCCATGTCCATCCCGACGAAATCCCCCTGCGCGCGGTACTGCAGGTACTGCGCGAAGAGGTTCCCGGCGCTCTCGGCGGCGATCTCCGGCGTGCGGAACGCCCAGAGGGGCAGGAGCTCGCTCTTGTACGGCTCGACAAGGAGGACGCCCTGCTCACCGCGGCCCACGTCGTAGAGCTCCGGGCGCTTCCGGAAGTCGATGCGGGCGAAGTCGCGGTCGTAGCGGAAGGGCACGCCGCGCCGTCGGCGCCCCGCCGCCTTCGCGCTCATGGGCGGCGCCTCGATGCGCCCGCGCCGACGATGCGGCGGCATCGTTGAAGCGCGAGGCGCGAGCGCGGACGGCCATGAGCGAGCGCAGGTTCGAGGAGGGCGACCGCGTGGCGTGGGATCACTCCCAAGGCACGTCGAGGGGAGAGGTCGTGCGCGTGGCGACCGAGGATGGCGAGATCAAGAGCTTCCACTACAGCGCGTCGAAGGAGGACCCACGCTACATCGTGGAGAGCGAGAGCACGGGCGCGCACGCGGCGCACACCGCGGACGAGCTCAGGAAGGCGTGAGGCGGCTCAGAACGGCTTCACGACCATCAGCCACACGACGCCCGCCGCGAGAACGAAGCCGGACGCGAGCAGGACGGAGTAGCGCCGCTCGTGGGGAGCTGCGGCCGCAGCGTCGCCCGCGGTATGCGCGGCGAGCGCCCGCTTCGCGGCGCTTCCGGCCACGCCGGCGAGCATGACGAGGAGCACGAGGAAGCCCACGAGCCCGAGAAGGACCCACAGGTCGCCCGTGAGCGACCACCCTCCGCTCCACGGCCCGTACACCATGAGGAGCCCGCTCGCGAGAAGGATGAGCGCCCCAGGGATGGCGATCCGCTCCTCCGCGCGCACGAGGAAGTCCCACGCGAAGCGTCGCACCGCGGGCTCCGCCGCGCGCGCGGCCCACGTGCGGATCATGAACTCCGTGACGATGGAGCCCACGAGGTAGGCGGCGGTGAGGACGTGCAGCCACTTCAGGACAAGATAGCCCGAGACCACGAGGCGCCGAAGCATGCGCCCCCGGAAGAAGGTTGAAGGCGGCAGCCGAGGGGGCGCGCGGGCCGAGCGCAGAAGCACAGGGAGCGCTCTCGCGCGGCGAGGCTGTCCCATGCGCCCCCTCCCGACGCTGCTCGCGCTCGCTCTCGTTGCCGGTCCGTTCGCGTCGCCCACACAAGCGCTCCCGAACGAGATCTACGTCGGCGTCGACCCCATCTCGGGCTCCGCCAGCGGGACGATGCCCTACGACCCGGCGGTCGCGACGGGGTGCCGGGGCACCACGACGATGCAGGTCCAGCGCAACGCGAACAACGGCTGGGACGTTGTCCTCCGCCGCGCCGCCGCCGTCCCCACCACGGACGCGGTCAACTACCCTGTCGCGACGGTCGCCAACTCGGCCGTGCGGTGCCCCCTCGAGTCGAACACCGTGTACACGTTCACCAACGTCGGCGGCTCCCCGTCGCAGGGGCTCAGCAAGGCGAGCGGCAACGCGTGCCAGGGGTGGAGCCTGAGCGTGACGCCGTTCACGCTCGGCGGCACCGCGAGGTTCGAGTACCACGCGTACTACGAGCCCTCGGCGTGCGGCTCGAGCGGCCCGCGCGGCTACTACGTGCTCACGGGGCACCCGTCGCCGATGGTCTGAACGGGACGGAAAGGCTCGTGCGCCGGCGCCGCGTTGCTCGCGGCGTGGCCGAGCCGGCGCCGCTCGCGTTCATCGATGAGCACGAGCGCACCCTCGCGGTGCCGCCCGAGCGCGCATGGGGCGCGCTCGCCCGCGCGCTCCCGCGCGCTGTCGGGGGCGGGATCCTGCAAGGCTACGCGCGCGTCGTCGGCTGCGACCCGGCGCGCGCGGACGGCGTGTTCCCGCGCGAAGGCTCCGCGCTTCCGGGCTTCCGCGTCGCGCGCGTCCTGCCGCCGCGCGAGCTCCTCCTCGCGCGAAGCCCCCGCTTCGCGCGCTATGAGCTGGACCTGCGGCTCGAGCCGCTCGACCACGCGCGCCGCACGCGGCTCGTCGCCCGCACGCGCGCGGCGTTCCCCGGCGCGGGCGGCGCGGCGTACCGGCTCGCGGTCATCGGCTCAGGCGCCCACGCGTGGAGCGTGCGGCGCCTCCTCGCGCACGTGGAGAGGCGCGCCGCCCGCCCTGGCGATCCTTCCGCCGCGAGAGGCTAGGGAGCGCCGTCCGCGTCCGGGCCGCCCGCGCGCGGCGCGGCGAGCACCACGGTGGCGCCTGCGAGGAGCGCGATGACCCCGACCCAGAAGTGGTCGCCGCCGGCGATGGCCGCGACGCCGAGCGCGACGAGCAGGCCCCCGGCGAGCCACGCTGCGGCACGCGGCGGCAGCGCGACGCGCACGAGCGCGACGGCCGCGACCGCGGCGAGCGGCACCCCCCAGCTCTTGAGCGGGTGGACGTCGTGCTCGCGCGGCGTCGCGTCCGCGGCCATCAGGATGGCGCCGCCGAAGAGGAGGAGACCGACCGAGGCCGCGACCACCCGGCCGACGCGGGCCCAGCCGCCCGCGCGCGCGCCCGCGAGCAGCGCCCCGCCCAGGAGCGCCGCGGCGAGCGCGACGAGGACGGCCGAACCCAGCAGAGGCGTGCCGAGGTCCGGGTCCTGCAGGAAGACCCCGCTCGCCGAGACCATCGCAAGGAGCGCGCACCCGACAAGGCCGGTCGCGAGGAGCCCGATGCCCCACGCGCGCATGCGGCGACCCGCGGACGGCGCGGCGGGAGGCACGCGGCCCGATGGAGAGACGTGCGGAAAAAGGCGCTGAACGCGCGCAGCCTTGCGGCGCACGGCGAGTACGCTGGGGCCAAGAAGGAGGAAAAGAAGGCGCGCGCGGAGCGCGCGCCGGGGTCGACCATCCGCTTACAGGATGATGTCGATGTCGAGCTTTTCCGCGAGCTCCTTGTAGCGGTTGCGGATCGTGACCTCCGTCACGCCCGCCACGTCAGCGACTTCGCGCTGCGTGCGGCGCTCGCCGCACAGGATGGAGCTGATGTAGAGAGCCGCCGCGGCGACGCCGGTCGGACCACGGCCCGACGTCAGTTCCTTGTCTGCAGCCTGCTTGAGAATTTCAACGGCCTTCGCCTGAATTTCTCCAGAAAGCTTCAGCTCGGAGCAGAAGCGGGGGATGTAGTCGATGGGGCTCGTCGGCATGAGCTTCAGCTTGAGCTCACGCGCGATGAAGCGGTACGTGCGGCCGATCTCCTTGCGGGAGACGCGGCTCGCGTCGGCGATCTCGTCGAGCGTGCGGGGGACGTTGCACTGGCGGCAGGCCGCGTAGAGCGACGCGGCGGCGACGCCTTCGATGCTGCGGCCGCGGATGAGGTTCTTCTGGACCGCGCGGCGGTAGACCATGGCGGCGGTCTCACGCACGTTGCGGGGCAGACCCATGCGGCTCGCCATGCGGTCGAGCTCGGAGAGGGCGAAGGCGAGGTTGCGCTCCGTGGCGTTGCTGACGCGGATGCGGCGCTGCCACTTGCGGAGGCGGTAGAGCTGCGCGCGGGACTTCGTGGGGATGTTCTTGCCGTACGAGTCCTTGTTGCGCCACCCGATCTCCGTGGAGAGACCCTTGTCGTGGATGGTGTACGTCATGGGCGCACCGACGCGGGCGCGCTTCTCGCGCTGCTCGTGGTCGAAGGCGCGCCACTCGGGGCCCTGGTCGATGAAGTGCTCGTCGAGGACGAGGCCGCAGGATTGGCAGACCAGCTCGCCCCGTTCATAGTCGCGGGCGATCTGCTTGCTGCCGCACTCCGGGCACTGGGTGATCTCCTCGACCTGTTCATCGGCGTTCTTCTTCTCTTGCGGCGGCATCACGGGCACCCTACGGGAGGTAGACCTCGCGGCCGGGCTGGGGAGGCTTGGCGCCCTTCGCCGCCTTGGGCGAGAGGACGAGGTAGGGACCGGCCACGGGGCCGATGACGTCCACGACCTTCCCCACGGGCTGGTGGCGCGCGTCGACGAGCAGGGTGCCGATGGGCACCATGCGGGGGGCCTTCACGAGAAGGCCTTTGGCGGACAGGTTCACGACCTTTCCGAGCGCGTCGCGGGCCATGGGGGTTCAATGCCTCTCCGGCCGAGCCGGAGCTACGCCCGAGCTAGTCCCGGTCTCTTATTTATAATTATCGCGGACGTATTTGTACCATGGTGCCGCGGGAGGCAAGAACGCTTCGAAAGCGGGCTGCCGAAACCCGGGTAAGGGCTTCGGTCAGCCGCTTTCTCCGGTCCCGGCGGCCCCCTCGCGGGAGCGGCTTCCCTGGGGGGCGTCGGCGCCCTCCGCGGAGGACTTGCGGGCGCTCGACGCGTCCGTCGCGTCCCCGCCCTCGGCAGGGTGCCTTCGGGCCTCGCCGCCCTTGCGGCCAATCTCGGCGTAGAACTCGGGCCCGTGGCTCTCGGCGACGCGGCGGCCGCCCTTGCGGCCGATCTCGGCGTAGAAGCCGACGCCGCGCTCCTTCTTGACCTTCTCGCCGCCCCGGCGCCCCGCCTCGGCGAGGGTCATGGGGCGC
>DASRYU010000196.1:0-23108 GCA_035687045.1 Thermoplasmatota archaeon | reverse complement strand
CGCGGCGGGCGCGGGGGCGGGGGCCGCCGCGGCCGCGAGCGTCGCCCCGCAGGCGTGGCAGAACGTCGCGCCCGCGTTGGTGGCCGCGCCGCAGGACGGACAATGCACCATCGGGGCTGTCACCGCGGCCGGGATGCCATGAATGCATCGGGTCTCTCCCGAAGCGATGGCGGAACGTTGATGACGTCCTGAGCCCCCGTCCGGCGCGGAGGCTCATTCGTGAGGACGTCGCCGCCGCGTTGGCCCCGCGTCATGCTCGCGCTCTTCGCGCTGCTCGCGACGCTGAGCCTTCTCCAGGGGATCGTCGACATCGTTCTCCCGGCGCTCCTGGGCGAGCCCCCCTTCGGCCTCCTCTACGCGATGACGGAGCGCTTCGGCCCGCTCTACTTCGTCGCGTACATCTTTGTCCACAACCTCGGGCTCGCGTGCGTCGTGCCCGGCTTCGGCTTCGTGGCCGCCTACTTCGAGCGGAGCAAGACGAACCGCTTCCTCGTCGGCCTCCTCCTCGCCGCCTCCGTCACCGCCTCCCTCCTTGTCGCGGCGCACTTCATCCTGACGACGCCCGACCAGTTCCACCTCCCCACGACCGCCGCCATCCTGGTGGGCGAGTCGTGCGCCGTCCTCGTGCTCGCGTACACCGCCGCGCGCGAGCTCCGCGGGTTCGTGCCCACGCGCGCGTACACGTGGTCGCTCGTCAAGCCGTTCCGCGCGCTCGCCGTGCCGTTCGCGTACAGCGTGAGCGTCCTCCTGCTCCTGAGCTTGTTCGAAGCGTGGGTCGTCCTGCGCTCGTAGGTCGCGAGTCCCGCCCTCTTCGCGCGGTGAGACGCAAGGCCTTTTTAGCCAAAGAGGCGACATGAGCGGTCGTGGAACCGTGGGCCGCCTGGCAGGAGACCAAGGCGCTCGCCTTTCTCCACGCGCGCATCCGGCAGCTTCTCGGCGCGCAAGGCATCGAGGACACGTTCGTCGACATCGACGGCCACCCGGTGCACGCCTACATGGGCGGACCGAAGGACGCGCGCCGCACCGTCGTGCTCCTGCACGGCCTGGGCGACAGCGCGAACAACTGGTTCCGCACGCTCCCCCTCCTCGCCTGGCGCGGCGACCGCGTCATCGCCATCGACCTGCCCGGGCACGGCCACTCCCCCCCGTTCGACGAGCGCGGCTTCCTCCACATCCGCGAGCACGCGGACGTCGTCCGCCGCGTCGTGGGACAGCACGCCGTCGGCGAGTCCGTCTCCCTTGTCGGCCACAGCCTCGGCGGCTGGGTCGCGGCCCGCGCGCACCTTGCGGGGCTCGCGGCGGACCGCCTCGTCCTCGTCGAGGCGGCCGGGCTCGAGCACGAAGGGATGTGGGAGTCCATCGAGCTCCTGCGCATCGAGCACGAGGCGGACGTCAAGAAGTTCTTCGACACCATCTGCCACCACACGCCCTTCGCGCTCAACGTGCTCTCGCGCGACGTCGCGGCGATGTTCCGCTCCCCGGCGGTCGTGAACTTCATCAACGCGTACGAGCGCGGCGACCTCCTCACGGACGACGACCTCGCGCGCGTGACCGCGAGGACGACCATCCTGTGGGGCGAGGACGACGGTCTCATCCCGCCCATCCTCGCGCACCGCTGGCACGCCGGCATCCCCGGTTCGACGCTGCGCTGGATGCCGCGCTGCGGGCACGCGCCCCAGTCGAGCGCCCGGTGCTCTTCCACCGCCTGCTCGAGGAAGCGCTGGGCCACCCGCCCGTCCACCACGCGCTGCGCGACCGCATGGTCTCCGCGATGCCCGCCCTCGTGCGGCGCCGCCTCCTGAAGGCCTAGTCGCGACGCTGGCCAAGGCATAAGCCGCCCTGCCCGGTTCGACGGTCGTGCCCCTCGCCCAGACGCTCGCGGAGCGCATCCTGGTGCACCTTCGCGAGCACCCCGTCGAGATGGACGCCGCCGACGTGCCGCCCGAGGTCACGCAGGAGGGGATCGCCGGCCGCATCGGCGCGCAGGTCGCGCACGTCTCGCGCGCGCTCAAGACGCTCGAGATGCGCGGCTTCGTGAAGGCGCACCTCGCGCACCCGCGCGGCGCCAAGCGGCGCAGCCGCGCCTACACGCTCACCGGCGCCGGCCGCGAGAAGGCGAGCTACCTCGAGATGCCCGCGGGGCCGGCCGAGCCGCCCGCGCCCGCGCGGCACGGGGCGGAGGCGCGCGCCCCCGCCGGCCGCGACGCGCAGTTCGGCGAGCTTGTGCGGGCGCTCGAGGAGGTCGGGAAGGGGGGCCCGCGCGTCGCGCTCGTCGAGGGCGACGCCGGCATGGGCAAGACGCGCCTCCTGCACGCCTTCGCCGCCGAGGCGCGGCGCCGGCACGCGCGCGTGCTCATGGCCACGGGCGCGCCCACCGGCGCCGAGCAGCTCGTCGGGCCGCTGGGACCCGCCCTCGAGCCCTTGGGCTTCGAGCGCCGCGTGAAGGCGCGCACCGCCGGCACGCCGCGCGAGCGCGCGCTCGCCGCGGCCGTCGAGTCGCTGGAGTCCGTCACGCGCGGCGAGCCCGCCGTCGTGCTTCTCGACGACCTCCACCTCGCGGGGCCCAGCGTCGCGGAGTTCCTGCACGGCCTCGTCCTCGCGCTCCCGAAAAGCGCGCGCGTGCTCGTCGTCGCGGCGTTCCGCCAGGAGGAGGCGTGGGCGCTCCCCAACGGCCCGCTCTACACCGCGCTCACGCCGCTGCGCCAGATGCAGGGCGCGCGCCACGTCGTGCTGCCTCCGCTCGACCGCGAGGGGGTCGCGGCGCTCCTGAAGGAGGCGGGCGCCGACCACGTGCCCGCGGCGCTCCTCGAGCGGGTGGCGCGCGAGTCGGGCGGCAACCCCCTCTTCGCGCTCGCGATGGCCGAGGCGATGGCCGACGGCGTCGACGAGGAGGACTTCTTCCCGCAGAACGTGCGCGCGCTCGCGACGGGCCGCTTCGCGGGGCTCGACGCGGACGCGCGCGCCACGCTCCAGGCGGCGGCAGTCTGCGGCCCCGAGTTCAGCTACGACGCGCTCGCGGCGCTCCACGAGGAGGACGAGGCGACGCTCCTGGCGCGGCTCGACGTGCTTCTTGACCGCCTGCTCCTCGAGGAGGTCGGCACGGAGCGCGACGAGCTGCGCCTGCGCTTCACGCACCCGAAGGTGCGCGAGGCCGTCCTGGCCGAGACGTCGGCGACGAGGCGCCGATGGCTCGAGGCGCGACGCGCGCAGACGGCGGCAGCGGCAGGGGCGTCGGGTTGAGCGACCCGAAGCGCGTGGCCCGGCGCTGGCTCCTCTTCTCGCTCGCGCTGAGCTCGCTGGTCGTGATGACCTACGCGGGCGTCATGCTCGCGTTCAGCGTCACGCTCACCGAGGAGATGGCCGACGCCAACGCGGGCGTGCCGCGCGAGGGGCGCGTCGTCGTCGTGCCCGTCGCCGACCCGCGCCTCGTGCGCACGCACGCCGAGCACGGGGAGGGCGCGCTCCTTGTCGCGGGCCAGACGACCGGCTCGTTCCCCGCCGGCGCGCGCGACACGAGCCTCGGCCGCGCCCTCGCGTTCGTCGCGCCCGCCTCGCGCGATGGCGACAACGCCACGTACGAGCCGGCGACGCTCGAGCTCGTCGACGTCCCCGCGCGCAACGGCACGACGAACCTCAGCGTCGACGTCGCGGCGCTCGCGGCCGGCGGCGCGGGCTGGATCGTGATGGGCAGCAACGAGGAGACGCCGCGCTTCGTCGCGCGCGGCGACGTCATCGGCGAGGTCGCGCGCTTCGCGTCCCCGTACAGCCTCGGCCTCACGTTCGCCGCCGGCTTCGCCGGCTTCATCGCGCCGCTCGTCGCGATCATCGTCACGCATCGCCCCTCCGGCCGCCGCGGCGCGCCCCCCATCGTGTGCCGCGAGTGCGGGAGCGCGATGACCACGAGCATGGACTTCTGCGTGCGCTGCGGCGCCTACAGGACCGGTGATTGAGAGTGGCCGACGTCGAGGACCCCGTCTGCAAGATGACCTTCCCCGAGGAGACCGCCGAGGAGCTGGGCGCGACGAAGGTCGTGCACAAGGGGAGGACGCACTGGTTCTGCTCGCCCACCTGCGAGGGCGAGTTCCGGGCGGACCCGGAGCGCTACGCCGGCGGCGCCTGAGCCGGCCGCGACTCGAACTGCTTGAGGAGCGTGCGCGCCAGCTCGCCCGGGTCCACCGGCAGCACGCGGCCGCCCGCCTCGCGCGCGAGCTCCTCGGCCGCCTTCACGTACATCTCGTCCTTCGGCTCGAGAAGAAGCATGACGAAGCCCGCGAGCCCCGACTCGCGCCGCAGCAGGCGCGCCTGCTCCTTCGCGTACGCCATCGCCTTCTGCGGGTGCCCGGCGACGTCCTCCCCGTCCTTCGTGTACGCCTCGGGAAGCCCGTCCGTGATGAGGTAGACGAGCGTGCGGCCGCGCCGGTCGCAGAAGCCGCGCGCCATCCGCAGCGCCGCGCCGGTGTTCGTGAAGCCGCGCGGCTCCGTCTCCCACACCTCGCGCAGGCTCACCTTGCGCAGCGACGTGTCCATGAGGAGGAGGTCCACGCGGTTGCGCGGGTTGCGCGCCTTCACGGCGTGGTGGAGCGCCAGCGCCGCGCGCTTCGCCGCCTCCATCCGGCCGTTCTCCTCCATGCTGCCGGAGCGGTCGACGATGAGGACGACCTGTGTCAGCGACTCGCGCTCCTCCCGGTAGATGACGACGTCGTCCTCCGTCATGCGGCGCACGTGCGGGTGGCGCGAGCGCGCGCGCAGGAGCGACGCGGGGATGTCCATGCGCGAGATCTCCATCGCGCTGCGCAGCGGCTCGCGGCGGTAGTGCCCTTCGCCCTCCGCGTATTCGCCCGCCGCGCCCTGGCCTCCGCCGCGCGCCGTCTCCTCCTGGTACACCATCGCGGCGAAGCGGTCGAGGAACTGCATCGTCGGGAGAAGCGTCGCGCCGCGGAGGAGCCCCGCCGCGACCAGCTCGTCGACGATGGCCTCCTTCACCTCCGCCTCCGGCGCGTTGCGCAGCGCCTCCTCCAGCCGGCGCGCCTCCGCCTCGCGCTCGCGCTCGAGCGCCTCCCCCGCGCCGGCGCGCTCCGCGGCCGCCTGGCGCTCGCGCTCCAGGATGTCGGCGAGCGTCTCCTCGAGGGACGCCGCGCGCGCCTGCGTGTCGCGCTTCACGCGCTCCGCCTCCTCGATCATCATCTGCTGCATCGCCTTGCGCACGAGCGACTCGTAGTCCTCGCGGCCGAGGAGCCGCTCCCACGCGCGGCGGACCTTCTCCGACGTCGGCGCCGCGCGCAGCCGCTCCTTGACGGCCGCGCGGAACTCGGCGTTCGCGAGGTAGAGGTCGCCTACACCCGCCGTCGGGAGGGCGAGCCCCACAGCCTCGGGCGCCTTGCGCTTCGGCGTGACGAGCCGCAGGAGCCAGAGGATGGGGAAGAGGAGGACGCGCAGGAGCTTCGCCAGCCAGCGCAGCGCGCGGCGCCACCACGGCGGGCGCGCCGCCACGTTCGCGTCGAGCGCGATGCCGATGGCCGGGTTCGCCCGCAGCGCCGCCTGGAGCGCCGCGCCCTCGCCCGAGCGCAGCCGGTCGAGGTCCTCGCGCAGCATCCGCTCGCGGTCCTGCAGCTCCGCGAGCCGCGCGCGGTACGCCGCCTCGATGGCCTCCTCCTTCTCGCGGAACTCGCCGGCGAGCCGCTTCTTGAGCTCCTCCGCGCGCCGCAGCAGCTCCTCGCGAAGCCTCCGCACGCGCTGCGCGATGGCGCTGTCGCCCGCCGCCTCGCGCTCGCGGATGAAGTCGTCGATGGCGCCGGGGCCATGCTCCGCGATGCGGCGCACAAGCTCGCGGCGGTCCTCGGGCGAGAGCGCGAACGGGTCGGCGCGGCCGCGGCAGTCGGGGAGCGAGAGCTTCATCGTCCTTGCACCGCCTGGGTCGACGAGCCTGCCGCGACGACGCGATGACGCGACGTGCCACAGAAGCACCGGGTCACCGCGTCCTCGCGGCTGGATCGGGAGCGCGCCCCGTCACGGATGGGATGGCGCGGGTCCGACGGGAACGTGAGCCGCGAAGACGCGAAGACGCGAGACGTGTTGGCCCTTCGCGTCTTCGCGTCTTCGCGGCAGGATCCGTGGCGTCGCAAGAGGCTCACTTCTTCGCCGCCTCGAACGTCTTGTGCTGCTCGAAGGCGCGCACGAGCGTGAGGAGCCGCTCGCGCCTCACCGGCTCGGGGAGGCTCGCGCCCTCGCTCGCGTCGACGTACTCGGCGAAGCGGCGGAGCTTCGCGAGCCCGGAGGTGCCGCGCAGCGCCTCGTCGATCTTCTTGGGGTCGCGCGCGGCCTCGAGAAGCTCGCGCGCGACGCGGTCGCCTTCGCTGCGGTCCTCGTTGAGGACGCCGACGAAGAAGCCGCACCAGACGTCCATCGCGGCGTCGGCGAGCGCCTTCGGCACCTGCTTCGCGACGAACGCCTCGACCGCCTCGCGGTTCTCGTGATAGCCCTCGGCGCTGCGGCCGCGCACGCGCCCGAGGAGCGCCTCGCGGGCGCCGCGCGCGAAGTCCTCCGGCGCGAGGAGCGCGGCGTGGCGCAGGAGCGCGTGCGCCTCGCTGCGTCGGATGACGTCGATCATCGTGCGGTTGCTGCCCACCTCGCCAAGCTCCGGCGAGTCGGCGCTGACCTTGCGCCATCGCTCGACGAGAAGCACCGTCGCCTCGCGCACGAGCGCGGGCACGGCGAGGCGGGCGTCGGAGGCGGCGCGGTCGATGATGGCGCGGTTCTTCGCGTGGTCCGCGTTGAACGGCACGTACACGCTCGTGAAGCGGCCCAGGAGCGGGTCCTCGATCGCCTCGAGGTCGTCGACGTTCGAGGTGGCGACGCAGAAGAAGGCCGCGGGAAAGGTCTCGCGGGACTTCGACGGCGTGACGATGTTCTCCTGCAGCGCCTGCAGAAGGACGTTCTGCGTCCCGCGCGGGAGCTTGCCGACCTCGTCGATGATGAGGACGCCGCGGTTGGCCTGCATGAGCTTCCCCGGCTCGAGCACGAGCGGGCTCTCCGGGTCGCCGATCTCCTCGAGCTTCGCGAGGTTGATCGCGCCGGTGAGGTAGTCCGGGAACACCTCGGGCGAGCCCTGCAGGCGCGCGAAGCCGTACCCCTCGCGCAGGCGCGCGACGCGCACCGGCACGGTCTTGGCGTCGACGCGCTTCGTCTCGAAGTCGCCGATCTCCCTGTAGGAGACGGCCCCGTGGCGCGCGCGGCACGCGGGGCACGCGGGGTGCTTCCCGGCGTACTTCGCGTCCAGAAGCGAGAACGGGTCGTCCTGCACCGCGCAGTCGGCGACAACGACCGCCTCGCGCGGGAAAAGCTCCTGGATGTCCTTTGCGAGGCTCGTCTTGCCCGAGCCGGGCGGGCCGATGAGGAGCAGGTGCGTGCCCGAGAGGAGCGCCGCCACCACCGACTCGAGGACGGCGTCGTCGAGCAGCGTGTTCGGGAAAAGCTCCTGGATGGCCTCCGCGCGCGTCGCGCCGCTCGACTCCGTCGCGCGCAGGCGCTCGAGGACGGCATCGCGCAGGCGTTCGGGCGGGAGGCGCGGGCGCGCGCCGGAGGCGACGAGGGAATCGGCCGTCTGGGCCACGGCGCGCCATGCCCCGCACCGCATATTATGGCTCGTGGCGAAACGCGCCGCTCCCCGCTGCGGAAGCGACGAGCGTGATGCTCCCGGCGCGCGAACGGGGGCTTCACGTCGCCGAGGCGCATGGGGGCGCGTGCGATCGACGACAGCGCCGCGGCGCGGGCCTCACGCCGTCCGGACGGAGACGAACGCCTCGACCGGGCAGAGCCTCGTGCAGAGGTCGCACTCCGTGCACGACGAGCGGACCGTGATGGCCCCCTGGAAGAGCTCCAGGCTGTCGTGCGGGCACACGCCGACGCAGCCGCCGCAGTCCATGCAGCGGTCGGCGAGGAAGACGGGCACGCGGGCGCGAAGGCGGGGGCGGCACATGGCGCTTCCGCCAGCCCGGCGGCCGAGCACGGGCGGACACCCGCCCGGGGCGAACGAGGCTCCACCTGAAGAGAAGGGGTCGCGCCCGCAGAAAACCCAGAACGTTCGCCGGACGCCGTCACCGCTCCGGCCACTCCGGCTGGGCGCGGAACAGGAGGCGGTGCGGACGGCGTATGTCCATCAAAGAGGGTGACACAAAGTTCAATATCGGACCCCCATGTGACGCCTTGTCAAGCCGGGGAGAGGCTTGAGTCGCCGGGGACGAAGCCCGGAGAAGACACGGTGTAAAAATGGAACGAACCAGCCACGAACGCGACGAAACGACCTCCAACGTGCTGCCCGCGCACGCGGCCCTCATCCGGTCCGCGTCCCGCCTCGACGGTGCCCCCCACAAGGGCTGGTACTTCGCCGTCATGGTCCGGGCCGCCTACAGCCGGCTGGAGGGGTCGACGTGAGCTGGAACGAGACGCACCGCGACGCGCTCATGGGCGCGCTCGAGAGCGCGTTCGGCATGGAGCGCGAGGACGCGCGCGAGATCGCCGACGTCGTGCTCGAGCGGTTCACCGACCGCGACGAGGTGGACGACGAGACGCTCGACGCCGAGGTCCGCTCGGTGTTCTACACGCTCGAGGCGAAGCGCCTCCTCTCCTTCCGCCGCGCGGAGTACACGCGCGAGGACGGGGACCACCGCCGCGCCTTCTACTGGCGCCTGCGCGTGGAGTCGCTGCAGCCGCAGGTCCCCATGGCCGGCGGCTACGACGAGGCCGACGTCTACGCGTCCCTCCCTGCGACGGCGTGGCGGCACGCGGCCTGACGCCGCAGCCTCCGCGCTGCACCTCCTGAGGCGGCCCCGCGCACACCTGGGGCCGCCGCCTTTCTTCTCCACCTTCTGTCCGAGAAGAGCCTTCTACGGTCAAGCGCTGTTCAACAAGTCGCTTGACCTCCCGGTCGAAGAGCAAGTGTTCGGTGAGCCGATGACGAACGAGCCCGACTTCACGATCCCCGCGCAGACCGCCGCGTTCCCCCAGGAGCGCCGACTCGCGCTGGCCGAGGCGCTCCGGGACCGCTTCGACATGGCCGCGGACGACGCGGACGCCATCGCCGAGACGCTCGCGGAGGTCTTCGGCAGCGAGACGGAGGTCAACGACGAGACGCTCGACCCCTCCATCCGCTCCATCTTCTACACGCTCGAGGCCAAGAAGCTCCTCACGTTCCGCCGCTTCGAGTACACGATCGAGTCCGGCGAGCGCCGGCGCGGGTTCGCGTGGCGCATCCGCGAGGAGGCGCTCCTCCCCCCGCAGACGGAGGTCGCGGTGGAGACGGAGGAGGACGTGTACGCGAACCTGCCGCGCGACGTCTGGGCCCGCCAGCACGCGTAGGCTCCGCGCTTCGATCGCCGAAGGGCCCGCTCGTCCGAGAAAGACTTAAGGCGCTGCGTCCGATGGGCGCGCGTCTCCCCCCATGCAGGCCGTCATCTTGGCCGGGGGGCAGGGCACGCGGCTGCGGCCGCTCACCTCGACGTGCCCCAAGCCCCTGCTGCCCGTCGCGAACGTCCCTATCATCCGGCGCATCATCGACAAGCTGCCGGACGACGTGGACGAGGTCCTTCTCGCGGTCAACTACAAGCTCGAGAAGCTTCGCGAGTACTTCGAGTCGCACGACGTGGGCGTGAAGGTCACCGTCGTGGAGGAGAAGGAGCCGCTGGGCACGGCGGGCGCGCTCAAGAACGTGGAGCCCCACCTCGCGGGCCCCTTCTTCGTGTTCAACGGCGACATCCTCGACTCGCTCGACCTCGAGGCCTTCCGCCGCGCGCACGTGCGCCGCAAGGCCGCGGGAAGCATCGCGCTCTGGAACGTCGCGGACCCGCGCCACTTCGGCGTCATGGAGATGGACGGCGAGCGCATCGTGCGCTTCGTCGAGAAGCCTGCGACGAAGGAGGAGGCGCCCTCGAACCTCGCGAACGCGGGGACGTACATCCTCGAGCGCTCCGTGCTGGAGCTCATCAAGCCGGGCACCCCGACAAGCATCGAGCGCGAGACCTTCCCCGCCCTCCTCGCGAGCGGCGGCGAGCTCTACGGCTTCCCCTTCGAGGGCTTCTGGGTCGACTGCGGCCGGCCCGAGACGTACCTCAAGGCGAACGAGGCGCTCCTTCGCGCGGAGTCGCGCCATGTGCTCCTGGGCGAGGGGACCGCGAACCGCGGCGCCCGCTTCGACGGCTGGGCCGTCGTCGGGGCGCAATGCAAGCTGGGCGCCGACGTCGAGATCTCGCGCAGCGTGCTTCTCGACCGCGTGGTCGTCGGCAAGAACGTCACCATCAAGGACAGCATCCTCGGGCCAGGCGTCCACGTCGAGGATGATGCGGCGCTCGTCGATTGCGTCGTCGGAGAGGGCGCGCGCATCGAGAAGGGCGTGCTCTTGAAGAACGTCAAGGTGGACGCCGAAGGCGGAGCGTGACACACATGGGCAAGTTGTTCGGCACGAACGGCGTCCGCGGTTTCGCGAACAAGGACATGAACGCCGAGCTCGCGATGAAGCTCGGGCGCGCGCTCGGGAGCTTCCTGAAGCCGGGCGACGCGGTCCTCGTCGGGCGCGACACGCGCACGAGCGGCCCGATGCTCGCCGCGGCGCTCTCGGCGGGCCTCCAGTCGACGGGCGTGCACGTGTACGACGCCGGCATCGTGCCCACGCCCGCGCTCCAGTACCGCGTGAAGACGTCGAAGCGCTTCGCGGCCGGCGCCGTCGTCACGGCGTCGCACAACCCGCCCGAGCACAACGGCATCAAGTTCATCGACCCCGACGGCACGGAGATGCGCTCCGACAAGGAGGACGCCATCGAGGCCATCTTCTTCGACAACAAGTTCCGCGACGCGGAGTGGAACGACATCGGCCAGCTCCTGCTCGAGCCGGGCGTGAACGACGCGTACGTCGAGGCCATCGAGAAGAAGGTGGACGCCGACGCCATCCGCCGCCGGAAGCTCACCGTCGTCCTCGACACCTCCAACGGCGCCGGCTCCCTCACCGCGCCCTTCCTCCTGCGCCGCCTCGGCGTGCACGTCGTGACGATGAACGCGCAGGTGGACGGCACGTTCCCCGGCCACCCGAGCGAGCCGACGCCGGAGAACATCAAGGACATCATCGCGACGGTCAAGGCGCTCAACGCCGACATCGGCATCGTGCAGGACGGCGATGCGGACCGCTGCGTCTTCATCGACGAGAAGGGCGGCTTCGTCGACGGCAACCGCACGCTCGCGCTCATGGGCGGCTACGCCGTCCAGAAGAACAAGGGCGGCCTCGTCGTCACGCCCGTCTCCTCGAGCGGCATCGTCGAGGAGCACGTGAAGGCGAAGGGCGGCCGCGTCGAGTACACGCGCGTGGGCGCGCCCATCGTCGCGCGCTACATGATGGACCACCAGGCGCTCTTCGGCGGCGAGGAGAACGGCGGCCTCATCTGGCCCGAGATGCAGCACTGCCGCGACGCGAGCATGACGATGGCGAAGATCATCGAGCTTCTCGCGACGAGCGGCAAGCCCTTCAGCCAGCTTCTCGGCGAGGTGCCCACGGCCACGAGCGTCAAGAAGAAGCTCGAGTGCCCGAACGACCGCAAGGCGAAGGCGCTCGACATGTTCGCGAAGGCGCACGCGGGCGACAAGGTGGACCGCACGGACGGCGTGAAGGTCTACACGAGCGAAGGCTGGGTCCTTGTGCGCCCCAGCGGCACGGAGCCCATCTTCCGCGTGTACGCCGAGGCGAAGACGCCCGAGGTCGCGGAGTCGCTCGCGAACAAGAGCCTCGCGGAGATCAAGGACATCATCGCGAAGGCGGGTTAGCCCTCACGCTGTCCGCGCGCCATCGAAGACGCCAACCGCGGAGACGCGGAGGGCGCGGAGGTGACGCGGAGACGCCGACATCATGCGAAAGTGTTGATCGCGTACCACATCTCGCGCCATTGCCGATCGACGGCGAAGTACGCATCTTCGACTGAGCGGTCCGGAAGTTCGGCCCGGCCGTGCAGCACGTCGATCGCGAACGCCACAGAACGGTTGTCGATGGCGCCATAGCCGATGTCTATGAAGCCCGGGACCTCTTCCGGAATCTCCTGCCAGGATGGCCCGCCGAGGGAGTCGTAGGTCCCGTCTTCGGGGCAACGGTCGCCGTCAGAGTGCTGGTACTCGGGCCGAGGCGTGGCAGTTCGGAAGAGCAGCGTCTTCCATTCCGCGAGGGTGAATTTCCCATCAGCCAGTGGTCCCTTGGATAGCCCGGCGGGCGGGTCACCGGATGCCACGACGCCGTCGTGGACGCCCCCGCCGGCATCCCCGAGGATCCGCCGTGCTTCCAGCAGGATGGCGGCCGCTCCGCCCGCTGCGAATGGGGAAGAAATGCTGGTTCCGCCGCCGGACTTCGCGTATTTGTCCAGTCCCACTGCGACCCAGTTCTTGCAGACGTCCGATGCCACGTGAGCAGGTCGCGTGACGAGGCCGTTGCGGGCGATCGGGTACCCGTTATCGTGGCCGCCGACCATGACCACGCTGGGCGTTAGGATCGGCTCGAAGTGTGTGGTCACCGGGACGCCGTTTCCTGCGCTGAAGAACGACAACGAATTCTGCGCCCCGTGTTCGATGGCCCGCACATGATCGGGCGTCAACGCGATGATCTCGGTTCCGTACGCCGCTGCGATAGGGCCGGCGGCCGACGTCGCAACTGGCACGGGCGAGAACCACGCGTGCTGCTGAACATCGACCCAAGACGATTGGGCATTGAGGAATTCGAGCCCTTGCAGATTGATGCTGTGGACCGCGACGAGACGGCAGTGGATGTCTTCGCAGAGGCCGAAGCCCTCACCGACCATGCGCGAGGTGACGATGTTCCCGTGTCCGGTCGAATAGATGAATGGGACGCGGGGCGGGGAGGCGTGGCAATCTACAGCGGGTGGCGGCAGATTTTCCAACGCGGCTGGCAGAGCCCTGGTGCTGTGCGGCGTGTAGAATACGCCGATGATCCGCGTGCCTGGGATCCAGTAGAGCATGCCAGGTTCGATCGTAGACCAGACAGCCGCACAGTCCGCTTCCAGAGCGGCATCGAGGGATTCGGCCCCGAGAGTGAGATTGAGTGCACGGACGCCCTCAGGATAGTGAGGTAGATACTCGCCCGGATACATGCGTCCGAGCGGTGAGTCGTCCCGGTAGGCGGCATGGTATGGATTGATTCCACTGTCAATGACCGCAAGAACGACCGTCGGACCAAACGGCGTCCCATCTTCTGGTCCTGGTGCGGGCGGGACAGAGCCGTGCGCGTCACGCGGTGCTTCGGGCGATGGGTCAGCCCCGCCATCTGTGCCAGGCTCGAGTCCCTTGGAGCCCTGAAGGCCGCTGACGCAAAGAAGCACGGTAACAACACACGTTACCCAAACACGGCCCATGGCTCGGGAGACGGTTCGGTAACGATAAGCGTTCGTGTCTCCGCTGGAGAGCCGGACGCTGGCCGCTGGCTCAAGCGGTGTGCGGCCACAACACGCGCCCCCGTGGTTGATTCGCAATGACGTCGGCCGCTCAAGCCAGCTTGTGCACGCTGGTCTTCTGTGCCACCGCCAGCTCCTCCGTGCTTCGGCGCGAAGCGGTGGAGCGAGCGAGGTCCGCCCACTGTTGAAATTTCGCGAGGTGGCCCGTGAACGATCAGACGCGATGAGCCGACGGGGACGAAGCTACCGGATGACCTCGTGCGAGTGGTCGCTCCGCTTCGTCCCCTGCGGGAGCAGGATGTCGTACTGGTGGTACGCGATGCCCATGCGGTAGACGGCCGCGACGCCCGCGACGATGTCCTCGCCCACCCAGGTGCCGTCGGGGTCGGAGGCCTCGAAGAACTGCAGCGTGGGCGTGCCCGTGCTCTCGGTGACGAACTCGGTGCCGTCGGGCGCCACGGTGCGCGCGCGGTAGACGCCCGGCGCGAGCGGGAAGACCGCCTGCATCAGCGTGAGGCGGTTGAAGCCGCCCTCGACCTGGATCTCGCGCATCGGGAGCTCGCCCGGGTTCGTCGGGCCGAGCTGGCCGTAGTCGATGGCTGTGTGCTCGCCGCGCGGGATGGTGACCCACCCTTCGAAGCCGTACCCGTGCTCGACGACCTCGTAGACGCCGATGGGGGACTCGAATCGCGCGACCTCGTGGAGGCTCGCGTCGTAGACGAGCGTGATCGGCGCCGCCTCGAACCCGAAGAGCGCGAAGAGCGGGTCCATCGGCGAGGGGTCGTTCGTCGGCGTGAGGACGACCGTCGCGCGCAGCCCGTCCACCTCCGTGACCTCGCCCCGGTAGGGCATCGTGGCGAAGACCGTGTCCCAGGTGGAGCCGACGACGAGCGGGAACTTGACCGGCTGGAACACCTGGTTGTGCGTCGCGTACGAGAGGTCGAAGCCGACGTCGCCCAGCGCCGGCGAGTGGTACGAGATGACCTCCTTGTACCAGCCCTCGTGGGGCATCCCGATGACGTAGCCTTCGGGCGTGACCTCGGCGACCACGCGCACGACGTCCACGTGCTCGCCGTTGAGGCCCGAGTCGAAGCGCAGCCGCCACCACTCGCCGGCGACGAGGCGCGGCGGCGCGTCGAGCGTCGCGTCGAGGTCGGGACCCGCCGCGGGACCCGTCGCGACGCGCGTGAACGCCGTGTCGGGGCGCGACGCGTCGATGACGACGCCCGCCTCCGCCTGCGCGGGCGCGGGCTCCTCGGGCGGGGGCTGGACGCAGCCAGCGAGGAGGGCGAGCGCGAGCAGGGGCGCGAGGCGCATGCGCGTCCAGAGGCGTCGGGGCATTTCAAGGGGCGCCCCCGCCCTCGGCGACGGGCACGCCCAAGTCGTTAAGGGCCGGCCGCAGGATGGCTCCGGCCGTGGTCCTCCAGGCGGGCGACGCGGAGCCGTGGCCCATCGACCCGCTCGCGCGGCGCCTCGACGCGGCGTACTACGCGCTCACGCGCACGACCGAGCGCCACTTCGGGGAGGACGGGGACGGCTGGCTCCTCACGGGCGTCGCGGGTCTCGACGCGCCCACGATGAACCGCGCCGCCGTGCTCGACGCGCCGCCCGGCGAGGTCGGCCGCCTCGTCGACGCCGCCACGCGCTTCTTCGGCGACCGCGTCACGACGTGGAGCGTCGTCCTCGCGAGCTATCACGACACGAGCCGCTGGCACTCCGAGCTCGTGATGCGCGGCCACCACGTCACCTCGACGCTCGACGTCCTCGCGCGCGAGCCCGCGCCGCTCGAAGGCTACGTGCCGGAGGTGCCCGTGCGCGAGGCGCGCGCCGACGAGGTGCCCCTCTTTACGGAGCTCCTGATGGAGGTGTTCCGCATGCCGCGCCGCTTCCACGCGGCGCTCCTCGACATGACGGCGGCGTGGCGCCGCGCGGGCGCGAAGCTCTACTTCGGGCTCGACGAGCGCGAGGAGCCGGTGAGCACGACGCTCCTCTCCTTCACCGACGGGGTGGCCGGCATCTACAACGTCGGCACGCTGCGCCGCGCGCGCCGGCAGGGGCACGCCCGCGCGCTCATGGCGCGCGCCCTCCGCGACGCGCGCGGGGCGGACATCGTGACGCTGCAGGTGGCGCCCGAGGGGTTCGTCCAGCAGTTCTACCTCGACATGGGCTTCTCGCCCGTCTACCACTGGACGTTCTACCAGCCGCGGCTGCGCGTGCCCTTCTTCGGGCGCTAGCCGTAGAGGACGATGCGCCCCGCGCCGCCGCGCGTGTCGAAGCTTGTCGTGAGCGTCCACGTGCCGCGCGCGCCGCTCACGGCGTCGACGTCCTGCGCGGTGCTCGCCGTCAACGAGCGCTCGTAGAGCGTGCGCCCGCCCGCGCTCACGCTGATGTCGGCGCGGCCGGGCCCTTGGAAGATGAGGAGGAGCTTGCCGCGCCCGTCGAGCGACTCGACGGTGCAGCTCACGCGCTCGCGCACGGCGCCCGTGTAGTGCGCGTTGCACACCTCCGTCGTGGAGTAGCATTCGAGCCCGTCCGGCCCCGCGAAGTAGGGCTCGGGGCAGGGCGGCGACGGGCGGCCGGCGCCGCCGGGCTCCGCGAGAACGAAGTAGGCGACGGCGGCGCCGACAAGGAGGGCCGCGACGGCGGCGCCGAGGACGAGCGGCTTGCGCTCCACGCGGCGCGACGTGCGCGAGCGGATTTGGGCCTTGCGTTGCGCCTCAGGCGGAGCGGGCCTGGACGATGCCGAACGTGGCGCCGGGGTAGTAGCGCACGAAGCGCCCCTCGCGCCGCTTGTCGACGAGGCCGCTTGCGACGAGCCGGTCCGCGTGCCAGTGCGCGAGCGACGGGGAGAGCCCGACGCGCTCGCAGAGCGCCTTCTGGTCGAGGCCGGGGTTGGCGCCGATCTCGCGTGCGATCGCGAGCGTCGTCTCGTGCCGCAGCGTCGCGTACGCCGCGGCGACCTGCTGGCGCGAACCGGCGGCCGCGTCCTCCGTGGGCGCGCGGGCGGGGAGCGCGCCGGGTGCGAAGAAGAGGCGGTTGCGCCCGTTGCGGGCGGAGCTCACGAGCCCCTCGCGCTCGAGCACGCGCAGGTGGTACGTGACGGTGTTGCGCGGCATCGCGACCGCGTCGGCGAGGTCGGCGACGGCGAGCCCCGGGCGCGCGCGGGCGCGGGCGTGGGGGCGACCTCGTCGATGGTCCTCGCGAGCACCTCGAGGTCGAGGCGCGGCGCCGCGCCGACGCCGAGGTCGGGGAGCGGCACGAGGCCGCGCAGCGGGCGAAGCGCGGGCGCGAGCGGCGCGGGCGGCTCCTCGCGCGGGGCAGGCGCGGCGTGGCCGTGATCGCCGTGCTCGTGGCTCGAGGCGTGCCCATGCGCCGGGGGCGCGGCGTGCGGCTCCTCGTGCGCGGGCTCCTCCTCGGCGGGCCACAGGTGCGACTCGACGAGGTCGATGTGCGCATTGGCCTCGGCGACGACGAACGCGACCTGCGCTTCGGCGTAGCCGAGGAGGCCCGACGTCTCGTCGGCGACGGCGCCGGGCAGGGCGAGCGACGCGAGGACGAGGGCGATGCCGAGGGTCGTGCGGGTGGCCATGGCCTCCACTCCTGCGGCCCCGAGCGGAATGTGGACAAATAAGGCGGGTGGTCGAGTCGTTGAAACGTCTCCGGCGCCTTTTCCGCGGTTTCAACGCCTCGACCACGCTGGATATACCCCCCGCCTCCGCTGGATCGCCCGGTGAACCTGAGCATGCAGAGAACGAAGGTCTTCGCGGTCGCCGCCGCGCTCGTCTCGACGGCGCTCGCCGCCGTCCTCCTCGCCGGCGGCGCCTCGGCGAGCGCATGGCACAGCTATCAGGGCGACATGTTCCCCGGCCACGCCTACGGGCTCGACGTCCCGCGCGGCGCCGAGAGCATCGAGTTCCGCTTCGACGGCGCGGAGGGCGGCTCCGCCTCCATCGGCATCTACGCTCCCGCGGGCGCGAAGGTGGGCTACTACGCGCTCTCGCCTGCGCTGACCGCGGCGAGCGTCGCGAACCCCGCGCCCGGCCGCTACGTCGTCTACGTCTACGATGTCGTCGAGGGCGCGCTCCAGGTCCGCGTCGCAAGCGACCACGCGCCCGCGAAGCTCGACCTCCAGAAGATCGAGCTTGTGCGCGAGGACGTGAAGATCGGCTCCTTCCAGCAGGGCAAGCTGGACCAGGTCATCACCGCGGAGCTCAAGGCGGAGACGGTCTTCGTGACGCTCCTCTACGAAGGGAGCTCGCGCGACCTCGACGCGACGGTGAGCTCCGCGAAGGGCGCCGTCGTCACCATCACCGACGAGAGCGCGACCGCGTTCTCGCCCGGCGTCTGGACGAACCTGCAGGGCACGCGCGCGTTCGACGCGTCGATGCTCGACGGGACGAAGTACACCGTGGAGGTCCACGCCGAGCAGTTCGAGGGCTCGATGGTCCTCACGACGCTCGGCCTCAAGATCGACGCCCCGGCGACGGGCCCGGCCGTCCAGCCGCGCGTGGGCCCCGCGCCTCCCGCGCCGCCCACCGCCGAGCGGCCGCACGCGCGCGAGCGCGTCGCGTTCGACACCACGAGCGCCCACTTCGCGCTCGAGGAGGGCATCCCGCTCGCGTTCGAGGCCTCCGGCGGCCGGCTCGTCATCGCCGACCCCGGCGCGCTCGACGAGGACCGCGACGGCAACAGGAGCTATCACGACGACTGCCGCCCGCTCCACGGCGTCGTCGCCATCTACGCGCCCGACGACACGCTCCTCGGCGTTCTCGAGCTCTCGCACGACAACGCCACGGCGAGCATCGAGCTCCCGATGAAGGGCGAGTACGTCGCGTACGCGCGCCACGTCGAGGGCGAGGTGCTTCTCGCGCGCCTCGAAGGCGCGGATCGGGCGCCGGCCGTGCGCACGCTCGCGACCGAGACGGAGACGTTCGCCATCGACCGGCACGGCGTCCTGCACATGGGCGGCGGGGCCGCGACGATGGAGCTCTCGCGCGCGCCCGTCGACCTCCAGATGCGCTTCGTGGACGGCATCGGCACGCTCTCGAGCCTGCGCCTCTCGAACGGCAAGGGCACCGTCGCCTACGCGGACGCGCTCGCGGTCGTCGCGGGCGCGAACATGCTCCAGTGGGCGAGCGTCGAGCCGCGCCACTTCGCGAAGGGCGAGCACGCGCTCCAGCTCCACGGCGTCTACGAGGGCAGCGTGGAGATCGCGAGCACGTACTACCTGCGCGAAGCGCCCGCGCCCGCGCCCGACGCGAAGCACGCGCACCAGGAGCACGAGGACCACGACCGCGCGGCGCCGCTCCCCGAGATGCCGACGCCCGCGCAGGTGCCCCTGCCCCTCCTGGGCCCGCTCGCCGGCCGCCTCCCCTTCGGGTAGGCACCTCCGGTTCACCCGCGCCCCCTCCGCGTCGGGAACCGCGGAGGGGGCGCGAAGCCTCCTTTTCCCGCTCTTGCGCGTTGTTCGGCGCGGACGAACGACCAACCTACCATGCTCCCCTCCGGGAACGTCCGGTCGATCCCGGAGGGGGATCCGCATGAGCCATGAGACCGAGATGACGAAGGACCTGAAGGTGCGCCTCCCGGTGCACTACCACATGAAGCTGCAGACGCTCAAGATCCTCAAGGGGAAGAACATGAGCGAGAGCCTCTGCGAGGCGCTCGACCTGTACTTCGAGGAGCGCGGCATCAAGCTCCCGTCCAGCGCCGTCCTCGAAGAGATGGCCCGCGAGACCGCGTAGGCTTATCCCGCGTCGGCGCCTCCTCGCGACCCGGGATGCTCCTCGTCGGCGTCGATGACACGGACAGCCCCCTGGGCGGGTGCACGACCGCGCTCGCCGACCCCCTCGCCGCCCTCTTCTCCGGCCTGCGCCCCGCCGGCCCGCCGCGCCTCGTGCGCCTCAACCCCAACATCCCATGGAAGACGCGCGGCAACGCCGCCATCGCGCTGCGCTTCGAGGGGGAGCACGACCTGGACGCGGCGCTTGCCTCCGTCGTCGCCGTCGTCGAGAAGGAGGCGCAGCGCCACGACGCCACCGCGCCCGGCGTCGTCGTCGCGCGCGAGCCGCTCCCCGCGCACCTCTACGAGTCCGCCGTCACGCGCGTGGTCGAGCGCGCGGAGGTGGAGGCCGCCCTCGCGCAGGCGGGCGCGCGCTGGCACGGCGGGCGCGGCATCATCGGAGCGGCGGCGGCGCTCGCGTGGCCCGCGGAGCGCGCGACGTGGGAGCGGATCGCGTACCGCGCGCCCGAGCGCGTGGGCAAGCCGCGCGAGGTGGACGCCGCGTGGGTGCGCGAGGTCGAATGGGGGTACGGCACCACCTTCGACTCCTACGACCTCGAGAACCGCGAGATCGTGTGCGTGCCAAGCGGGCCCGACCCGGTCCTCTGGGGGCTGCGCGGGCTCGACCCGCACGAGCTCGAGCGCGCGAGCCGCATCCTCGGCCCCGAGCGGCCGGCGCGCGAGACGCTCTTCCTCACGAACCAGGCGAGCGACGACCACCTGCGCGACCGGCGCGCGGCCGAGTGCCGCGAGCACGAGAGCGCGCGCGTGCGCGGGCGCGTCGCGGCGCCGCCGCTGGAGCGCAACGGCACCGTGCTCGTGGAGATCCAGGACGACACCGGCGCCCTTCGCTGCGCCGCGTACCCGCCCACGCGCGCGTTCCGCGGCGTCGTCCGCGCGCTCGCGCCGGGAGACGACGTGACCGCGTGCGGCGGCATCCACCTGGGGAGCGACGGCCGCCCGACGCTCGGCCTCGAGAAGCTTTTTGTGCACGCGACGGCGCCGCGGCGCGCCGGGCCGCCGACGTGCCCCCACTGCGGGCGCGCGATGGCGAGCATCGGGCAGGGCGCCGGCTTCCGGTGCCGCGACTGCCACACGCGCGCCGACGCGCCGCGCACGGCGACGTCCATCGTGCGGCCGGGCTGGCACGAGGTGCCCGCGTCGGCGAGGAGGCACCTGGCCATGCCGCTCCGGCACATACGGTCTCATACACACGATACGTGAGGAACCCGCTAAAGCTGGCCTGCGATTCGGTAGCCGGGGAGGATACTCACGACGACCCTACGTCTTACCTCGGTGGCTCTCGCTCTACTTCTCGCGCTCCCGGTCTCCTTCGCGGGCGCGTTCTCGACGCTCGATCCGAAGCCGGAGCTGCGCGCCGACAAGCTCTCGCCCGTCGGCGAATCGGACGTCGCCGCCGCCTCGTCCGACTGTCCCGACGCGAGCGCGCCCGCCACGATCGTCGCGGGCGAGCCGGTCATGGGCACGGACCCGAACGGCAACGCCGCGCCCGACTGCAACTACCGCCTCGCCGTCTCGGGCGCGACCGGCATGCGCCTGCGCGTGAACCTCACGACGACGGTCGACCACGACCCGTACGCGAAGTTCGGCAGCGCCGCCACGACGTCGCCCTACGACTGCTCGAGCGCCGCGACCGCGGCCACCTTCGACCAGTGCATCATCGACTGGCCGCTCCTTGACGGCGACTACTACCTCCGCGTGCAGCGCTGGGGCTCCACCGCCTCGCCCTTCACGCTCACCGCGTTCGTCGAGCCCACCGTCAGCACCTGCGTGAGCGACGGCTTCAGCATCGTCCCGCTCTCGAGCGGCACGAACGCGACCGGCACGGTGAGCACCGCGGCGAACGCCAAGTGCGTCTTCGCGTGGACGCCGGGCAGCTTCGACGCCGGCACCTTCAGCCTCACGCCCACCTCCGGCGCCAACGTGGACGTCTACGTGCGCAAGAACGGCGTGCCGACGACGTCGAACTTCGACTGCCGCAGCATCCTCACCGGCACGACCACGACGGACGCGTGCACGGTCGCGGGCCTCACCGCCTCCGACGTGGTGTACGTGATGGCGGTGCGCCCCGCCTCCGGAACCTCCAACGCGGGCTTCACCCTGCGCGTCGACGGCCTCAACGGCTGCAGCAACGGCTCGACGCCCGTCCCGCTCTCGACCGGCGTGAACGCGACCGGCACGCTCGCCACCTTCTCGGGCGCGAGCTGCCTGTTCACGTGGCCTGCGTCCGGCTTCGACGCGGCGCTGCTCAACCTCACGCCGCAGGCTGGCAGCGCGAACGTCGACCTCTACGTGCGCAAGAACAGCGCGCCCACGACGACGACGTACGACTGCCGCTCGATCATCTCGACGAACACGTCGACCGACTCCTGCACCCTCAGCGGGCTCACCGCGAGCGACACGCTCTTCGTGATGGCGCTCCGCCCGCTCGCGGGTACCGCCTCCGCGTCGTTCAACCTGCGCGCCGAGGGCCTGCAGTCGTGCAGCTTCGGCGCCGCCGTCACGCCGCTCGACGACAGCGTCGCGACCGTCGGCTCGCTCGCCCCCATCGCCGGCGCGAGCTGCCTCTTCTCGTTCGTGCCCTCGCCGACGCAGGACTCCGTCTCCGTCGTGCTCAACCTCACGACGTCCGACTTCGACCTCTACGTGCGCAAGAACGCGCTCCCGACGACGACGCTCTACGACTGCCGCCCCTTCACGAGCGGCCTCGTCAACGAGTCGTGCATCCTGCCGAATGACGGATCGCCGGTCTTCGCGATGGTCCGCCGCTTCAGCGCCACCGGCACCACCGCCGGCTTCGCCATCACCGCGAAGGCCTTCTCGCCGTGCAGCTTCGGCAACAGCGACCAGGTGCTCACGGAGGGCGTCGCGGCGACCGCGGCGCTCACCGACGACGCCGGCGCGGCGTGCTACTTCAAGTTCGAAGCCGCCGCCGGCTTCGACGCGGCCAAGGTGACGCTCGCGCCCTCGTCGGGCAACTTCGACCTGTACCTCCGCGTCGGCGCGCGCCCCACGACGACCACGTTCACGTGCTCGTCGGTGCTCTCGGGCACGGCGGTCGACAGCTGCACCGTGCAGGGCGACGCGGGCAGCGTGTACGCGATGGTCCGCCGCACGAGCGGCTCCGGCTCCTTCGCCATCACGGCGGAGTCGACCTCCACGTGCAGCCTCGGCCCCGGCGTCCACGCGCTCCCGGCCGGCAACACGTCGGCCGCCATCGCGGCCATCGCGGGCGGCAAGTGCCAGTTCCGCCACGACCCGTCGGCGGACGCCGACTTCGTGCAGTTCGTTCTCCCGCCGACGGTCGGCGCCGACTTCGACCTGTACGTGAAGAAGGGGAGCTCGCCCACCCTCACGAGCTACGACTGCCGCCCCTACCTCGGCGGCTCGTCGACCGAGACGTGCGAGGCGCTCGTGGACGACGCGACGCCGATCTTCGTGACGGTGCAGCGCTTCAGCGGCAGCGGCGCGTTCACGCTGAGCGCGCAGAGCGTCGTCGTCCCGACGCTCCAGCCCGGCGACGTCGTCACCGGCACCGTCGCGCAGGGCGCGATGGCGTACTACAAGGTCGTCGTCCCGCAGGCGAACGAGGCGGGCGAGGCGCCCAAGGGCCTCGCGGTCCTCCTCGCGGGCGACATGAGCGCGTTCGCGTGCGGCAACGCCGATGCGAACGTGCCGGGCACGTGCGCCACCGCGAACAGCGTGGACAACGAGGCGTGCGCGGTCGCGCACTCGCTGAACCCGCACACGTGCCGCGACGCGGGCGTCGGCGACGCGCGCATCCCGCGCACGGACGCGGACCTCTACGTCCGCCACGCCAAGGGCCTGCCGACGACGACCGTCTATGACTGCCGCGGCTACTCGACCGGCAGCGT
>DASRYU010000195.1:0-6103 GCA_035687045.1 Thermoplasmatota archaeon | reverse complement strand
GCTCGTGGCGCCCGGCGCCCAGGAGCGCCCGTGGTGGCCGGAGGCCGAGCGCTTCCTCACGATGGCGAAGGACGCCTCCTCCGGGGGGCGCCTCCGCGTCGCGATGTTCCACCTCGAGACCTTCACCGAGCTCACGCTCACCGGCCAGCTCATGGACGACGCGAACGCCTCGCGCACCTCCGACGCCGAGCGCAAGGCGTACATCCAGCAGCGCGTGGGCGCCATGCGCCACGACTCCGAGGAGGACTGGGCGCGCTTCCGCGCGACGCTCCACGGCTACGACGCCCAGCTGCGCTCGCTCCAGACGATCGAGAAGGCGCTCTACGCGGCCGACATCGCCGCGACCGGCCGGCTCCTCGTCGACACCTACGACGGCTACGCGCAGGAGTTCCCGCGGCAGGCGGGCGTGCCGAAGGGCTACGTCATGGGGCTCGTGCGCGCCGCGCACACCTCCGGCCTCAACGTCGGCTGGGCCCAGGACATGCTCGCCGAGTCGGTGAAGCAGGAGGGGCTCCCGCCGCGCGTCCTCGAGGAGCCGTGGGCGAACATCACGTCCGCCGCGGTGCAGGTGCCCGAGGGCGACGTGCCCTCCTACATGCGGCCGCTCGCGGACCTCGCGGACGAGGCGCGCGCGAACAACGAGACGCTCCTCTCCATCGTCCTCTCGCTCGCGGAGCAGCGCGCCGCGCGCGCCTACGAGATGCACTCCATCTTCGGCGACGCCGAGTCGCGCGCGAAGAACGTCGTCGCCGACTCCGCCGCCGGCATGAACCGGAAGCTGCGGAACACCTCCGTCGAGACGCCGCGCGGGAACGGCCTCACCGGCATCTTCACCGGCGACGCCATCGACCGCGCGCGCTACACGAACGAGCTCCACGAGCAGGGGAAGGCGGACCTCGGGATCATCATCATCGCCTGGAGCGCGCTCGAGCACGCGACGTACGTGCACGCGACGCTCGCCTCGGCGAGCCCCGTCGTGCCGCCCGAGCCCACCACGCAGACGCCGGGCCCCGCGCTCGCGGCCCTCCTGGCCGTCCTCGCGCTCGCGGCGCTCACGACCCGGCGGCCGCGGTAGGGCCCGCGGAGCCGCGGCGCGCGCGTCCCGGCCCGAGCGAAGGCCTCATACATCCGGGATGCGCGTCGAAGAGCGTGCGGTCCCTCCAGGCCAGGATGTTCCTGGTCTTCGCGCTCATCGCGACGGTGCCGCTTCTTGCGATGAGCTACCTCGCGCTCAACGCGACGCAGGAGGCGCTCAAGGACGAGGTCGGCCGCGCGAACGGCGCCGCCGCGAAGGCCGCCGCCGGCTTCGTGGACGTCTACGTCGAGAACGCGCGCAGCCTTCTCGAGGGCGAGGCGCGCGCGCCGGCGCTCCGCGAGGCCCTCGCCGCGGACGACCGGGCGGCGGAGCTCCAGCACGTCCAGGCGCTGCGCGAGCGCGCCACCTACGAAGGGACGCACATCTTCCGCGCGGTCGCGCTCTACGACCCCGACGGGACGCTTCTCGCGGTGTGGCCGACGCAGATGGCGGACGCGATGAGCGACCAGCTCCACGCGGCCGCCGTCGACGTCACGCGCACGCAGCGGCAGACCGTCGTCTTCCAGGTGCCGCGCATCGGGGAGCCCGTCCTGCCCATCGCGTCGCCGGTCATGGCGGACCAGACGCTGCGCGGGGTCCTCGTCGGCGACGTGAGCCTCCTCGCGCTCGCCGCGGGTCTCGAGCCCTTCGCGGCCGGCGAGCAGGACATCTACCTCATCGACGGCGTGGGCCGCGTGCTCGTGCACTCGGACGAGGATGTGCAGGCGGCGCGCCCGGACTGGAGCGACGTGCCGCCCGTGCGCCGCGCGCGCGCCGAGGCGGCGGGATACGTGGAGTACGACGACCCGGCGACGGGCGAGCGCGCGCTCGGCTCCTTCGCCCGCATCGACCGGCTCAACTGGGTCCTCGTCGACTCCGTCCCCACGAGCGTCGCGTACGGCGCGCTCCGCCAGCTCACGGGCGTCCTTATCGGCCTCTCGGGGCTTCTCGTCGGCGCCATCCTCCTCGCGAGCGTCGCCATCGCCCGCCGCATCGTCGCGCCGGTCCAGGAGCTCACGGAGGCCTCCCGCGCGCTCGCGGAGGGCAACCTCGGCCGGCGCCTCAAGGTCTCGGGCGACGACGAGATCGGCGAGCTCGCGCGCGCCTTCAACCAGATGGCCGACCGCATCGCGGAATCGCTCGAAGGGATGCGTCGAAGCGAATCGCGCTACCGCAGCCTCGTGGAGAGCGCGAGCGACCTCATCTTCACCGTGCAGCCCGACGGGGAGCTCTCCTTCGCGAGCCCGCAGATGCGCCACGTCCTCGGCCAGGGCGTCGGGCCTGGCGCCCCGGCCGCCGAGCTTGTGCATCCGGACGAGCGCGCGGCCTTCCGCGCCGCCATCGCGCGCGTCTTCTCCCGGGGTGAGCCCACGCTCCGCCTTCCGCTCCGCCTCGTCGCCTCCGGGGGCGCGACGCGCGCCGTCGTCGCGAACTTCACGCCCATCTACGACGGCGCCGGCGAGCCGGCGCGCGTGCTTGCGGTCGCGCACGACGTGACGGAGGAGCGGCGCCAGCAGGCGCTGCGCGAGCGCGCGTTCCACATGGCGCGCCTCGTGAGCGAGGAGACGGCCCTTGACGCGCTCGCCCGCCGCGGCCTCGACAGCGTCCTTGCGGGCGGCCCGCTCTCCCGCGGCGCGCTCTATCTGGCGCGCGGCGGCGAGCTCCACGAGGCCGCGCGGGCGGGACCCCCGGCGGGCGGCGATGCGCTCGAGGCGCTCGCGGCGCGCGCGGCCGCCCAGGGGCAGCCGGCGCGGGGCGCGGAGGACGGCGAAGAGGCGCTCGCGGTGCCCCTCGTCGAGCACGGCGAGGTGCTGGGCGTCCTCGTCGTGGCGGGAGAGGGGCACGCGCTGGACGAGGAGCGCGAGGTGCTCGACGCGCTCGCGTCGCAGCTCGCGGTGGGGATCCGGCGCTCCCTTTTCGAGGCGCGGCTCAAGGAGCACGCGGCGGAGCTCGAGTCGCGCGTCGCCGAGCGCACGCGCGAGCTCACGCAGAAGAGCGACGAGATGGAGCAGTTCCTCTACAGCGTCTCGCACGACCTCAAGGCGCCCCTCATCAGCATCCAGGGGTACGCGCAGGGGCTCGAGGAGGACTACGCGCAGCTCCTGCAGGGCGAGGGCGCGCAGTACCTCGAACGCATCCGCACGAACGCCACCCTCATGGAGAGCCTCATCCTCGACCTCCTCGAGCTCTCGCGCATCGGGCGCACGCAGGAGGAGCCGCGCCCCATCGACATGGCGAAGCTGTTCACGGACATAGCCGCGCGCATGGCGGGGCGCTTCTCGAACGCGCGCGGGGAGCTCCACGTCGACCGGCCGCTCCCGCCCGTCGAGGCCGAGCCCAAGCGCCTCGCGCAGCTCTTCGCGAACCTCGTCGACAACGCGCTGAAGTACCGCCACCCCGCCCGCGCGCCCGTCGTGCGCGTCTGGGGCGAGAAGACGGGCGACGAGATCGTCTACCACGTGCGCGACAACGGCCGCGGCATCGCGTCGCGCCACGCGGACCAGGTCTTCAAGATCTTCCAGCGCGTCCCCACGCCGGGCATGGACGACCCCGGCGGCACCGGCATGGGGCTCGCCATCGCCAAGCGCATCGCCGAGACGCAAGGCGGACGCATCTGGTTCGACTCCGTCGAGGGCGAAGGCACCACGTTCCACGTCGCGCTCCCCCAGCGCACGTCGCGTCGCCAAGGAGGAGGCGCATGACGTTCGATGTCCTCCTTGTCGACCTGCGCCGCGCGCTGCGGCGCACGTCGCGTCGCCAAGGAGGACGCGCATGACGTTCAATGTCCTCCTTGTCGACGACAACTTCGACCACCGTTTCCTCACGAAGCGCGCGCTGCGCGGGCTGGAGGCGGAGGGGCGCATCGCGCTCGACGTGGCGGAGGACGGCGAGGAGGCGTGGGCGCGCCTGCAGGCCGGGCGCGCGCCCGACCTCGTGCTCCTGGACATCAAGATGCCGCGGCGCGACGGCTTCGAGCTCCTGCGCGACATCCGCGCCCACCCCGCGCTCAGGCACCTCCACGTCGTGATGCTCACGTCGAGCGAGAACCGCCTGGACCTGGAACGCGCGCGCGAGCTGGGCGCGAACGAGTACGTCACGAAGCCGCTCGACGCGCGCGAGTTCCAGGAGAAGATGCGCGACACCGTCGCCGCCTGCCTCGCCCGGCACGCCGCCGGCTGACGCCGATGGCGGCGCTCGCTCACCCTTCGCTCTTCGACGTCATCTTCTTATACGCTCCTCGACGTGTTCTCCGACTGCCGCATGGAGCGCAACGAGCTCGTCCACAGCTTCCAGGCGAAGCGCGAGCGCCTCAACCAGCAGGCGCACCGGCTCCGGGAGCAGCGCGACAAGCTCAACGACGAGACGAAGCGGCACTCGGCGCGGCGCGACGAGCTCAACGCGCAGGTGCGGGGGCTCGTGGAGCGGGCGAACGCGCACAAGGCCAAGCGCGACGCGAACAACCAGAAGGTGCGCGAGGCGAAGGCCGCCCGCGACGAGCTCAACAAGGTCGCGCACGCGAAGGTCGAGGCGCTCCAGGCGCTCCGGCGCGACCGAGGCCAGGGCGGCCCCGAGGGCGCGACGCCCATCCCGAAGCTTCGCGCGGAGATCAAGCACCTGGAGTACCAGCAGCAGACGACGGTCCTCTCGCCCAAGAAGGAGAAGGAGCTCATCGAGCTCATCGCGTCGAAGCTCAAGGAGCTCAAGGAGCGCGAGGCCTCCTACCAGGAGAGCTCGGAGACGAAGGCCGCCTACGAGGAGATGAAGGCGGCCAAGGCCGCGGCCGAGCAGGCGC
The DNA here is from genome assembly GCA_035687045.1 of Thermoplasmatota archaeon. Lineage (GTDB taxonomy): Archaea > Thermoplasmatota > SW-10-69-26 > JACQPN01 > JAJPHT01 > JAJPHT01. The sequence goes on along the minus strand of DASRYU010000195.1, from coordinate 1,235 downwards.
ACGCGCAGGTGACGGCGCTCGCGAACGAGGCGCAGGGCGAGCACGACGCGATGGTGAAGCTCTTCGCGGAGGCGGACGCGCTGCGCAAGCAGGCGGACGCCGCGCAGCAGGACTTCGTGCGCAGCAAGGTGGAGGCGGACCGCGTCCACCGCGAGTACATCGAGACGGTCCAGAGCGCGCGCGACCTCGACCGCGTCGTCCACGCCCTGCGCGGGACGACGATGCAGGAGCGGGGAGAGGCGCGCGAGCGGCACGACGCCGCGCCCACCGCCGCCGAGCGCGCGGAGGCCGAGGACATCTTCGAGAAGTTCCGCAAGGGGGAGAAGCTCTCCACCGAGGACCTCATCGCCCTCCAGAAGGGCGGCCGCCTCTAGCGATGCGGACCCGTCCAGGTGGCCTCCGCGACGCCCCCTGGGGCGCCAGGTCCCTGCAGGCCGTCGGGACGTTGGCCGGCGCCGACGGGGTTCAGGCGTCGCACGCGGACTCAGGAGCCGTTCCCATGCTCTCCGTCCGCTACGGCAGCGACATCCCCCGCGCGATGGTCGACCTCCTCGAGCACCACGCGCGCCAGGCGGGCCTGAGCCTCGCGGCGCTGGAGATCATCGGCGCCTCGCTCGACCACGTCGAAGCGTTCATCGTGGCGAGCGAGGACGGAAAAGGAGAGGAGTTCGCGCGCCGCCTCGGGCTTCTTTCGCCCGACGACAAGGTCGGCCGCGCGCGCTGGCAGGCGGCGAGGCTCTTCTCGAGCTAAGGCGCCCCGAACTCGTTGAGGCGCTTGAGCCAGGCGCTCCCCTCGGGGCGCACCGCGCCGAAGCTTGGCGCGCCGATGCGGTCGAGGTCCTCGCGCACCATGCCCAGGCGCTCCTGCGCGTGCCAGAGGCGCGGGTCGGCGATGGCGACGCCGTCCGTCGGCACCGCCGGGCGAGGCCACGGCAGCCCCCAATCCTGAGCCATCGCCGTCGGGCGCGCGTGCACGATGCGCGACCGGCGCCCCGCCGGCAGGAGCTCGTGCTGCTCCTGGTGCAGGTTCCACGGCATCGCCGCAAGCTCCGCCGCCTCCACGTGCACGGGCTCCGGCTCGGGGGCGCTCAGGCTCAGGTCCCACGGGAGCGCGGGGTCGGCGTGCGCCACCTCGGGCTCCGGCTCCGACGCGGCGAGGATGAGCTCGGGCTCCGCGGCGGGCGCCGCGACGGCCGCGGGCTCCGCGGGCGCGGCGTCCCAGGGCATGCGGACGT
>DASRYU010000194.1:0-9919 GCA_035687045.1 Thermoplasmatota archaeon | reverse complement strand
GGACTCCGCTTCGGCAAGCGCATCTCGTTGGGGAAGGGGGTACGGCTCAACATCAGCAAGAGCGGCGTCGGCATCAGCGCCGGCACCCGCGGCGGGCGCATCAGCGTCGGGCCGCGGGGGGCGCGCGCGAGCGTGGGCGTTCCGGGAAGCGGCCTGCGTTACGAGAAGCGACTTGGAGGTGCAGGCGCCAAGCGCGCGCAGAAGCAGGCGAGCGCGTCGACGGTCGCTGCGGAGGTCAAGGCGCCGCTCTTCGCGAGCCGCGTGGAGAAGGAGTTCGTCCGCGGGATCAACGCGTACCAGCGCGCGGACCGCGGGGAAGCGCTCGCGCACCTGCGTCCGATCCTGCACGAGGACCTCGGTCCCTGCCTTCTCGCGTGCAGCATCCTCTACAACACGGACGAGACGGGCGCCGACCTTCTCCCGGCCCTGGAGCGCGTGGTGCTGAGCGAGGAGCCGTTGCCGCGCGCGCTCCACGACAAGTACCTCTCCAAGGCGACGATGGAGTTCCGCGTCACCGAGTTCACGCGCGCGAGCGTACCGATGGACGAGTTCGGCGCGGCGCTCGTGCTGGCGGAGGTGTACCAGAAGCTCGGCCGGACGGCCGACGCCATCGGCCTTCTCGAGGAGCTCGATGAGGCGGACGCGGACCCGGTGGTCAGGCTCAGCCTGTGCGACCTCTACGCGGCCACGGGGCAGTGGGATGGGGTCCTCGAGCGCGCGCAGGGCGCGACAAGCGAGGACGACGTGACGCTGGAGCTCGTCATCCTGCACGCGCGGGCGCTCGCGGCGAAGGGGCTCCACGAGGCGGCGATCCCGCGCTTCGGCGAGGCGCTGCGACGCAAGAAGGGGCGGGAGGGCGACCTTCTGAAGGAAGCGGCGTACTGGCGCGCGGTCAGCTACGAGTCGAGCGGGAAGAAGGCGCAGGCGCGCAAGGAGTTCGAGAAGCTGTACGGTAGCGACGCCCACTGGCGCGACGTCGCCGCGCGCGTGAGCCCGCCCCCGGCGGCGGGGCCCGGAGCGTGAGCGAGGCGCGCTCGCGCCGAAACGCCCCGCCGCGTGCGCGCATGGCTTGAAGCGGCGCCCCATCGTCCGGGGAACCGGTGCCCGAGCGGACGCGGCGCCCGGAGACCCCACGCCATGCCTGAGCCGCTCAAGTCGTTCTTCGACGCCGCGCGCGTGCGGCGCATCGCGGACGAGCTGCAGGCTGCGTGGCCTCCTTTCCCCCGCGCGTCGTTCGTCGCCGAGGCGAGCGCCGGGCTGGAGGGGCTGGAGCTTCTCGACCGCGGCCGCCACATCGCCCGCGCGATGGCGAAGGCGCTGCCGCGCGAGGACGAGCGCGCGCTGGAGGTGCTGCTGCGCGCGCTCGGGCCGCCGCTCGCCTCGGCGACGGGCCACGGGATGGAGGCGTTCCATCACCACCCGCACGCGGAGGCGGTGGTCCTGCGCGGCCTCGAGCATCCCGACCTCGCGCTCGCGGCGATGCGGGAGATCACGAAGCGCACGAGCTGCGAGTTCGCGATCCGGCCGTTCCTCGAGCGCCACCCAGCGACGACGATGGAGACGCTGCGGGCGTGGGTGGACGATCCGAACGAGCACGTCCGACGCCTCGTGTCGGAGGGTACCCGCCCCCGCCTTCCGTGGGCGCCGCGGCTGCGCGGCTTCCAGGAGGACCCGCGCCCGGTGCTCGCGCTCCTGGAGCGCCTGAAGGACGACCCGAGCGAGTACGTGCGCCGCTCGGTCGCGAACAACCTCAACGACATCGCGAAGGACCACCCCGACGTCGCGCTGGCCACGTGCGCGCGGTGGCTGGAGGGCGCCTCGCGCGAGCGCACGCGGCTTGTGCGGCACGCGCTGCGCTCGCTCGTGAAGGCGGGGCATCCGGAGGCGATCCGGCTCGCGGGCGGGGACGCGGACGCCGACGTGCGCGCGAAGGTCGAGGTCGAGCCGAAGCGCGTGCGCATCGGCGGGAAGGTGCGCGTCCGCGTGACGCTGACGAACAGGAGCTCCGCGCCGGCGCGCGTGGTGCTCGCGCTGCGCGTCCATTTCGTCAAGGCGAGAGGGAAGACGTCGCCGAAGACGTTCAAGCTCGCGGACGCGAGGCTCGAGCCGCGCGCGACGACGACGCTCTCGAAGACGCTCTCGCTCGCGCAGCATTCCACGCGCACGCACTACGCCGGCGTGCACCGCCTCGAGCTCCTCGTGAACGGCGCGCCGCGCCGGGCCGGCGAGTTCGTGCTTGAGGAATGAACCCGCCGCCCAAGCTCGACGCGCTGGAGCGAACACTCGGCGGCGCGGGAGTGCGTGGTGCCCTTACGCGCCGAGGTCCGTCGCTTCGTGCCATCGGGAGCGCGACAGCGAGTCGATGTAGTGCGTGATGATGAGCGACTCGCCGCGCCGAAGAAGCTCGGAAAGGCCCCCGACGCTGATCTTCAGCTTCTCCGCGATCTCGCGCAGGTTGAGCTTGTGCGGCGTCTCGTAGTACCCCAGCGCGACCGCCAGCGCGAGGACCTCCAGCTGCCGCGCCGTGAGCTCGATCGACTCGTTCGCGGGCAGGACGTCGCGCTGGCTCACCTTGTCGTCCACCTGGAGGCTCGCGACGAACAGGTCGACGCGCTCCTGCGAATCCTCGATGAAGACGGAAGCCGTTCCTTCGGGGGTGAGCTCGAGGAAGATGACGAAGACGTCGGCCAGCATACGGGCCCAGGGCGCCGGGAGCGTCTCGAAGCGCGCCCGCAGGATCTTCGGCGAGAGGCCCGGATCGACGTTGATCTCGCCTCGCGTGTGAGGCTGGAGCCAACGCGCGAGCTGCGCGGGGCGCCCCGGCGCCGAGAGGCCGACCAGGATCCAGTGGTCGGCGAGTGGCAGGAACGTCAGCTGCACGTTGCAGGGGGGCGGCGTGAACCCGAGGAGGGAGCAAGGAAAATCGACGCGGCGCGCAACGACCGGGACGCTTCCCGCCGCGGCGACGGCGACCATGAGCCCCTCTTGCGACGCGGCGTGCTCCACCTCCCGCGGAGCTTCTGCTTCGCCACACAACCTTTGCGCCTCGCGCGCGCTCGCGGCGAGCGCCGGCTGCGGGCCGTACGCATCCGGGTGAACATGCTCGTGCAGCGCCCGCTACTTACCGTCGCACGGCCACTCAGGGCATGATCCGATGAGCGCGTTCCCTCCGATGCCCGTCATGCTGCCGATCGGCGCGAGCTTCCCCCGCCCCCTCGTCATCCTCGTTCCGCGCGCGGACCTCGAGCAAGCGCATCACCAGCTCCGCACGGCCATGACCATCGTGCGCTCGCGCGGCGACCTCCTGCGCCTCCATCTGCGCGACGAGCCGGATGCGGGCCGACGCGCCACCACGGAGGCGCACCTTCTCGAGATCGAGATCGCCCTCGATCGCCTCCACGATCTGGTGCTCGACGTGCGCAAGTGGCACGCCGCGGGGCAATGACGCACGCGTCGCGGGCGTGCCGAGGGCCTCACCCTTCGCCGTCGACGCCCCACGCGTTGCCGCAGAGCAGGCGGTAGCGGCACCAGCCGCAGCGGCGCTCGTCCGGCTGCGCGTCGAAGCGGCCGTCGCGGATGCCGAGGATGATCTCGGCCACGCGTCCCTTCGCCTCCTCGATGCGCTCCTGCGTGAGCGCATAGCGCGTGCCGTCCTCCCACGGCAGGACCTGGCGCTGGAGCGTGCGTCCGCTCGCGGTCTCCTTGAGCTCCTTGAGGCCGATGACCTCGACGGAGTCGAGCCGGTGGCCAAGCTGCTCCTGCACGGCCCACGCGTAGATGGGCATCTGGAACTCGGCGAGGTACTCGGGGCGCGACTTGAGACGCCCGGTCTTGTAGTCGACGACGCGGATGCTGCCGCCGGGCAGGCGGTCGAGGCGGTCGATCTTCCCCGCCAGAACGACGTCCTCGCCCAGCGTCACGCGGAACTCCTTCTCGACCTCGACGACCTCCACGCCCCGCTCGGCCTCCTCGCGAAGGTACAGGCGCAGCATCTCGCGCCCGTGCTCGAGCCCCTGGCTCTTCTCGCGCTCGCTGCGGAACTCCACCTGGGCGACCTTCTCCTCGAAGAGCGCGACGAGCTCGTCGTAGTGGGAGGGGTCCGGCCTTGCGTGGCGCTTGTGGAAAAGCTCCAGCGCCTCGTGGATGGCGGTGCCCAGGCGCGCCTCGAAGCCGGCGGTCTCGGGGATGCGCACGACCTGCTTGTAGTAGAACTGGCGCGGGCAATCCTCGTACAGGTTGAGCGAGCTCGCGCTGAGGTAGAGCGGCCCGACGAGCCCCTTGGGCTTGTCCGGCTGGAGATACCGCACCTCCGGCGGGACGGGGATGCCGAACTTCGTGAGCACGCGCTGCACGGCCTCCGCGCCCCCCTCGGCGCCCTCGGAGAGGAGCCCGCCCACGAGCGAGATGCTCTCGGCCATCGCCGCCTCGACGTCGAACCCCTCCGCGTGCGAGCCGAGGCGGCTCACGAGGTAGGTGAGCCGCGCCTCCATCTGGCGCCGCGTGCGGTAGGCGTCCGCCACGGCGCCCGGCGGCTCCACGGTGCTCGACGTCACCTCGACGGCTTCGACGTGCTCGCACAGGAGCTCGTCCTCGAAGAGGCTGGGCTCGAGCGGCTTGCCGCCGCGGGCGCGCGCGGTGGTGAGGAGAAGCTCGCTTCTTGCGCGCGTCGCCGCCACGTAGAGCACGCGCCGCTCCTCCTCGACGTGCACCGCGTCGACGTCGACGCCGTCGAGCGTCAGGCTGTCGAGGAACTTGCGGTGCCAGGTGCGCCGGTTGTCCGGCGGGAAGCGCTCGAGGCTCGGGACCATGACGACGGGGAACTCGCGCCCCTTGCTCTGGTGCACCGTCATCACCTTCACCGTGCCCGAGTCGTTCGACGCCTGCCCCACGGTGTCGTCGTGGCCGAGCTCCTCGAGGAGGTCGAGGTGGCGCACGAAGCCGTGAAGGCTCGGGTACGGGTAGTGCTCCTGGTAGTTCTCCGCCGCCTGGAGAAGCCCGCCGAGCGCGGCGAGCCCCTGCCGCCCCGCAGCGTCGTCGGGGCGCAGGCGGCGCCCGATGCCGGTGAGGTCGAGGACCTCGAGGATGAGGCCCGTGACGTCGGGGCGCCCCTGCGGGCGCGCCTCGTCGAGGAAGCGCTCGTGGAGCTGGAGGAAGCCGCGCAGCCGCGCGTGCCCTTCGCCGCTCAGGCCATCGAGGCGCGCGTAGGGCTTGCGCAGCCGCTGCACGAGGGTGATGAGCGGCACCTTCTCGTCGCGCGCGCGGCGCCCGAGCGCGCGCTGGTCCTCGTGCGAGAGGCCGAACCCCTGCATGCGCAGGAGACGGTGGAGCGCCACTTCGTCCCCTTCGGGGTCGTTGAGCGCCTTGAGCCACGCGAGCACCTCGCGCACCGCGGCGTTGCTGAAGAGACCGCCACCGCCGACCACCTCGACGCCCACCCCCGCGCGGCGCAGCTCCTGGACGAGAGGCGCGGCGTGCGCGAGGCTTCGCACGAGGATGGCGATGTCGCCCTCCGCGCGCCCCTCGCGCACCAGGCGCCGCACCTCCTGCAGGACGTACGCCCGTTCGGTGGCGTCCGTGTCCGCGCGGGCGAGGCGCACCCGCGCCGGGCCCCGAGCTTCGCTCGCGTCCGCGAGGCGGAGGCGCTTGTCGCTCGCGCGGCCGGCGTTGCGCGCGACGAGCGCCTGCGACGCGCCGATGATGGCGGCCGTGCTTCGGTAGTTCTCCTCGAGCGTCACGACGCGGGCGCCTGGCCACTCCTGGAGGAAGGCGTGCATGATGCCGGCGCGCGCGCCGCGGAAGCGGTAGATGCTCTGGTCCTCGTCCCCGACGACGCACACGTTGCGGTGGCCGCCGGCAAGGAGCCTGACGAGCTCGCTCTGCGCCTTGTTGTTGTCCTGGTATTCGTCGACGAGGACGTACGCGTGCTTCGCCTGGACGGCGGCGCGGATGTCGTCGTTCTCGCGCAGGAGGCGGACCGCGTTCGTGATGAGGTCGCCGTACGAGGCGACGCCTTTCGCGCGCTGGAGCGCGAGGAGGCGCGGCAGGCTCGCCGCGAGGTCGCGCACCCGCAGCGCCGCGTCGCGGTCCTTGGGCGCGACCTCCTTCGCCATCCACGCGTCCACCGCGGCGCACAGGTCCTCGTCCACGAGGCGCTCGTCGTGGCAGAGGCTCGCGAAGGCCGCAAGCTCCGAAGCGAAGCGGTTCACCTTGCCGACGAGGTCCGTGTGCTCCGTCGCCATCTCGTCCACGTGCTCCGCGACGAACTGCGTGTAGAGCGGGCCCACGAGGAGGCTGGGCGGCCGGTCGTAGCCGAGGCGGTTCGCGTGCTCCTCGACGAGGCGCAGGCAGAAGGCGTGGAACGTGCTGACCGTCGGCTGCCCCTTCACGCCGGCGGCCGCGAGCGCGGCGCGGATGCGCCCCGCCATCTCCTCCGCCGCCTTCTCGGTGAACGTGAGCGCAAGGATGGCGTCGGCGGGGTGGCCAAGCGTCGTCGTGAGGTGGACGACCTTCTCCGTGATGACGCGCGTCTTCCCCGTCCCCGGGCCCGCCGCGACAAGGAGCGGCCCCCGGGCATGCTCGACGGCTTCACGCTGGCGCGGGTTGAGCATCGGCCTGCCTCCGCCCGAGCGACGCGGGCCGCCCCTCATCGAGGCGGCGCCATAAAGTCTAGAGCAGGCGGAGGCCGATGCCGAACGCGGTGTTGTCGCGCCCGCACAGCCACGGATCGCCGTACGCCGACCGCATGTAGGTCGCCTGGTCGCAGTCCCACTCGCCCACCGGGCAGCCGATGACGCTGAAGAGACAGCGCGGGCTGAGGTGGGTCGCGGCATTGCCCGGCGTGTTGTCCCGGTAGTAGAGGCCCGCGCGCAGCTCGCGCGTCGCGCCGCACGCGCTGGCGCCCTCCAGCCCCGCTTCGCCCGCGCCGCAGGTGCCCGCGTAGAGGGCGACGCGTCCGGCGAAGGCGACGTTCGCCGCGAGGTAGAGCTCGCTCGCGTCGCGCACGCTCGCGCGCGCGGCGGCCGGCGCGAACGGGTCGTTCTCCGGCGCGTCGTTCGGGTCGGCGCCAAGCCCCGTCGAGAGCGTCGTGCCTTCCACGACGGAGTCCTGCCCGTCCCACTGCTCGCCCTCGCACGCGTCGAACGTCGCGCCGTGCTCGGCGAGGGCGGGGCGCGCGAGCGCGCGGACCCCGTCGGTGCGGGCGTAGCCGATCCACGGCTGGTCGGCCTCGCAGTCGGCGTGCATTTCGTTCGCGGCGGCGAGCGGGGTCAGGAGAACGAGGACAAGAAGGGCGACGGCGCGCAGGGCGATGCCTCCGGCTCTCTCATGACAAGGAGGATGGAAAAAGGGGCGGGGCGCGTGAAGCGCCCCGGCGCGACGGGCGCGCCTTACGGGAGGAGGCGCGCGTACTGGACGGTGACGGCGGTGTTGTCGCGGCCGCAGCGCGTGCGGTCGCCGGCCATCGCGCCGCCCTGGTACGTCGCCTGGTCGCAGTCGTTCTCGGAGACGTAGCCCTGCGTGATGCCGGGCGCCGAGACGGCGGTCGCGAGGACGTTGCCGGGCGTGTTGTCGCGGACGTAGACGGCGGTCATCTCGGGGCCGACGTAGAGGACGGCGCGGCCGACGCCGCCGATGTTCGTGGAGGCGTAGGCCTCCTCGTAGTTCGCCGAGCCGACGCGGACCGCGAGGGGCTGGCTCGCGTCGAGGGAGGGGGCCGCGTTCGGGTCGCTGCCCTGGCAGAACGCGACGAAGAGGTCGTCGGGGACCGCGCTGACGGTGGGCGTGCACGAGGCCGCCTCGTCGCCCTGGACGGTGTCCTGGCCGTCCCAGTGCTCGCCCTCGCAGGCGTAGAGACCGGCAGGGTTGCCCTCGAGCAGGTCGCGCAGGAAGAGCGTGCTGCGGTAGCCGACGAGGGGCTGGCCGTCTTCGCAGTCCGGGTGGGCTTCGTCGGCGGCTGCGACAGGCATGCCCACGAGGGTCATGGAAGCGGCGAGAAGAACGATGATCGATCGCATTGGAGCTGAGACCTCCCGGTGCGTGCGATGCGCACGGGCGGTATTTCTCGCTATCGCCGACCGTGGCGTGACAGGAGAAACGAACACGAAGTCTAGAAGAGTGGGGGCAGACGGCCCCCGAATGGCGCGGCGCGCTCAGTTGAAGAGGCGCTTGAACCAGCCGCCGTGGACCGCGTTCGGGTCCTTGCGGAGGAGGGGCATCCCCGTGCGGGGACTGACCTCGACGCGGTAGCCGTTGGGCAGCTGCGTCGGCTCGCCGCTCCTGGGCTCGTTCTTCGCGAAGAAGTAGATCCTCTGCGTGCCGTTGTCGTTGCGCAGCGTGACGTCCCGCGAATACAGCGTGTATTCACCGAAGTGGTAGGGTCGCATGTGCATCCCGGACGAGCCATGGCGCGCTCCGGACCATCACCGTACCGAAACGCACGCGGACCGAAAGGGAAGGTACCCCCGGCGTGCACAAGGTTCATATGGGGGAACCCACTTGCAGCGGCTCGCCCGCTCTGCTCCCGTAGTGTAGTGGCCAATCATGAAAGCCTCTCGAGCTTTCGACCCGGGTTCAAATCCCGGCGGGAGCACTCGCCGCCGCCCCTGAGGAGGGCGCGCCCCCCTTTTTCCACGAGCGATCCGCGCGCGAGCGTGAGCTCGGCCGCACCCATCGCCGCCGCTCGCGCGGCAACGTTCGGAGGCCGCGGCTGGGGCGTTGGGAGTGGAAGAAAACGAGCCTCCGCGCCGGGCAGAAATCGAGGCTGTTGGAGTTTGGGAGGCTAGTGCGTGTGGGAGCCCGGCGCGGGGCTGTGGACGCGCCGTGAACGACGCGTCGACGAAGCCGAGGAAACCGACGTTCGATATGAGCGTTGCGCGCGTCTGACCGCTTGTTCGTTCGGCACTCGGCTCATCCGCCTTCATATCGTTCGGCCGGGGCCGTTCCCGGGCCGCGGTGGCCGAACGGTTCTGCCCCGTTCCGGAGGAGCAGCGTCCGACCACCTCGCCGCCTCTGCGTCGCCCGCGCAGACACCTGTTCGTTCCGCGCCCGCCCCCGAGCGCGCTCCGTTCGGCGACGGCGCCCCTTCGGCGGCACCTCCTTCGGCAACGCTTTGCAGGGACCGCCGCTTCGCGGCCGCATGACGCTCGACGCGACGGACCGCAAGATCCTCCGCCTCCTCCAGGAGGACGCGCGGCGCTCCTTCCGCAGCATCGGCGAGGCGGTGGACCTCGGCGCGCCCAGCGTCCACGCGCGCGTGCAGCGCCTCGAGCGCGAGGGGTACATCCGCGGCTACCACGCCGACATCGACCCCGAGAAGGTCGGCCGCGGCATGACCGCGTTCGTGAGCATCGGCCTCGAAGGCGCGCGCAAGGGCGAGACGCCGCGCACGGAGGCCGTCGCGGAGCAGCTGCGCAAAGACCCCGACGTGCTCGAGGTGCACGCGATCACCGGCGAGGACGACCTCCTCGTCAAGGTGCGCACGAGCGACATCCGCGGCCTGGAGCGCCTGCTGCTGCGCTCGCTCGAGCCGCTCGAAGGCGTCCGCCGCACGACCACGACAATCGTCGTCCGCACGCTCTTTGAACGCGAGACGCCGCCGTGAGTGCCGGGTGCCGAGTGCCGAGTGCCGAGTGCCGAGTGCCGAGTGCCGAGTGCCGAGTGCCGAGTGCCGAGTGCCGAGTGCGGGTCGCGACGGGCGCGGAGCGCGCAAGCGCGGTTCGCGGCGGCGCACGTGCCGGGCACCTGCCGGCCACCTGCCCAGCACCTGCCGCGCAGGTGAGTCGCAGGTGAGTCGCAGGTGAGTCGCAGGTGAGTCGCAGGTGAGTGCGACCTGCACGCCGAATCTGGGTCCAGCAACCAGGAACCAGCAACCAGGAACCAGGAACCAGGAACCCGGCACCCGGCACCCGGCACCTCGCCGCTC
>DASRYU010000193.1:0-2677 GCA_035687045.1 Thermoplasmatota archaeon | reverse complement strand
ACGATGGCGTCGGCGAGGTCGTCGTCGTGGAGGACATCGACGAAGCTGCCAGGCGCCATCGAGAAGCGAGCAAGACGTTGAGACGTTGACCCCGGAGGGCAGACGGAGCCAGGTTAGGCTTCGTCAATGAAGCTCTATCGGCACGGGATGTTTAGGAACCACGGCCGTGGTGACCTCGCGGAATCGGTTGCGGTCGTCTCGCGGACGGACGACACCATCCGTCTCAAGGTTGAGGGGCACCTCGATGACACAACGCACGTCTACAACATCGAGCTGTCCCCGCAAGAACTCGCCCAAGTGGTGGAGGAAGCCGTCTTGTCGACCCTCGACGCTAGTTCAGACGCGCGAAGACTCGTGAAGCCGTTGCGGGAGATGCTCGATAGCTTCCTCTTTCGAAAGACGTGGTGACTCGTCCCTGAGCCGTGGGCAAATGCTGGGCACGGAGGAATCCGCCAGCATCTTCGGTGCTACAACGCCCCGACCCGACCGAGCCCGCGATCCCGGTGGCGCTCGAACGTCCACGCTCGCCGCTAGGAGCCCGTAGCTCATAGAAGCGTCGAAAGCGTCCCGAAGCGCCTCCGGACGATCGACAGGCGCCCTCGGTCATGATCTCGTCGAGGTGTGGCTAAGCAATACCGACCGTGGTCGCCCGAGCAGGCGTTCCTCCTGCCGCCGTCGCCGATGGAGTGGCTCCCTCAAGACCATCTCGCGTACTTCGTGCTCGAGGTGGTCCAGGAGCTCGACCTCGCGGCGATCGAGGACGTGATTCAGGAGAAGGACGGGCGCGGCGAGCGTCCGTTCTCGCCGCGGATGATGACGGCCCTGATCGTGTACGCGTACAGCGCCGGGGTCTTTTCCTCACGAAAGATCGAGCGGGCGACTCATGAGGACGTGGCGTTCCGGGTTATCGCTGGCGGCGCGCATCCGCACTTCACGAGCATCAACCGCTTTCGGTTGCAGCACCGAAAGGCCTTGGCCGGCCTGTTCGGGCAGGTGCTCCAGCTTTGCGCGAGAGCGGGGTTGAAGACGGTGGGGCACGTGGCGCTGGACGGCTCGAAGGTGCAGGCCAATGCGAGTAAGCACAAGGCCATGAGCTACGGGCGCATGAAGGAAGAGGAGAAGCGTCTGCAGGCCGAGATCGAAGGACTCCTTCGAAAGGCCGACGCCGTGGACGCGGCAGAAGACGCGGAGCACGGAGACGCGCGCGGTGACGAGGTGCCCGAGGAGCTTCGGCACCGAGAGACACGGCTCCGCCGAATTCGCGAACTGAAGTTGGAGCTTGAGAAGGAGGCTGCGGAGTCGCGCGCCGCGCAGCTTCGCGACAATGCCGAGGAGCTCCGAAAAACGGCCGCGGACAACACGGTTCCCTCGAGGCAGCGCGCAGCCGCGAAGACGCTCGCGAAGAAGTCGGACGACGCGGCGGAGAAACTCTCGCCGCGCGACGACGACGACGACGACGACGACAGCGCCACTCCTTCGACCCAGCTCACGCTTCACCGCGTACAGACGACGCCCGAAGGAAAGCCCAAGCCGAAGGCGCAGCGGAACTTCACCGATGCCGACAGCCGCATCATGATTCGCAACGGCGTCTTCATGCAGGCGTACAACGCGCAGGCGGCGGTCTCCGAAGACCAGATCGTGGTCGCGCACGGCCTCACGAACGATCCGACTGACGCGAATCATCTCGCGCCGATGCTCGAGCGCGTCGCCGAGGCGACCGGTGCCTTGCCGACGGTCGTAACCGCCGACACGGGCTACCTCTCGGATGCGAACGTGACCTACTGCGCGAAGAAGGGCGTCGATGCGTACATCGCCGTCCGCCCGAGTGACGCCGCGAAGCTCACGCAAGTGCCAGACACACCAAAGCTCGTCTCGACATGGGACATGCTCGAAAAGCTCAACACACCTCGCGGAAAGCGGCTCTACGCGCTGCGGAAGATCCTGGTCGAGCCCGTCTTCGGCCAGATCAAAGCGGCCATGGGATTCCGACGCTTCTCGCTCCGCGGTCTGGAGAAGTCGGCCAGCGAATGGGGCATCGTCTGCCTCTGCCACAACCTGCTGAAGCTCTTTCGGGCGGGCGGCACGGCCCTCGCCTGAGGGGGGGGCTCGCGCGCCGACTCGCCCGACCTTCGCCCCCCGAAGGCGGCTCAGACACGGCGGCCACTCGCTATAATCCGTCAGAGCGCGCCAGCGTCAGCCGCCGGGGGCGGCCTTGGGACCCCACCGCCCCGGCGAACAGCCCAATGAGCTACGGGCTCCTAGCGAGCGTCCGGGCTCAGTCCTGGATCGAGAGGACCTCCGCGGTCTCCGGTGGTCCCTCGGCGCCAGGCTCGTACGGCGGATCGATCGGCGCGGCGATCCGCGCCGGTTGCAGAGCCGGCGGCGCCGACGCGGCGGCCGCGGGAGGCCCCAGCGCGGCCGCGAGCTCTCGCTTCACGAGCGGCGCTCCGAGCAGGACGAGGAGGCCGACGACGAGCGCCGCGAGAGCGAACCTGCGAGGCCGCCTGGGCTGGGTCGCGCGCGCGCGCTCCGGGGCGCCGCCGCCCTTCGGAACGATCGTCATCGGCGCGGCCGCCCGTGTGTCGCGCCACGCGCACACGGCCTCGAGCATGTCGTCGGCGGTCTGGTAGCGCTGGTCCAGGTCCTTCGCCATCGCCTTCTCGACGATCGCGGCGAG
>DASRYU010000192.1:0-5653 GCA_035687045.1 Thermoplasmatota archaeon | reverse complement strand
TCGACCGCGACGGCGGACGCACGTTCCTGGACGTCCACGTCGCGCTGTGGGACGGCGACGTGCCGGACACGCACGTCGCGGTGCCGGTGGCCGAGGTCATCCGGGCGGCGCGGCTCGACGACCGGCGGCTGGAGGGGAGCTTCCTGCGCGTGCTGCGCTGCGTCCATGGCGACGCGGCGGTGTGGTAAAAGATTGGAACTTCTAAGGCGTCACATCGCGTAACGATACGCCGCCCGTTTGCGTCAATCAGATCGACGGTTCCAGAACCGCCCATCCTCCTTGACCCACGGTCCGAACACGTGCTCGAACGGGCCATCGTCTCGGAGATGATGCAGCACGTCCAGAAACCACGCGGGATCGCGGACGGTAGCGTATACGGGGTGCAACTTGTCGGCCACCTCGACCAGAGGCAGTGATTCCCACGCGGAGTCTGGAGAGAGATGCCGCCCATGGTTCCACCGTCGCATCTCCTGCTCGATTGCGAAGTAGACGGCATAGCTCGACCATCGGCACTTCTTGTCGAGGCTTATCATCACCACCGCACCCCGCAAACTAACGTTCAGGACGAACGGCCAATCCCCCTCGTCGTCGAGCAAGAGACCTTCCACTTTGAATCTCTTGAACCGATGGAGTTCCGCTTCATGTGCCCTGTCTACGATCACGTCGGCCGAAATCAGTTCTGCTGGCAGCGGGTCTGCGTAGTCTGCTAGCAAATCGTCGCGGGGTCTCCGCACACGATACTCGTCGGGGAACGGCAGTAGCCGAACAATGCGCAGTTCGAAGGTGTCCCCTGCATCTTCGGCCCCTAGAAAAAGTCGCTCAGCTTCGCCTTCTTCACCCGGTCGTTCGTGAAGATGCTGTCGATCGAGTCGCTGACGTGCTCGATGCGCTGCTTCGTGTATTCGTCGAGCTGGAAGCGGACGCTGACCTCGCGGCTCACCTCGAGGTACTTCTTGACCGAGCCTTCGTGCACGGTCATCGTGAGGTTCTGGTTGCCGCACTTGCGGCAGCGTCCGGTGAGGGGCACGCGGCGGAACTTCGCGTTGCACTTGGTGCAGCGCATGGCCTGCTTGCTGAACGCCTTGAGGTTGCCCATCATGTCGGGCAGGAAGTGGGAGCCGATGACGCGGCTCGCGACGTCGGGCGCGTCGACGGCGCGGATGCGCGCGGCGAGCTCGAGCTGCGCGGTCATCTTGTCCATCATGCTGCCGATCGTCTTGTACGCCGAGAGGGCGGGGCCCTCCGCGATGTCGGCCGTGTCGTGCGTGAAGCCGAAGCCTTCGTACTGCTCGGGCTTGCCGAGGCGCTTCGACACCATGTCGACCATCTTCTCGACGTCCTTCGGGCCCGGGTGCTTGAGCGTCGCCTCGTAGAACTCGAGCGGGTAGCGGCTCGCGACGTCGACGTTGTGCGCCTCCTTGTCGACCTCGCTGGGGTCGAGGCGCATGGTGAGCGTCAGCGGCGCGTCCATGAGGCCGCCGCGGTTCGAGGGGAGGTAGGCGCGGCTGAAGTTGAGGAGGCCGTCGAGGAGGAGCATGACGCAGTCCTCGTCGCCGTCGCAGTTGCGGCGCTTCGCGGCGTGGAAGTACGGGTGCCCGTAGTGCGCCTGCGCCTTCGTGTGCCCGATGATGCGGCAGAGCACGCCGCCCGACGTGTGGGGCGCGAGCGCGACGAAGAGGTGGCCGAGGAGGTCCTCCTTGACCTTGCAGTTGTAGTACGGCTTGAAGCCGTAGAAGCGGACGAGGAGCTCGTCGATGTACTGGCTCGCCTTGAGCATGTACTCGAGGCAGCTCGTCGCGACGATGATGTCCTGGACCTTCAGCTCGATGACCTGGTCGTCGCGCGTGATCGGCTCGCCCTTGATGTCGTGCGTGTAGCCCAGCTCGCGCAGCTTCTCGAGCGGGACGTGCGCCTCGCGCGGCTTGAAGTGCGTGAGCGTGACGTTGATCATGTCGTAGCGGACGGTGGCGTCCTTGAAGGTGTACATCCCGTGCTTCGCGCGGAGGATGCCCTTCTCGATGGGCTCGGGGAACTTGCCCGCGCTCACGAGCCCCTGTACGCCCTTCACCGTGTCCGGCGCGTCCATGCGCAGGCGCTCGAGCGCCGCGTTCCACAGGGGCGCGAGCTCGATGGGCTTGGGCTCGAGGCGCCCCTTGGGCGGGACGGCCACCGTGTGCTGCTCGCACGCGTCGCAGCGGTAGACGATCATCGACTTCTGGCACGAGGGGCAGCGCCGCTCGCCGATCTCGATCTCGAACTTGTTCATCTTCACCGCGTCGGCCATCAGGCGCTGCGGGCCGCCGGCGATGCCGATGGGGAAGAGGACGTGGACGGGCGGGTTCATCTTGCGCTCGGCCGCCTTCTCGGGGCGCCCCATGCGCGTGCCGATGCGGAACATCGCCTTCGGCCGGATGCGCACGCCGGAGAGCTGCGCGGCGTACTTCACCGAGCCCTCGACGACGGGCTCGAGCGGGCGCACGCGCGCGAGCTTCCCGTCGACGATGTCGAGCCCGAGGCCGCGCACGAGCGCGTACGCGTGCCGGCCGAGGCGGATGCCCTCCGCGGTGCACTCGTGGAGCGCGCCGAGCTCGACCAGAAGCTCCTTGATGCCCTGCTCCTCGGCGAGCGCGCGCGGGAGCGTGAGCGAGTACGCTTCAGGGAACGCTGAGAGGTGCGGCTCGATGTTCGTCGCGCCGACGGGGCCCCACTGCCCGTGCGCCTCGACGAAGCGCGAGAGCTCCTGGATGCTCGCGACGCTGATGTCGTGCCAGAAGAGGTTCCAGCGCGGGTGGAGCGGCGTCTGCGTCGCGGCGGCGAAGCTGAACGCCTCGTGCGAGGTCGCGAGCCTGGGCGCCGGCTGCCCCGTCGTCTTCTCGACGAGCTGCTCCCACCACTCCTCGCACCAGGGAGATTGCGGGAGCGTCTTGTTGTTCTCCGCGAACTCCCCGTACGGGACGAGGTTCTCGCCGAGGTCCACGACCTGACGGAGCATCGGCCGGATCATCTTCGCCTGCTTGTACGTCGTCACCTCGATGAGGTTCCCGTTGGCGAGGAGCGCGATGGGCGGCTCGATGCTGTCGCAGGGCGTGCACGCCGTGGCCTTGCCGGGGCGCTCGACCTTCATCTGCGTGCCCGGCGCGAGGAAGTCGTCCACGAGCGCCATCGCGGCGGGGTGGATGGCCGTCGTGGCGAGCCCGCCGGTCCGCGCTCGGCCGTAGCGGAGGCGCCAGCCCCCCTTGCGGCTCGGGTACGCGAAGACGGGGCGTCCGGCGATGAGGTCGGCGAGGTACTTGGGGCTCGGCTCGATGGCGCCGCGCTCCGCCTCCGCCTCCTTCGCCCACGGGTCGGTGAACTTCTTGCCGCCGTGGCCGCCGCTCGCGGCGTTGGCCCCCTTCTTCTTGACGTACTCGATGACCTGGTCGATGAACTCCCAGCCGTCGAGCTTGAGCGCCTTGACGTTCTTCTGGATCTTGGGCGCCTTCTGCGTCATGCCCTCGGCGAGCACGAGGCAGGCGCCGCCGCGGATCTGGTTCGTCTGGATGCGCGGGAGGTCGCGGTTGCCGCCGATCTCGTCCTTCTCCGTGCCTTCGCCGTCGATCATGACGGGGCACGCCTTCATGATGAGCTCGATCTCCTCGTTCGAGGGCACGTACTGGAGGTTCGCCGCCGCCTTGTAGGCGGGGATCTCCTCCTTCATGCGCGCGATCTCCTTCTCCGTCGCGAGGTACTTGCCGATGCCAAGCTCGCGGCGCACGACGTCCGCGATGAGGACGCTCAGCGCCTGGCCCGTGCCGCCGGCCGCGCGGATGGGGCCGGCGAAGCTGATGGCGACGCAGTCGGTGCCGTCGTCGTTGGGCAGGATGCGCACGCCGGCGATGCCTTCGAGGGGCGCGACGAGGATGCCTTCCGTCAGGATGGCGAGGCCGGTGCGGATGGCCTGGTCGAGCGCCTGCGTCTTGGAATCGCTCGCCGCCTTCTGCGAGAGCTCGCCGGGCGGCCCGAACTTGCCGGCGGCGGCCTCCTTCGCGACGATGAGCGACATCTCCTCGCGGTTCTTCTCCTTCGCGAGCTCGCGGATGCGGGCGGCGACGCCGCGCGGGCCGACAAGCTCCTCCACGCGCGCCGCGAGGTCGATGGCGGGCGGGATCTCGACGCGCATCTCGGGGTCGAGCCCCTTCGCGCGGCACGCCTCCGCGAGCTGGTACTCCATGCGCATGCGGCGCTCGAGCTCGGCGAAGTACTGCTCGTAGCGCTCGCTCGCGCCGCGGCCGGTCGCGATGGGGATCTCCGGCGGGTCGAAGTCGAAGTCCTCGGCGTCGTCCGCGTCGTCCTCGACGGGCGCGTCCACGGCGTCGTCGAAATACCCCGTGGTGGCGGCCACGAGAGGAGCGACGCCCGTCGGAGCCAAAGCCATGCCAGTGGATGCACCGGAAGTGCACCCTTCGCGAAGGGGGTGCGCCGCCTACTGGGGCACGAGCTGGGCGAGGTGCTTCTTCCCGTCGCGCGTGAGGCTGAGCGACCCCGCGCCGCCCTTGACGAGGCCGCGCTTGCGCAGGTTCGAGAGCGTGGGGTGGACAAGCCTCGCCGGCACCGCCGTCTTGTCGCGGATGGTGCGCGCGTCCTTCGCGCCGGAGTCGATGGCGCGCATGACGGCCCCGACCCACGACGCGCCCTTGCGCTTCGCGGCCGCCTTCGGCTTCGCGCGCGCCTCGAGCTCGGCCGCCCGCGACTTCGCCGCCGCGCGCGTCGGGTGGATGGACCCGTCGAGCGTGCAGACGTAGAGGGTGACCTTCCGGACGCGGCGGGGCATTCGCTTTTGCAAGCCGCCGGCCGCACTTATGTCCATCGGAAGGGACGGACGCCTCAGGTGAGGACGCCGGGGTCGTCGATCTTCTCGGGCTGGCGGAAGGCGCCCCCGAACTGGCTGCGGCCGATGCGGTCGACGCCCGCCGGCCCGCGGTGGAAGTCCACCATCCACGGCTTTCCGGTGTCGAGCTCGAAGACGGGCACCTTCGACGGCTCGGGGGTGAACCCGTGCATCTTCTGGTAAGCCGTCTGGCTCTGCCAGCAGCTCGCGTTCACGAGCGTCGTGCCGCGATAGTTGTCGAGGCCGGCCGCGTGGACGTGGCCGGTGATGAAGACGTCAGGGACCGTCTCGATGACGAGGTAGTCCTTGTGCTCGGGCGCGATGGGCGTGCGCAGGCCGTAGACGGGCAGCACGTGGCGGCGCTGCATCATCTCCTTCATCGCGAGGATGGGGTTCTCGTACGACAGGCCCGCGACGCGCGTGATCCAGTCGTCCATGCTGCGGCCGTGATAGCTCAGGAACTCGACGCCCTCGATCTGGAACTTGCACGGGTTCCCGACGTGCGTGACGCTCTCGGGGAAGAGCTTCTTGTACTTCTCCGGGAGCGCCGGCTGCGGCTCGGCGGGCCGCACGAGGTCGTGGTTCCCGGGGAGCACGAAGAGCTTGATGTCGTCGCGCAGGCGCGCGAGCTGCTCGCCGGCGTACGCGTACTGGTCGTACGCGTCGACGATGGCGAGCTCCTCCTCCTGGCCGGGGAAGATGCCGATGCCGTCGACGACGTCGCCGTTGACGATGACGTACTTCACCTTGCGCGCGAGCGCCTTCATCCTCGAGTCGCCCCACTCG
>DASRYU010000191.1:0-50008 GCA_035687045.1 Thermoplasmatota archaeon | reverse complement strand
CCATCTTCTCCAAGGGCTCGCGCCAGTCGACCGTCGAGGCGAAGGACTGGGTCACGCAGAAGCTCGGCGAGAACGTCATCACGAAGACCGAGCGCGACGCGATCAACACCCTGATCGACCGCTACTCGAAGTTCCGATGAGTGGGGCGTTCCTCGTCCGGGCGTCTCCGCGCGTCCTCCGCGCGCTCCGCGTCCTCCGCGGTGAGCGTCTCGAGGCGCGAGCACTTCCTCAACCGAAGTAGTCCATCCGCGCCTTGTCGGGTTGGATGCTGTCGAGGACGTAGCGGATGTCCTCGGCCTTCACGGGCTTCCGCAGCGCCGCGAGCGCCCCCAGGCTGATCGCGTCGACGACGTCGGGCTGCGAGCTCGGGAGCCCGGTGATCACGACGATGTGCGTGTCGGGGCGCGAGGCGAGCATCGACCGCAGGACCTCGAGCCCCTTGGCGCTCTCGCCGTTCGGGTCGCGAGCGGCGTCGCCCGCGAGCATCATGTCGAGAAAGACGAGCTCGGGCTGGCGCGACTCGAAGAGCTGGAGCGCCTCGGCGGGGTCGCCGGCCTCGTGGACCTCCTCGACCTTGCGCGTCGCCCGCACGGCCGCGGCGACGGCGCGACGGACGGTCTGGCTGTCGTCGACGATGAGGCACGCGCGCACGCGCCGCGAGTACGTCGGAGCCTGCATCAACGTTATGCGCGGCCGCGAGGTTCGCGCGGCGTGCAGGTCACCTTCGGCTCCTCCGGCGTTCGCGGCCCCTTCGCGACGGTGGCGACGCCCGAGCTGGCGCTCGCGCTCGGCCGCGCCGTCGGCAGCATGCGGCGCCGCGTGGTCGTCGGCCGCGACGCGCGCACGACCGGGCCCGCGCTCGAGAGCGCGCTCGTCGCGGGGCTTCTCGCGAGCGGCGCGGAGGTCGCGCGCGCGGGCGTGCTGCCCACGCCGGCGCTCGCCTACGCGGCCCGCAAGCACGATGCGGGCGTCGTCGTCACGGCGAGCCACAACCCGGCGCCCGACAACGGGTTCAAGCTGTGGGCGCCCGACGGGCGCGCGTTCGGCGGCGCGGAGCGGCGCGAGGTCGAGCGCCTGCTGCGCGAGCCGCCGGCGTCGCGGCCGTGGGACGCGGTCGGCGCGCTGCGCGACGAGCCGCACGCGGTGGAGGAGCACGTCGCGCGCATCCTCGACGTCGTCGGGCCGCTGCGCCGCCGGCTGCGCGTCGTCCTCGACTGCGGCAACGGCGCCGCCTCCCTCGAGTCGCCCGCGCTCCTGCGGCGCCTGGGCTGCGACGTCGTCACGCTCAACGCGCAGTTCGACGGCCACTTCCCCGGCCGCCCGAGCGAGCCGAGCGAGGCGAACCTCGCGGCGCTGCGGAAGGCCGTGGTCGCGACCGGCGCCGACCTCGGCATCGCGCACGACGGCGACGCCGACCGCTGCATGGTCGTGACGCACACCGGCCGCTACGTGGGCGGCGACGAGCTTCTCCTCCTCTTCGCGCGTCGCCACGCCGGCTCCACCATCGTCTGCCCCGTCGACGCGAGCCGCACCGTCGAGGATGCCTCAGGCTGCACGGTCGTGCGCACGAAGGTCGGCGACGCGTACGTGAGCGAGCGTCTCGCGGAGCTCCAGGGCGCCTTCGGCGGCGAGGCGAGCGGCGCGTGGATCTTCCCCCGCGTCTCCTACTGCCCCGACGGTCCGCTCGCGGCCGCGACCGTCTGCGCCATGGTCGCCGAGCTCGGCCCGCTGGAGGAGCAGGTGGCGGCGCTGCCGCGCTACCCGCTCTGGCGCGACGCGCGCCGCATGGAGCCCCAGGAGGTCCAGCCCACCCTCGCGCGCTTCCGCGAGGCGTTCGCCGACGCGAAGCTTAACGAGCTCGACGGCGCGCGCTTCGATCTCGACGAGGGGTGGGTGCTCGTCCGGCCGAGCGGGACAGAGCCGAAGCTGCGCGTGACGGTCGAGGCGGTGGACGAGCGTGCGCTCGAGGCGCTCAAGGCGCGCGTGGCGAAGGTGATGCCGTGAAGGCCGTCCTTCTCGCGGCCGGCGAGGGCAAGCGCATGCGCCCGCTCACAGCGAACAGGCCGAAGGTCCTTCTTCCGGCGGGCCCCGAGCCGCTCCTCGGCCGGCTGCTGCGCCAGCTTGCGGCGGCCGGCGTGGACGATATCACCGTGGTCACGCACTACAAGGCCGAAGCGGTCGAGAAGTACGTGGGCGACGGCGCGCGCTGGAACGTGCGCGTCTCGTACGCGGCGCAGGGCGCGGCGCGCGGCACCGGGCACGCGGTCGCGGCCGCGCAGCCGCCGGAGGACGAGCCCTTCCTCATCCTGAACGGCGACGTGTGGCTCCCCGAGGGCGCGCTGCGGGCCGTCGTGGAGGCCGGCCCGGGCGCGCTCGCGGCGGCGCACGTGGCGGACCCGCGCGCGTACGGCGTCTTCGAGCTGAAGAACGGGCGCGCGGTGCGCGTGCACGAGAAGAGCGCGGCGCCGCCGTCGACGCTCGCGAACGCGGGCGTCTACTTCGCGCCGGCCGGATTCGCGCGCCTCCTGCGCGACCTGAGGCCGAGCCCGCGCGGCGAGCTGGAGCTCACGGACGCGCTGCAGGCGAGCTTCGACGCGGCGGGCGGCTGGAAGGTCGTCGAGGTCAAGGACTGGCTCGACGTCGGGCGCCCGTGGGACCTCCTCGCGGCCGCCGAGCGCGCGCTCGCGGAGATGCCCGAGGAGCGGCGCGGGACGGTGGAGCCCGGGGCGACGCTCAAGGGGAAGGTCATCGTCGCCGAAGGCGCCCTCGTCAAGAGCGGCTCGTACGTCGAGGGTCCCGTGTACATCGGTCCGCGCGCCGTGGTGGGACCGAACTGCTATCTCCGACCGAACGCCGTCCTGCTGGAGGACACCAAGGTCGGGAACGGCTGCGAGATCAAGGCGAGCCTCCTCATGGCGGGCGCGCACGCGGCGCACCTCTCGTACGTGGGCGACAGCGTGCTCGGCGAGCGCGTGAACCTCGGCGCCGGGACCCTTGTCGCGAACCTCCGTCACGACGGCAAGACGGTGAAGGTGACGCAGGAGGGCCAGCGCGTGGACACCGGGCGCCGCAAGATGGGCGTCGTGCTCGGCGACGACGTGCACACGGGCATCAACACCTCGCTCAACGTCGGCGTGATGTTGCCTGCCGGCGGCGCGACGCTGCCGGGCGAGGTCGTCATGACGTCGCGCGTGTAGCGCCGCCCTTGGCCACTCGGATGCGGTCGCCGCCGACCGAATACACCTCGCCCGCGTTGCGGAGCACGGTGACGGCATCGAGCACCCGGTCCGCCTCCAGCCCGCGCGCGAGCGCCGCCTTGACCACGGCCGGCACGCGCGCGCCTTCGCCGCTGCGCTCGTCGATGCCGCGGATGATGTCGACGACCTCGCGCGCGGCGTTGCGCTGCCTCTCGCTCGTGAACAGGTGGTCGATCGGGACGGGAGTCGCTTTCCCGAAGTAGCTCCCCTCGCGGTCGACTTCCTGTTTCTGCGCGAGCCCCTGCAGCACGTCCGCGACGTCGTTCGGAGTCGGCATTACGGGGTCGAGATGGGGGAGGATCTCCTCGACGCGCATCGGGCGCTCCGCCTCCTCGAGCAGGCGGGCGACCTGGCGCTCAAGCTGTTCCTTCATCGCGTCGAGCATCTGGGGATGCTTCGGCGGCGCGAAGGGATGAGCGCGTCGGCTCCTCGCCTCAGCGCGTGACCTGCCACGCGTCGACCTGCTCCTTGAGCGCGCGCGCCTTCTCGTCCTTCTCGAAGTGCTCGCGCACGGGCGCCAGGATCTCGTTCACATAACGCGCCGCAGCCTTCTTCGCGTCCATGGGGTGGAGCTTCCCTTCCGCGAAGTCCGCCTCGAGCTGCGCGTACGTGTCGTAGGTCACGTTGCCGCCGAACTTCTCGGGGCGCTCGATGGTGACGGGGCTCTCGCCCGCGCGGCCCGTGCGCGCGTTCGCCCAGTGCCGCTGGAAGATGATGTAGCGGAAGTATTCGAGGACGGGGTTCTCCTCGACCTGCTTCGCGGGGCAGTACGCGTTCTTCATCTTGCGCTCGACGTCCGCCGGAGAGTCGGTCATGAAGATGGCGCTGTCGGGGTTCGACTTCGACATCTTCATCGCCGTCGCGCGCTCGGCCGCGTCCATCTCGCCGGTGGGCGGCGCCTGCAGTCCCATGAGCATGTGGTGGCTCACGACGACGGGCTTCGCGTAGCCGTACTTCGGCGCCACCTCGCGCGCGAGCATGTTGACCTTGCGCTGGTCCATGCCCAGCTGCGTGATGTCGGCCTGGAGGTGGAAGATGTCCGCCGCCTGCATGCAGGGGTAGAGGATCTGCGCGGCGCTCAGCTTGTCCTTGTCCGAGCGCCCCATGATCTGCGTCGTGCGCAGCACGCGGTCGAGCGACGAGTCGCGCGCGATGTTCATGACCTTCTTCCAGTACTCCTCGTCCGTCACGAACTCGCTCGCCCAGACGAACTGGACGTTCTCGAGGTCCATGCCGGCGGCGCGCCACACCTCGACGAAGTACTCTCCGACGGTCTGGATCTTCTCGAGGTCGCCGCCCATCTTGTTGTTGGCCCAGGCGTGCCAGTCGGCGACGAACATCTTGAACGTGCAGCCGGCGCGCGTCATCTTGTTGACGTTGATGGCCCGAAGCACCCCTTGCGCGATGTGGATGCGCCCGCTGGGCTCGAAGCCGTCGTAGCACACGGGGCGCGGCTTCGACGCGAGGAGCTCGCGAAGCTCGTCCTCCGTCACGATCTCCTCGCCGACCTGCCGGATGAGCTCCAGGCGCTGCTCGACGTCCATGGGCGCCGGAAGCCGGGCGGCTCGCTTAAAGCGCGTGCTTCGGGGCGATTCTCGCGCTCGGGGGAGAAACGATTTGTTCGGGTGCGGGCCATCCGGCGCCGCATGGTCTCGCTCGTGGAGCAGCTCAACGACAAGGAGCGCAAGGCGGTCATCGACGACCTGAACGACCTCCTCCAGCTCGACATGGACGCGCTTGGCGCGTACGAGGAGACGATGGCGCAGCTCACGGACCAGGAGCACGTCGAGACGCTCCAGATGTTCAAGCGCGACCACGAGCGCCACGTGAAGGACCTCACGGCGTTCGTGAAGCGCATGGGCGGCACGCCCAAGGAGCGGCCGCACGTGACGGGCGCGCTCAAGAAGGGGCTCGTCGCGGCGGCGGGCGCGGTGGCCGGCGACAAGGCGGTGCTCGCGAGCTTCCGGGCCAACGAGCTCCAGGTGCGCACGAAGTACGAGGCGTACGCGGCGAAGCAGCACTATCCGGCCGAAGTGGCGGAGATCATCCGGATGAACGCGCAGGACGAGCGCCGCCACTACGACTGGGCGCGCGAGGTCACGGGCGAAGCATGACCTTGATGATGCCGTCCTTCTTCTCGTCCCAGCGCTCGTACATCTCGGGCGCCTTCTCGAGCGGCACCGTGTGCGTGAGCGTGAAGGTCGGATCGTAGCGCCCCGCCTGGATCTCGGCCATCACCGTCTTCCAGTACTTGTGGACGTGGATCTGGCTGGACTGGACCTTGAGCCCCTTCTCCATGACGGCGCCGATGGGGAACTTGTTCGCATACCCGACGTAGTCCGCGATGGGCACGACGATGCCCCCCTTGCGGCAGCACTTGATCGCCTCCGAGAGCGCCTCGATCGAGTCGGTCTCGAGGCCGCCCGCGCGCTGGAGCTGGTGGCCGATCTTCTTCGCGTAGCGGAAGCCGGTCGCGTCGATGCAGGCGTCCGGGCCGCGTCGGTGCGTGAGCTCCATCACCCGCTCGACGACGTTGTCGTCCTTCGCGTCGAGCACCTCGGCGCCGAAGCGGCTCTTCGCGAGCGCGAGGCGCTCGGGCACGTGGTCGATGGCGATGAAGTCGGTCGCGCCCATCGTGCGGGCGGCCTCCATCGCGGTCAGGCCGATGGGCCCCAGCCCCCAGACGGCGATGGTCTTGCTGCGCTTGCCGGCCTGCGCGTAGTCCGCGGCCATCCACCCGGTGCACCACGTGTCGCTGAGCGCGACCGCCTGCTCGTCCGTCATCGACGGCGGCACGTGGAGCGTGTTGAAGTCGGCGAACGGCACGCGCACGTACTGGGCGTGCCCGCCCGCGTAGCCGCCCATGAAGTGCGTGTAGCCGTAGGTTGCGGCGAGCGACTGCCCCCAGAGCGCAGCGACCGCGGGGTTGGGGTTCGTCGTGTCGCAGAAGCTCGTGTTGCCTTCGAGGCAGTACTCGCACTCGCCGCAGGCGATGACGCAGCTCACGACGACGCGGTCCCCCACCTTCACCTTCTCGACGGCGGGTCCGACCTCCTCGACGATGCCCATGAACTCGTGGCCCATGATGTCGCCGTCCATCATCGCGGGCATCGCGTTGTGGTAGTGGTGGAGGTCGCTTCCGCAGATGGTGGCGGCGGTCACCTTGAGGATGACGTCGCCCGCGCTGCCGAGCGTCGGGCGCGGCACCTCCTCGATCGCGACCTTCTGCGGCTTGTGCCAGACGAGCGCCTTCATCGTCTTCTGCTGCTGGAAGGCGGGGCGCTCGAGCTTCGCGGCGGCCTTGCGCGCGACGGGCTCACGGGCAGGCGAGGGGCGGATGGAGGAGTGCGGCATGGGCGTCCGCCGCGCCAGCGCGCGCCGAAAGCTTGGCGCCTCTCGTGCGCTCGCGAGAACGGAGCGAGGGCGTGCGCTTCGCGCGTGGAGAAGGAAGCCCCGGCGCAAAAGGAGGAGGCGCGCGCCGGGCGAAGGGAGGCAGAGAGAGGAACGGCTCAGGAGGCGGCCAGCGAGGCCTCCGTGGCCACGTCGCCCGTGGCGAGGATGTAGTAGGATTGGCGGCTGTCGCGGAAGCTGTGCCGTTCGAGCACGCGCCCCTCCTCCTTCAGCCGCTGGAGCGCGAAGCGCACCGTGCGCGCGGGGATGGGGGCGGCGTCGACGAGGTCCTTGTGCGTGGAGGGGCCGCGGACGGCGAGGAGGCCGAGAACGGTCACGGCGGACGGGGGGAGGGCCATGGTCTCCCGACGGCGCTCCTGGACGTCAACAATTTCTTCAAGCGGATTGACTATCAGTCAATATGCCCCTGCGGCCGCGCGCGGACGTCCGCCTGCCGGAGATGCCCTCGCCCACCGCGCTTGCTCGCCTCCGGCAGCAGGTGATGCCGCAGAAGGTGATGGCCAAGGCCGTCGGCGTCGACCCCGGCCAGCTCTCGCGCTGGGAGCAGGGGAAGGGGGAGATGTCGTACGAGAAGATCCGCCGCTACGTGCACGTCCTCCGCACGCGCACGACGGCGGCCGATCCCGTCGCGCTCCTCGTCGAACGCATCGCGGGGCGCGTGGCGCTGCGGGAGCTCCGCCCGATGGACCCCCTCGAGCGCGCCATCGAGGTGATGGCGACGCACGGCCACCCCGCGCTCCCCGTGCTCAACGCGCGCGGCGACGACTACGTCGGCGTCCTCACCGACGCCATGGTCTGCAGCGCGCTCTCCCTGGGCGAGATGGAGAACGCGCTCCTCGCGCCCGTTGGCACGCTCGCGCTCGACCCGCTCGTGCGCGTGACGCCGGAGGACGACCTCAGCGCCATCGCCGCGAAGCTCGGCGCGAACCCCATCGTGCTCGTCGAGGACAAGGACGGGCTTCCGGCCGGCTTCGCGTTCCGCGGCGACCTGTGGCCGCTCGTGACCGGGGCGGGCCGGTAGGCGCCGACGCCGAGGCCGACGCCGACGCCGACGCCGAGGCCGAGGCAGGCCGAGGCGCGAGGCGGAGGCCGAGGTCGACCTCCCCCGCGCGTCCCCGCGTTCTCCGCGCCCCCGCGGTGAGCGGCGCCGTGTGGCGCTCTTGCCTCTCTGGCACGTCGCGCCGCTTCGCGGGAAGACCCGAGGACCCGAGGACCCAGGGACCAAGAGAAAGCTCCGCGCGACCTCCGCGCGCTCCGCGTCCTCCGCGGTGAGCGGCTCGACGCGCGTCACTCCTCTTCTTCCTCGTCCTCGTCGCCCTCGGCGTCGAAGCGCTTCGTCGTCACGAGGACGAGGCGACCCCCGTCGGGCAGCACCGCCACCTGCTGCATCTGCACCTTGCCGTACCCCATCTCGCGCATCGCGGCGATGGCGTCGTCGGTGAAGATCCACTTCTTCATCCCGCGCGGCGCCTTGCGCGCCTTCCGCAAGTCGACCGTCCCGACGTACACCTTGCCGTAGAAGCCGGTGACGCGGTGGATCTCGTCGAGGACGTCGAGCGGCTCCTCCTCGCGCGCGAGCGAGAGGCCGGTCGTCGAGAAGAACGAGAACTCGTCCTTGAACGGGAGCGCGTCGGGCAGGCACTGCACGAAGCGCATGCGCGCGTCGCACCCTTCGGTGCGGGCGTTCTCGCGCGCCTTCTCGAGCGCGTCGCGCTCGCTGTCGGTCGCGACGACCTTGGCGCGGGTGAACGCGCGGGAGACGTTGACGCCGAGAAGCCCCGTGCCCGTCTGGACGTCGAGCACCCAGTCGCCGGGAAAGAGTCCCGCCTTCGTCACCACGATCTGGGTGAGCTTGTTGCGCGCGAGCGGGCCGGGGTCGTAGCCGTCCTCCGGCGCGTATCGCTCGAGCCCGCGGCGCATCGGCCACGCATCCGGCCCCGCTCAAAAACCCTTATCCTCGCCTCGTCGTCCGCCCCACGTGCACGTGGCGCTGGCGCCGGGCGAGTCGCTCCTCCCCGACGCGCGCGCACCGCTCGCGACGCTGTTCGAGGATCCGCGCGTGGAGGCGGTGCTCGTGCCTCTCGTGCCCCAGGGCGAGCACGCGCTCGCGCGCGCGGCGCGCCGCCACCTCGCCCTCTGGGACGCGCGCCTCCTCCACGCGCAGAACTACTTCGCGCCGGCCGCCCGCGTCGCCTCCCGCGCGCCGCTCCCCGGCTGGCGCAACGCCGACGCCGCGCCGCGGCTGGCGGAGGCGCTCGCGCGCGGCGGGCGCATCGAGGCGCTGCGCGGCGCCGGCGTCGCCTGCCGCATCGCCGACGACCTCGGCGCGTGGACGGCGCACTTCCGCGCGGAGGGGGCGGCCTGGCGCGCCCTCGCCGCCCGGGACGCGCGCTTCGCCCGCCTCGCGCCGCCCCCGTGGTGGCGCCACAACGTCGCGCAGGTGGCGCGGCGCGTCATCGAGCTTCTCGAGGCGCAGCGGCGCGTGGACCCCCTCGTCCTGGGGCTCCACCTGGCCCGGGAGTCGGCGTTCTCCGCCGATGCGCCGGTTCCCCAACCTTGAAGCCCTCGGCCACACGGTGAGCCGGCAGCATGCTTCGCCGCCTGGCAGCCTTCCTGCTCGCGCTCCTTGCGCTGAGCCCCGCCGCGTCCGCCTTCACGTCGGCGCAGGAGGAGCTCTCCATCGCCTACTCCGCCGGCGGCACCCCCACGATGGTCGCGACGGGCGCCATCTTCCTCGACGGGAGCGTCAGCCACGGTCTCGTCCTCTCCGGAGGCGCGGGCACCTCGTTCGACCGCATCCCCGATCTGCAGGTCATGGACCGCACGGCGGCGACGCCGCGCCCCATCCAGCACCGCGGCGCCTCCCTCGAGCTTGTCTCCGGCGGCCTCCTCTGGTCGTTCCGCGGCGGCGCGACCGCGGAGCTCGCGACCTCCGAGGCCTACGCCATCGCCGTCGCCCTCCCGCAGGCGCCCCTCCCGACGGAGAGCGGCCAGCGCCCCGCCGGCTTCCTTCTCGCCTCCGAGAACATCACCGGCACCGCCCGCTGGAGCGGCGGCGAGGCGCTCCTCGTCCCCATCGACGCGGTCGTCACCCTGCGCGACGCATCCGGCCAGCCCATCCCCGGCTGGAACACGCGGCGCGTGAACGCGGGCGCGAGCGCGACGGACGACCCCGACTCGCTCGACGTCGGCTTCACCGCCACCGGCGCGTTCACCGCGCGCGTGCGCACGACGTTCCTGGGCGGCGCGACGGGCGCGGCCGAAGGGATGCGCCTCGTGCTGGGGCCCGCGGAGGAGGACCGCTATGCCGAGACGTCCGCCATCTTCCTCTCCGCCTCGCGCGCGCTCTCCGCCGACGCGCCGCAAGAAAACCCGCTCGACGCGCTCGGCGCGGTCTCGGGCCTCCTCAACGGCGCCATCGTGCTCGTCCCCGGCGCGGGCGGCGCGCAGGCGCCCCAGACGGTCCTTCTCGCCTCCACCTTCGGCGGCTCCGAGTTCCCGCTCGGGCCGTTCAACCTCATCCGCGGCGACGACCTCGAGCTGGCGTGGACCTCCACGCAGATGACGATCACGGGCTCCCCCACGGTCGCGCTCGGCCGCGACGGCTTCGGCGTCATCGAGCCCGCGCGCGTGGGCATCTTCCCCATCCTGAGCCTCCTCCTGTGGGCCATCGCCATCGGCGCCGTGATCGTCTTCTTCGTCATGCGCCCGCCGAAGGGGAACAGCGCCTTCCCGCTCCGCATGCTCAGCCTCGGCGTGTACGTCCTCGCGCTCGTCGTGACGTTCCTCTTCTGGGACCGGAGCTTCGGGCAGACGTTCGGCACGAGCGCCGTGCAGGTCCTGCGCGACCACGGCTTCGGCAGCGACTCGCTGCGCACGGCCGGCATCCTGCTCCTCCTCGAGCTCGTGCCCTGGGGCATCGCGGCGCTCCTCTTCGCGCTCCCCGTGCGCATCGCGGCGGGCGTCGGCCTCCGGTACCTGGGCCGCGGGAAGAGCTTCAAGGGCGTCGCGACGGCCGCCGGCCTCGCCGCGCTCGCGCTCTTCGGCCCGACCTACGCGCTGTGGTGCTTCAACCTCGTCTGGTCGCGCGTGGCGGCGGCGATGCCGGCGATGGGCTGACGACGACGCGCGGGCGCCGAGGCCGACGCCGAGGCCGAGGCAGGACGAGGACGAGGCTTGCTGGCATATGCAGGTCATATGACAGCCTCGGCGGAAGCCTCGGCGCGCGCGCGTGGCGCGCCTAGACGCGCCGCGGCACGTTCGCGTCCTTCGGGCCGGGGGAGCCGGGCTCGCCCTGCGGCGGGAGCGGGCGGAGCGTCTGCTCCCCCTCGTGCGAGTAGCGCTCCTCGCCCCAGTAGTCGGCGTTGTTGTGGTAGCCGCGGACCTCCCAGAAGCCGGGCTCGTCCTCCTTCACGAAGCGGAGCGCGCGCACCCACTTCGCGCTCTTCCAGAAGTAGCGGTGCGGCACGAGGAGGCGCAGCGGGAAGCCGTGCTCGGGCGTGAGGTCGCGGCCGCCGAACTTGTACGCGAGCATCGCGTTGGGCGCCTCGAGGTCGGCGCGCAGCACGTTCGCGGTGTACCCCTCCTCGCACTCGGCGACGACGTACTTCGCGTCCGGGTGCGGCCGCACCTCCTCGATGAGGTCGCGCGTGGCCCAGCCGACCCACGTCGTGTCGAGCTTGCTCCACGTCGTCACGCAGTGGATGTCCACCGTGACCTCCGTCGCGGGGCGCCCGCGCACCTGCGCGTAGTCGAGAAGGAGCGGGTTCTCCACCTCGCCGTAGATGCGCAGGTCCCACGTCTGCGGGTCGAAGCGCGGCACGCGCCCGGCGTGCAGGACGGGGAACTTCTCCGTCACGAACTGGCCCGGCGGGATGCGCTCCGGCGGGTAGAGCGTCTGGTCGGGGCGCGCCATGTCGCGCGTCCCACGCGGCGCCTTCGGCATCAAGGTTCTGCCCGGCCCGCCGCTCGCGCGCGGCCGCGCCGCGTCACCCGCGCCCGGAATCGGAACGGTTTTCAACGGCCGACCCCCCTCGCGCGGCCGTGGACTGGCGGAGGCTCTCTCGCTTCGAGTGGGGCTGCCTCCTCGTCGTCGCGCTCGCCTTCCTCGTGCGCGTCTCGTTCATCGTCCAGCCGACGGTCATCTGGGACAGCGCGTGGTACCTCATGCTCGCGCGCTCCTTCGGCGAGCGCGGCGACTTCTGGATCCGCTGGTCCGACCCGGCCGACCCGCAGTTCTCGGGCTACTGGCCCCCGCTCTTTCCCGTCTTCGTCGCGCCGCTCGTGAAGCTGTTCGGCCCCACGTACCACACGCTTGTCCTCGGCAGCGTGCTCGCGAGCGCGTTCCTCACCGCGGCGGTCTTCTTCTGCACGCGCGACCTTCTCGGGCGCACGCAGGCGTTCGCGGCGATGGCGCTCGTCGCGGCCAATCCGGCCTTCTACGTGAGCGACTCGAAGGGCATGTCGGAGAGCCTTCTCGCCTTCGCCGTCGTGCTCACCGTCTGGGCGTTCCTCAAGAGCCTCGACAAGCCGGCGTACCTCCCCGTCGCGGGCGCGTTCGCGTTCCTCGCCTACCTCGGCAAGGCGAGCCTCGGGCTCCCCCTCGTCATCGCGGGCGTCGCGGCGCTGGGCGCCTGGCGCGTGTGGACGCGCGGCTGGCGCCGCGTCGTCACGAGCAAGATGGACATGGGGCTCGCGCTCGCGATGCTCCTCGTCTTCGCCGTCCTCGCCGCCACGCGCACCGAGCGCATCGGCGGCATCGGCGTCGGCCTCATCGAGCCCATCACGCGCTCGTTCACGATGGCCGACTGCGGGCGCCTCACCTACATCTCGGCGCTGGGCACCGGCGCGCACTGCTGGTTCCTCCTCTACCCGCTCAAGGTCGCCTTCGTCGGCGCCTTCCTCCTCGTCGTGACGCTCCCCTTCTCGCTGCGCGTGGGCGACGCCATCCGCGCGCCGCGCAGCGAGCGGACGGACGCGCTCTGGCTCGCGACGCTCCTCCCGCTCCTCGCCGGAGCCATCTTCACCACGAGCTTCTACTTCACCGAAGCGCGCAACCTGATGGACTTCGACAACATCCGCTACCTCACGCCGGCGATGGTGCCCTTCCTCTGGCTCGTGCTCCCGCACTGGCGCTTCGAGGAGCCGCGGGCGGACGTCAAGTCGGAGCACATCGCGCGCTCCCACCACGCGTGGTTCGCGCTCGCCGTCGGCTCCTTCTTCCTCCTCGAGCTGTTCCACCCCATCGCGGGGCACGCTTCGCTCGAGCGGCTCATCGCGTTCCTGCTCCTCTGCCTCGTCCCGCTTCTTCTGGGCCTCTTCGCGTACAACACGCAGTATGATATCACCGAGCGGCGCACCGCGGGCGGCGGCGTCGAGCGGCGCTTCGTTCCGGCGAAGGCGAAGCGGCCCGACTGGCGCGTCCTCATCGGCGGCGTCGTGGTGCTCGTCGTGTCGGCGTGGTACTTCTCCGCCTGGTACGTGACGGTGGGCATGGGGCTCGTCGTCGCGCTCACGACGATGTCGGGCAAGGGGCGCGCGCTCGCGATGGCGCTCGTGCTTCTTGGCAGCTCCGCGCCGGGCATCCAGTCCGCCCTTCCTCTCGAGGAGGCCGCCGCCGGCCTCGCGAAGCTCCCGCCGGGCACGATCGTCGGCGCGAGCGAGCAGATCGTCTTCCCCGCGGCCGTCGCGCCGTCGCACATCCAGCTGCGCCTCATCGACCCCGCGCTCCCCATCCCCGAGGACATCGACGCGGTCCTCATGCAGCACCGCTTCGGCGCGCCCGAGCGCACGTACGAGAACTTCACGCGCGTCGCCTCGTGGGACTACCGCTTCGACGTGTCGCCCACGCTCGCGGCGCGGCTCTGGATCGAGGAGAACGTCCTCGGGCAGAAGATCTCGTTCCAGCAGGCGCAGGGCGAGGCGCTCTACGTGCGCGAGGGGAGCGGCCTCGAGGCGCTCTACAGCTGAGCCTGCGCCCACACGCCGCGCGCGCCCTCGATGGCGAGAAGCCTCATCTTCGTCTCCCAACCCCCTTCGCCGCTGTAGTTGCCCACGCGGCGCCCCGCCGGCACGACGCGGTGGCACGGGACGACGATGGGGAGCGGGTTGCGCGCCATCGCGCCGCCGATGGCCCGCGCGGCGCCCGGCCCGCGCCCCACCATACGCGCGAGCTCGCCGTACGTCACGACCTCGCCCGGCGGCACCTCGCGCACGAGCGTCGTGAGCACCTCGCGCTCGAAGGGCGTCGCCTCGTCGAGGCTCAGCGGCACGTCGAGGAACGCGTCGTCGCCGCGCTCGCAGTGGCGCGCGAGCCGCTCGAGGATGGGCGCGGCCTCCGGCGCCACCGGTCCCTCGTGCGCGTCGTGGCTGATGCCCACGCGCGCGAGCTTCCCGTCGCGCAGCCCGACGTGCACGTGGAGGCCCAGGCGCGGCGCGTGCACCGAGCCATCGAGGCGCGGCCTGCGGACGGGCTCGTAGCCGCTCACGGGCGTTGGAGCGCCGCCATCGCACATAAGCCTCGAAGCGGGCGGCGGCGCCGACGGAAGAGCCTTGCTTCCTCCGGGGCGTCGCGACGCGATGCGCATCCTTCTCGTCGACGACTCGGACACCATGGAGGCGTACGTCCGGCGCGTCGCGGGGCCCGAGGGGTGGACGCTGGAGCGGGCGCGCGACGGGAAGGAGGCGATGACGCGCGTCCTCGCCTCGCCCCCCGACGTCATCCTCCTGGACTTCGTCCTCCCGGACATGGACGGCCTCGAGCTCCTGGACCTCTTCTTCACGGCCAACGTGCAGGCCCCCAGCATCGTCCTCACGGGCGCGCAGAACCCGGAGGTCATGGAGCGCTTCGGCTACGCCGGCGCCGCCGACTACCTGGCGAAGGAGGACCTCACCCCCGCGCGGCTCCGGCAGGCGCTCGTCATGGCGCGTGAGATGAGGACGGCGGAGCGGCGCGTGCGCGTGCAGGCTCCGCGCGCGCTCGGCGACGAGCGCGAGGAGGCGCCGCCGGCGCGGCCCGAAGGCGCCGTGGCGCTCCTCGTCGACGACACCGCGACGTTCCGCGGCATCCTCCGTCGCGCGCTCAGCGAGCGGGGGTGGACCGTCCTCGAGGCCGCCGACGCGCAGAGCGCCATCGCGCAGGCGGTGCATGCGCGCCCGGACGTCATCCTCCTCGACCACCTGCTCCCGGACGAGGAGGGGCTCGCGGTCCTTCGCGCGGTGCGCGAGCACGGGATGCGCGCGAGCGTCGTCACGTGGAGCTCGCACGGCGACGAGACGGTGGCGGAACGTTATCTCCGCGAGGGCGCGGTGGACTACCTGCCCAAGGACACGAAGGTCGCGCGCGTGGTCTTCGCGCTCGAGCGCGCCTTGTGGCTGGGCGGCGCGCGGGTGCGCGTCACGCGCGCGGAGCGGCGGCGCTGAGGACGTCGCGCTCCACCCTCTCCGCGACGCGCTCCTCGATGCCGAGCTTCGCGCGCAGCCGCGCGAGCGTCTCGCGCTCCTTCTCGCTCACGCCGCCCGACTCGTGCGCGCTTTCGACGGCCGCGCGGTAAAGCTCCAGCCTCCGCGCCTGCAGGTACTCCGGCGAAGGCTCGACGCCGGGCATCACGCGGTCGACGAGGCGGTCCGCGCCGCGCTGCAGGGGCACGAGCGCGACGGCGAGCGCCGCGGCGGCGAAAATCCCGCCGAGCGTGCCGTAGCGCGCCGCGACGAGGCGCTCCGTGCCCTCGCTCGCCGCGAAAAACACGACGACGAAGGCGCCCACGACGAGGGCGCGCGCGAGGCCGCGCTTCACGATGAGCTCGATGCCCAGAAGCTGCCCGCGAAGGATGCCGTACGCGAGGAGCGGCACGAAGAGGAGCGGGCTGAAGATCACGAGGGGCGCGTCGAAGAGGCGCGCGCCCATGCCGGCGGGCGAGAGCATCGCGCTGACCATGAAGAGCACGAAGATGCCGTCGCGGACGCCGAAGGCGAGGGCGAAGAGGCGGGCGCGCCTCCGCGCGGGGCTGCCGACGGGGGTGCGGGACCACGCGTGGAGCGCGGCCACGAGCCCGAGGACGTTCGTGAGGCCGAGGAGGAAGTACGTCCGCTGGTTCACGGCCGTCTCGCCGTCCGGGTACGGAGAGTGCAGGAGGTTGATCCACGCGCCGCCGAGCGCGGCCGCGAGGAGGAGCGGCGTCATCAGGCGCGCGCGCAAGGGGCGCACGAGCGGCGTGTCGAGCTCGCGCAGGACGAGGAGGTAGAGCGCCGGGAGCGCGCCCATCGACACGGCGAAGAGGCCCGCCATCCCGGCGCGCCAGCCGGGGTCGCTCCCCCAGGTGGGGGCACCCGTCCCGGCGCCAAGCATCGCGGTGCCTTCGAATGCGAGGAGCGCGGCGAGGACGCGGTTCGTCGGGCGGCCGGGCGCGGCGAAGAGGACGAGGAGCCCCGTGGCGTAGCAGAGGGCGGCGTCGAGCGCACCCAGGACGGCCAGCGTGGGCGCGGCCAC
Source organism: Thermoplasmatota archaeon (assembly GCA_035687045.1). GTDB lineage: Archaea > Thermoplasmatota > SW-10-69-26 > JACQPN01 > JAJPHT01 > JAJPHT01. The sequence continues at coordinate 33,853 of DASRYU010000191.1, read as the reverse complement.
GCCGGCGGACCCCTGCGACGCGCCATGAACCTTCGCCGTCCGAAGCTTGAAGAAGGGGGCCCCCTCTCGCCGCGGCAGAGGTCGCGGCCGTGTTCAACCCCGAGAAGTTCGTGGCGGAGCAGATCGAGCTCATCCGCAAGCAGATCCCGGAGGGGAAGACGGCCATGATCGCGTGCTCCGGCGGCGTCGACTCCACGACCGCGGCCGTGCTCGTCGGCAAGGCCATCGGCAAGCGCCTCACGTCCGTCTTTGTCGACACGGGCTACATGCGCAAGGACGAGGCGAAGCAGATCGAGGGGCTCCTCAAGGGGCTCGACATCAACCTGCACTTCGTCGACGCGTCGGAGGAGTTCTACGCCGCGATGAAGGGCGTGACGGAGCCGGAGGCCAAGCGCAAGGTCATCGGCGAGAAGTTCATCCGCGTCTTCGAGCGCGAATCGAAGAAGATCGACTGCGACGTCCTCGTCCAGGGGACCATCGCGCCCGACTGGATCGAGTCGGGCGGCGGCGTGCGCGACACGATCAAGTCGCACCACAACGTGGGCGGTCTCCCCAAGGACATGAAGCTCGTCCTGTGCGAGCCGCTGCGCGACCTCTACAAGGACGAGGTGCGCAAGCTCGCGCGCCACCTGAACATCCCCGTCGCGGAGCGCCAGCCCTTCCCCGGCCCCGGCCTCGCGGTGCGCGTGCTGGGCGAGGCGACGCCCGAGCGGACGGCCATCGTGCGCGAGGCGTGCCACATCGTCGAGACGGAGATCGACGCGGCCGCGCAGCGCGGCGAGATCGCCGAGCGTCCGTGGCAGTACTTCGCGGCGCTCCTCCCGGTGCGCAGCGTCGGCGTCCACGGCGACGTCCGACACTACGGCGAGACCATCGTCGTGCGCGCGGTCGAGTCGCTCGACGCCATGACCGCGCAGTACTTCCAGCTCCCGCACTCGCTTCTGGAGCGCATCAGCACGCGCATCACGAACGAGCTCGGCCAGCACGTCACGCGCGTCGTGTACGACATCTCGCACAAGCCGCCCGGAACGATCGAGTGGGAATGACGCCGCAGCGGCATTCGCGCTCGAGAGGACGTGCCCGCAGGCGCGGCCGTGTCGAGTGGGAATGACGCCGCAGCGGCGTTCGCGCTCGAGAGGACGTGCCCGCAGGCGCGGCCGTATCGAGTGGGAATGACGCCGCAGCGGCGTTCGCGCTCTGAGTGACGGCGCCGAGCGGGCGTCGCGCCTTTTTCGCAGACCGTATGCGTCGCGCGCCCGCGGCGTGTGTCACCGACGTAAGTAACAAACCTATGCGAGGCGCTCGCCCAGGCGGGGAGGTATTCCCACCTATGAAGGCACTCAGCATCGGCATTCTGATCGCGCTCGTTGGCACCTTCGTGAGCCTCGCGCCCGCGGCCACCGCGGCCACCTGCGCCGGCGGCGGCGTCGCCGTCGCCTGCGTCTACGACGACTCCGCCGGCTTCGGCGACAACTGCACGTACGACGGCGTCCGCGTCGGCTACACCGGCGCCGAGGTGTACACGGCTGCCGGCGGCGCGTACGCCGTGGGCCAGTCCTACTGCGACACGTGGATCCCCATGTGCTACGAGTACGAGGAGAACGCCATCTTCGTCGGCGGCTACACGAACGCCGCCGGCGGCGCCCAGGTCGGCTGGTACAACTACGACTTCCAGAGCCCGTGCTGGGGCAACTTCTCCGGCTGCGGCACGTACGTCCTCGTCTACTCGGTGACGTTCCTGTACCGCGACATCGGCTGCCCCGCGGGCAACCCGCCCAACCCCGGCTGGGGCAACGTCCTGCCGTAAGGCTCTCGCCACCTGCGGGGGCCTCGGCAAGGGCCTCCGCGCTCCTTTTCTCTCTTCGGATGCTCCAGCCGCGCCTCCGGGCGCGCCGCTTGCGCAACTCTTTAGAGGGTTCCCCCTGTCGCCGCGGCGTGGAACGGACGACGCTGCTGCTTTCCGCCGAGGACGTCGCGCGCTGCCTGCGCGTCGACGAGGCCATCGACGCGGTCGAGAAGGCGTTCCGCGCCTACCATCGCCGCGAGGCGGCGATGCCGCCCAAGTCGTACGTGGACCTGCCCGAGCACGGCGGCGACGTCCGCTCGATGCCCTCGCGCGTCGGGAACAGCGTCGCGCTCAAGTGGGTGAACTCGCACGCGGGGAACCCGCAGCGCTTCGGGCTTCCGACCGTCATCGGCACGCTCATCCTGACCGACCCCGCGACGGGCTGGCCCCTCTCCATCATGGACGCCACCGTGCTCACCGCGTTCCGCACCGGCGCGGGCGCCGCGGTCGCGACGAAGGCGCTCGCGCGCGCGGACGCCACGAGCCTCGGCATCGTCGGCGCCGGGACGCAGGCCACCTACCAGATCGCCTCCATCTCGCACGTGCGCCCCATCACCCGCATCGTCATCGCCGACGTGCGCCCCGATGCGGCCGAGCGGCTCGCGGAGCGCGTGCGCCGCCACGCGCCGGGCATCGAGGTCCGCGCCGGCAGCGTCGAGGAGGCCTCGGGGTGCGACATCGTGTGCACGACGACGCCCTCGCACGCGCCCGTCGTCAAGCGCGACTGGATCGCGAACGGCGCGCACGTGAACGCCCTTGGCGCCGACGCCGCGGGGAAGCAGGAGCTGGACCCCGACATCCTCGGCGATGCCGTCGTCGTCGTCGACGACTGGGAGCAGGCCACCCACAGCGGCGAGGTCAACGTCCCGCTCACCGACGGCCTGCTGCGCCCCGAGCACATCCGCGGCACGCTCGGCGCGGTCCTCGAGAAGGCCATCCCGGGGCGCACGACGAGCCGCGAGATCACCGTCTTCGACAGCACCGGGCTCGCCATCCAGGACGCCGCCGTCGCGCGCGTGGTGTTCGACCGCGCGCAGCGCGAGGGGCTCGGAAGCCGCGTCGACCTCGTGAAGGTGGACGCTGAGATCCCCGACGTCCTCGCGCAGATGAGGCGCGCGTGAGCCGCCCGACGGAGACGCCGCGGGAGGGGCTCGAGCCGCTGCGCGACGCCGAGGTCGCCGATTGGCTCGACGCGCGGCCGCGCGGCGCGCTCTTCTTCTGGGACGCCGAGGACGCCGTCTCGCAGCGGCAGCGCGCGCGGCTCGAGGTGGTGGCCGCCGCCGCGCAGATGCCCGTGGGCGTCCTCGACGTTCGGACGGATGCGCTCGTGGCGAGCGCGGTCGGCGTGAAGAGCGTGCCCGCGCTCGTCGTCTTCCGCGGCGGCGAGGTCGCCGAGCGCATCCTCGGCGCCGCGCCCGAGAGCATCCTCAAGGAAGCGCTACGCTGACGCGCGCGTCGCGAGCAGCGGCTCGAGCCGCGCCGCGAGCTCCTCATCGTCCGCCGCGTCGAGCAGCACGAGGCGCAGCCCTTCGCGCACGTAGGCGCGCCTGCGCTCCTCACCCTCGGCGTCCGCGGCGGACAGGCGGAACTCGATGGCGATGCGGTGGTGGGGGAGCAGGAACGTCGGCCGCAGCAGCCCGACGAACGGCTCGTAGCGGTGGCGCACGCCGCGCGCCGCGAGCCGGTCCGCCACGCGCGCATGCGCGGCGGAGCGCACGAACATCCGCTGCCCGCCGATGACGGAGGACGTGGGGTGCCACGTGCGCGTCTGCATCCCGCCGCCGGGCCGCTCCTCGCGCACGACGGGGCGGCGCGGCGCGGGCGCGCGGGGCGCGGGCGCGGCGCGGAAGGCCCGCAGGAGGCGCGCGAGCGGCGAGACCATGCGTCATCCCTCGGCTCGCGCCCCTACTTCCCCTCTTCGCGCGGCGCGAGCGCCTCGTTGCCGTTACGAGGTGTACATTTCCCACGGCCACACGACGACCTCGTCCACGAACATCGACTCGGGCAGGAGCGCGAGGTCGACGATGTAGCGCGCGAGGTCGTCAGGCTGGATCATCTTCCGCGCCGATGCGGCGCCGGAGACGAGCGGCGTGGCGACGTAGCCGGGAAGGACGGCGGTCACGCGGATGCCGTCCTCGGCGAGCTCCGACGCGAGCGCCTCCGTCCATCCGCGCAGGCCGAACTTGCTCGCCGCGTACGCGCCGTTCTCGGCGTGCGCGCTCTTGCCGGAAACGCTCACGATGTTCACCACCTGCCGCCGCCCCGAGCGCGCGCGGAGCTTCGGGAGGAGCGCCTTCGTCACGAGGAACGGTCCCGTGAGGTTCGTGTCGAGCACGCGCCGCCACGTCGCGACGTCGATGTCGTCCACCGCGCCCCAGCCGCCGATGCCGGCGTTGTTCACGAGGAGGTCGCACGCCTCGACCCGCTCCGCGAAGCGCGCGACGCTGTCCTCGTCCGTGACGTCGAGGCGCAGCGGCCGCGCGACGCCGCCCGCGTCCTCCACCTCGCGCGCGGCATCCCGCAGCGCATCCTCGCGGCGCGCACCCATCCACACCGTCGCGCCCTCCGCGCCGAACGCGACGCTCAGCGCGCGCCCGATGCCGCTCGAGGCGCCGGTGACCACCGCATGCTTCCCTTCCAGACGGCGTGCCATCGGCCGGCGCAGGAGGCGGAGGCGCAAAGCCCCACCGGCTCACCTGGCCGGGTGAATCGGTCCTGGGCGGATGCGGCTAGCGCCCCATGGAGAAAGGCCTGAAATGTAGACAACCGGCCAAGGTGAAGTGTCACAAAACTTAAGGTCGGACTCGCCACCGTTGGGGTGCGGAACGGCGCGCGACACGCGCGGACCTTTCCTCACGCGCGGCGGCTCCTGCCTCCCTGCCTCCCAAACCTCCGATGGGGGCCGCCCGCGTTCCTTCTCTTCACGGCACCCCGCCGACGCTGCCGTCGTGCACCGCGACGATGGCGTAGTCGCCGCCGCGCGTGAGAAGCTCCAGCGCGGGTCCTTTGACCGCGATGTAGTACTTCCCGCCGCCGGGGAGGGGCTTCGCCGTGCCGTACGGCGAGGGCGCCTGAGGCCCCGGGGTCGCCGGCAGGTCGGGCAGCGGCGCGCCCTCGCCCGCGGCCGCGCGCGCCTGCGCATACGCGGCGTCGGCGGCCGTGCGGTTCTCGTTGACGGCGCGGCGCGCGTCGGCGAGCGCGGCGTTGGCCGCGAGCCTCGCGTCCTGGAGCTGCGCGTGCGCGTCCATGGCGGTCTGGCCGAAGCGGCACGCCTCGAAGCTCCCGCCGTTCTTGGACGCGCAGTCGTTCAGGGCCGGCGAGGGGAGGAGCGTGCGGCGCACGTAGAGGTCGACGTCGATCGGCCGCACCGTCGCAAGGTCGAGCGGCGAGCCGGGGCAGCGCGCGGGCGCGTCGCGGGACGCGGCGAGCCGGCAGGTGCCGGTGTACGAGCCGTCGAGCTTGTCGCACGCGGCCGGCTCGAGCGCCTCGAGCGTGAGGCAGGCCGCGCGCGCGGCGGTCGCGAGCTCGCGGCACGCCTCGTCGGGCGCGTCGGAGCGGTCGCAGCGCTGCACGAACGAGCGGTCGAGGTCGGAGCACGACGCGGGAAGACCTTGTCCGGCGAGGACGACGCAGCCGACGAGGCTCGGGAGCGCCATGAGGGCGCACGCGAGCGCGACGTTCCCGCCCGCGGGCGTGCCGGCCTGGGAGCCGGCCTGGCAGGCGGTGCCGGTGGGGTCGCCCGACGTCTCGATGCTGAGCATCGTCGCGTCCTGGGGCACGATGACCTTCCAGTACTGCGTGCCGCCGACGCGGACGCTTCCCTGCGCGGGGACGCCGTTCTCGAGCGTGGGGACGAAGAACGTCTCGCCGACGAGGGCCGGGGTGACGGTCGTCGTGCCAAGCGTCGCGCCCTGCGCGATGCGCACGTACCAGGGCGCGCTCGCGGCGACCGGCAGCGCGCACTGCGCCGGCGAGTTCAGCACGAGGCCGAGCGACGGGTAGTTCGTGAACGTGGCGTTGCCGCCGCAGTCGCGCGCCGCGACCGACGGGACGTAGCCTTGCGCGACCGAGAGGGTGGCGCTCACGAAGCTGCTGCTCGGGCCGGGCGCCACGGCCAGGTCGAACTGCGCGAGGTCGGCGCTGGGGCTCGTGTCGAGGCGGAAGTAGCAGGCCGCGCTCGTGACGTTGCGGAACGCCGCGCCCGGGTCGATGCGGTCGACGAGCCGGTGCATGCCGGGGCCGAGCGCGCACGAGCTGCTCGTGCTCGCGAGGAGGTGGAACGCGCCCGAGCCGCTCGCGCGGCGGACCATGCCGTAGTAGGTGGCGCCGTCGCTCACGAGAAGCTCGCACGACTCGGCCGCGGCGCCCGCGAGCGTGGAGGCGCAGTCGCGCGTGGTGGTCGTGGGGAGCGCGTTCTTGCGGACGTAGAGGTCGAAGTTGCCCGTCGCCGGCGCGAGCTGGAGCCTCATCATGTCGTTGGCCGGGTGGAACGGATCGGCGAGCGGGTGGCCGGGCGTGAACGAGAAGAGGCACTTGGCGCCGGGCGCGTCGAGGAGCGACATGGCGACCATCGAGCCGTTGGGGAGCGCGTGCACCCCGACGCCCTGCTCGCACGAAGGGACGGCGGTGGCGACGACGCTGAACGCGCCGCTGCCGCTCTTGCGGCGCACCGCCGCGTGGTACGTGCCCGCTTCGAGCGCGACCGCGCACGCCTCGGGGAGCGCGTCGCCCGTCGCGGTGCTGCTGCAGTCGGAGGCGGCGAGGCTCGGGCGGCTGCCCTTGCGCACGTAGAGGTCGAAGTCGCCGCTCTCGGGGACGAGCGCGAGACGGACGGCGTCCGCGCCGCCGCCGGGGAGCGCGACAGTGAACCAGCACGTGGCGCCCTCGGCGTCGGTGAGCTCCCCTTCGAGCGGGGAGCCCAGGGTGAGCGCGACGCTGCCGCCGCCGAGGCTGCAGGGCGAGAAGGCGTGCGCGGTGACGCCGAAGCTCGGGGCGCCGGCCTTCCGCCAGACCATGACGGAGAGGTCGCTGCCGTCGTTCTCGAGCTCGCACGTCTCGGCGATGCCGGCGCCGCCCGCGTCGGCCTTGCAGTCGAACGCGGCGAGCGTGGCGCGTGCGCCCTTGCGCACGTAGAGGTCGACGTCGCCCGCGGTGGGCTGCGCGACGACCCTCACGTTCGCCTCGTCGGGCGAGGGCGTGAAGCGGAAGTGGCACGCCGCGTCGCTGAGGTTCGCGAGCGAGGCGAAGGAGGCCACGTCGTCGGCGAGGTCCACCTCGCCGGCTCCGGCGGAGCAGCCTTCGGCGCTGCGCGCGGTGATGGTGAACGTCGTCGTCCCGCTGCCCGTGGCCGTGCGCCAGACGGAGGCGTAGACGACGCCTCCCTCGTGGCGCAGCGTGCACGAGACGCCGGCCGTCGTCGCCGAGGCGGAGCAGTCGCGGTTGATCGCGAGCGGCGTCGTCGTCGGCAGCGCGCCGCGCTTGAGGAGGAGGAAGGGCGAGCCCGACGTGCTCGACACGCTGGCGCTGATGTTCGCGAGGCTGAAGCCGGCGGCGGGCGTGAAGGCGAAGTCGCAGTGCGCGCCGGCGTCGAGCGTGAAGCTGCCGCTCACAGGCGAGCCTTCCGAGAGCGTCGTGACGCCGGGGCCGAGGCTGCAGTAGTTGAACGTCGTCGTCGTGAGGGTGCTGCTTCCGGACGTGCCGGCGCTGAAGCGGTAGACCATGCCGTAGTACGTCTGCCCGGCGACGGCCGGGACGATGCAGTTCCGGTTCGTCGTGCCGCTCGTCGCGATGCAGTCGGCGACGGCGCTCGTGCTCATGTGCGACGTGATGGGCAGCGCGCCGGCCCTGACGTAGAGGTACGTCGTGGTGGCCGCGGCCGCGAGGTTGAACTTCACGAGCTCGCCGGCGTGCGTGGCCGTGTAGGCGAAGAGGCACTTGGAGCCGGTGGCGCCATCGAGCGTGTACGCCTGGCTCGCCGTGACGCTGGTGATGACGGCGCCGAGGTTGCACCCCGGCGCGGCCTGCTCAAGCGTCGCGACGAGCGTGAAGTCGGAGGCGGCGGCGTCGACGCGCGCCACGCGGATGATGTGGTCGCCGGCGGAGAGCGGCCAGTCGACGATGCACCACTCGCTCGCGGGGGAGGAGGTCGTGCCGAAGCAGTCGTTGGAGGAGGTCGAGAGCGTGGGGGCGGCGCCGCGCTTGACGTAGACGTGGTGGTCGCCCGCGAGCGAGAGGTTCACGCGGAGCCGCTGGCTCGCGAGGTCGCCGGCCAGCGCGACGCGGAAGTAGCAGTCGTCGTCGGACGAGGGGCTCGCGTCGCGTCCCGAGACGGGCGAGGAGAGCGCGATGTCGACGGGCGCATCGGCCGTGCCGCACGCGGGCGTCGTCGCCTGCGCGGAGGCGAGCGAGAGCATCGGAAGGCTCGCGGGGACGAGGATGAGGAGCGCAGCGAAGAGCGCGCTGACGCGGCGGTATGCACGGTTCATGGAATGGCCTCCCTGCCCGCGGCGACCCTCCCAGGTCGCACGATGCGGACGCGTGCGATAGCACACCCGCGCTCAAGGGCGCGCTCTTGTCACCTGCGCGAAATGCACGATACGTGAGCGGCGTATCGCGACAGGCGGCGCGTTCGCTAGTCAAGAATGAATATGAAAAAAGCCGCGTCGAACGCTCGCGCGGCGTGCGCGGATCTACTTCAGCTGCGCGTCGAAGCGGCCGCTGTCGACGGCCTTCTGGAACTCGGCCGCGGGGAGGCCTTCGATCGTGGCGCCGCAGGAGTTGGCCGTGCCGGCGACCTCCTTGACGCGCGTCTTGAGCGAGGAGCCCATGAGGCTGTCCTGCTTCATGCGGCTGATCTTGATGACCTGGTCGATCGTGAGGTTCCCGATCTTGTCGGACTTGGGGCGGCCGCTGCCCTTCTCGACGCCGAGCTCCGCGAAGATGAGCGCCGAGGTCGGCGGCGTGCCGACGGTGACGTCGAACGCCTTCGTCTTCGGGTCGACGGTCACCTTGACGGGGACCTTCATGCCCGCGAACGCGGCGGTCTTCTCGTTGATCATCTTCACGACGTTCATCACGTTCACGCCGAGGGGGCCAAGGGCCGGTCCGAGCGGGGGACCCGCGGACGCCTTGCCGCCATCGACGAGGACTTCAACAGACTGTCCTGCCATGGGTTGTCACCTCATCTCCGACCCCAAGGTTGCGGACGCGCGGAGCGCGAACGGGGGATAGAGTGAGTACGGCGGCGAGGCGGAGACCGCTATATGAGCGTTTGCGGGGCGGTGGCCGGCCTGCCGCTACGGGGCGAGGCGCTTCGCCAGCCGCCCGGCCCGCTCGCGCACCTGGATGTTCGGGTGCGCGCGCATGGGAGCGACCGCGGCGGCGAGGCTCGCGCGCTCCTGCGGCGCGAGGTTCGGGAGGACGCCTTCGAGGGCGGCGAGGATCTCGCGCGCCTCCATGCTCGCGCGCGGGTGGCGCGCCTGCGTGAGCGCGATTCCGAGCCGCTGCGCCACGACCGGGGCGCGCTCGGGGAGCTGCGCGCCGATGCGGCCGAGGCAGCGGACCGCCTCCTCGCGCAGCGCCGGGCGGCGCGCCTGGAGAAGGTCGGCGATGAGGGGGAGCGCGAGCGCGGCCTCCGCGTGCGCGTAGGGGGCGACGTGGGAGAGCGCCCCCAGCGCCGCGGCCTGCGCGTCGGCTTCGGCGGCGGCGAGGCCCGCGACGATGTCGGCCGCGTAGGGCGCGGCGGCGCGCGGGGCGGCGGCCGCGACGTCCTCCAGCGCGCGGTAGGTGGCGACGCGCACGGTGGCGAGCGGGTCGCGCGCGAGCGGGACGATGGACGGGAGGCGCGACGGGTCGTCCTTGAGCGCGGTCGCGAGCGCCTTCGCGGCGAGCTTGCTCCCGGACGCGAGCCGGTCGCGCCACTGCGCCTGGAAGTCGTCGGGCGCCATCGTGGAGGGTGTCTCGTCGGCACGCCCCTTAAGGCGCTTTCGCGAGAGCCGGTCGGCGCCATCGGCCCTCGGCGAGGAGCGTCCGACCCCCCTGCTTTTCTGCGGGTGGCCGGAACGAGGGCTTGTATAGGGGTGGCGACGAGACCCTTCCTGCTCGATGGTCTCCGTCGCCGCCCGCCCCCGCGACGCATCCGCGCCCCGGCCCCAGGCGGCCTGGTGGCGCTACGTCGAGCGCGGGCGCTCGCACGAGGTGCGCGTCGACTGGTGCGAGCGCGCCTCCCGCCTGCGCGTCGTCGAGCTCGCGCCTGCCGCGCCCGACGCGCGCATCGTGCAGGAGTCGCAGGCCCGCCCCTGGGAGGCGCGCGTCGCGCTCTGGGTGCTTGAGGCGCGCCTCGCGCACCTGGGCGAGTACTGGCGCCAGCGGTCGGATGCGAAGGGGTGGAGCCCCGTGCTGCGGCCCGCCGGCGCGCCCTCCGCCGACGCGCGCGAGAACGAGGTCGTGCGTCCCGCCGGCGCCGCCTTCGTGCACCACTACCACGACGAGCGGGCGGGCGTGGGCGACCTTCTGGCCGCGCTGCGCGCCGAGCAGGCGTCGCGCTTCCTCGTCGTCCGCGCCGCGCTGGACGTGACGAACCTCGACGCCGGCCGCGTGCACGTGCTCCACCGCGACCTCCCCGCGCCGCTCGCGCGCAGCGCCATCGCCTCCGAGCAGCTCGCGCTCACGCAGGTCGGCCTCGGGAAGCTCGTCACGCGCGACGACTACCGGCGCGCCTTCGGCGACGGGGGCGACCGCCGCGCGGCGCGGCTTGTCGACGAGGTCGTCCGCCGCGTCCGCACCGGGCACATGGGAGGCGCGGCGCTCATTCCGGAGGCGGCCGACGAGTACGGCGAGTTCCTCGCGGCGCTGCAGGACCCGCGCCTTCTCGCGCTCCACCGCCGCTTCCTGCGCGGCGACGAGGAGGACGAGATCCTGTCACGCGGCGCGGTGGAGATCCGGAAGGCCGTGCGCGCGAAGCGCGGCGAGGTCGACCACCGCGAGCAGCACCTGCTCACCATCCTGGAGGCGTCGCTTCTTGCGCGCGAGAAGATGCGCTCCGGCAGCCTCGAGCGCTCCGGGCCCGAGGTTCGCGCGCTCGCGCGCCTCGCGTACTACCTCTAGGTCCGGTGCGGCGGGCGCGTCCCCTTGCGCCGCAGCGCGCTCGGGTTCTCCGGGCCGAGCACGAAGTGGCCGATGGGCAGCGTGTGCTGGTTCACGAACGTGAAGCGCAGCGCGTACGACACGAAGACCGCCAAGGGCGAGAGGACCGCGGCGACGGCGAAGCCGAGGATGAACGGAGAGAGCGCGTTGGGCTCGTACGCGAGCACGACGAGCGTCGCGACGACGACCGCCGCGATGGCGGTGACGGCGATGACCTGCGACATGCGCGAGAGGCCCCACTGCGTCGCGAGCGTCTTGATGTACGAGCGCCCGATGTCGGCCGCCTCGAGAAGCGCGGAGAGGCGCTCGTCCTGCAGCTCGGCGCGCGCGCGATGCACCGCCCGCTCCGCGTCGAGGTCGAGCGACGCGTGCAGCAGGAGGTCCGGGTCGCCGCCGGCCTCGTCGACGCTGCGCGCGACGTCGTCGAGATGCGCCGCGAGCTCGTTCTCGCGAAGCTCCCGCGCCCGCACGGAGCACGCCTGGAGGACCTGCACGAGGGTCGGGCCGACGCCGACGGGTGGCTCGCGCCCCGTGAGCTCCGCCACGCGCTCCGCGTAGTGCCGGTCCGTTTCCACGTGCTCGCGCAGCTCGCCCAGCCCCTTCATGCCGCGGCGCAGCGAGAGCGTCGCGAAGCCCACCGCCATCGTCGCGGCGGTGATGAGACCCGAGATGTAGCGCGCGAACGTGTCGCGGACGCGCTCCGCCTCCGTCATCCACGGCCAGGCGAACGCCAGCGCCACGACGACGAGCGCCGGCACGAGCGCGAGCGCGACGGCGATGGAGCCCCGCCTCATCTGGAAGGCGACGTGCGTCCAGGCCCGGCGTGGGCCGATGCGCTCGCGGAAGCCGGCGTACACGCTGCCGAGCGGGAGCGGCGATGGCAAAAGCGCGTGTGGGACGAACGGAGGACGCGCGCTTCGCGCGCGCGGGCAAGGGCGGAGGCGCGGGCGAGGGGCGCTCAGCCCTTCTTCTGCAGGACCCTGACGTTGTCCCCGCGGACCGTGACGGGGATGGGCACCATGGCTTCGAAGAGCTCGACGGTGATCTCCTCCTTGGCCGCGTCGATGCGCTGGACGCGGGCGCGCTCGCCCTTGAAGGGGCCGGCGACGAGCTCCACGATGTCGCCCTCGGCGATGCCGGCGACGGCGGGCTTGGGCGTGAGGAAGTGCTCGACCTCCGCAAGGGCGGTCTCGCCCTGGACGAGGCCGCGCGCGTGGGGGACGCCCTTGATGAGCTTCTCGAGCGCGTCGCGGTCGTACGCCTCGATGAGCACGTAGCCGCGAAGCTCCGGGGGCGACAGGACGGCTACGACGCCCACCTTGTGCTTCTTCGCCTTGTGCGCGATCATGTCCCCGACGGCCTTCTCCTGATTGATGGTCGTCTTGAGAGCGTAGATCCCGGACTTCGAGTCGGGGTTGATGGTGACTTCCGGCAGATCGTCCGAGGTCTTGCTCTTCGCCATCGCTATCCGTCCGAGAGAGGGAACCCTAAGGGTCCTTGCGCCGGCACGGGGGGGCTGGTATTTAGGCGTTCCCACCCCCTGCTCGTTGCGCGCCCGGCGTCCTGATAGGTGACGATTCCGCTGAGCGTTCCATGCGCGGAGGCCGCATCGCCCTCGTCCTGCTCGTCCTCGCCCTGCCGGTGGCCCTCGCGGAGGCGGTGCATGCGAGCGACCCGCTGGGCGACGAGACGACCATCTCGAACCTGCACCTCTTCGACGCGCAGCCGCGCGCGCTCGCCTGCCACGACCCGAGCGTCGACCTCGCCGCCGTCCGCATCGAGCGCGGCGCGAGCGTCCGCGTCACCTACGAGTTCTACGCGCCTCTCGCCCAGCCGCTCCTCGCGTGCAACGGGCACGCGCTGCCCGCGAGCGAGCGCACGTGGAACCTGCAGCTTGGCGGCTCGCTCGAGTTCTTCGCGGTCGCGAAGAGCGCCGACGGCGCCCCCGCCGCTCCGTGCCTGAAGGCGAGCAACGGCGCGATCGGCAACAGCGCGGGGTGCCTCGCCCCGGTGCACGTGACGACGAGCGGCTTCTGGTTCGAGCTGCCGCTCACGGGCACGTTCACCTACGAGAGCGGCGCCCCGGGCGCCTACTCGCTCACCGGCCCGCTGGCCGCCCACCCGAGCTCGTACTCGCGGGCGCTCCTGGGCGTCTCGCCGCTCCAGCGCGTGCTCTACGGCGCGGCCGACTGGGGCGAGGCGCGCCTCGGATAGGCGCTACGCCTTCTCCATCCGCTGCAGGTCCGTCTCGAGGCACTCCTGGCAGATGTCGTGCGAGAGCTGCGCCTCGCTGTGGCGCTCGACGTACGTCTCGAGCCGCTCCCACGCGCCGGTGTCGCTCTTGATCTTCTTGCAGCGCGCGCAGATGGGCAGCAGCCCTCGCAGCGTCCGCACCTGCGCGAGCGCCTCGCGCAGCTCCCGCTCCGTCCGCGCGAGGCGGTCGATGGTGCGCTTCTGCTCGCGCTGGAGCTCCGACAGCTCCTCGTTGAGCGAGACGAGCTCCTGCATGAGCTGGTGGTACGCGGGCTGGTCGATCTCCCCCACGAGGACCAGCTCTCCGCCGCGCACGACGATGAGCGCGCGAAGCGTCGTCGCCACGGCCCCAGGCGCGCCCACGTCGAGGGTGCCGTCGTGCACGGGCTCGCTGCCGATCTCGGCGCGCGCGCGAAGCTGCGGGAACGTGGGGGAGTGGAAGTGGCCGGTCGCGACCGGCTCCGGGCGCTCGGGGAGGCCGAACGCGCGGCGGAACGGCTCGTTCGCCTCCACGACGGTGCCGTCGAGGCGCAGCTTCCCGAGGACGAGCGTGCGCAGCGTCGTGCGCCGCGTCAGGTCGTCGACGTTCATGCCCTCGCGCCCATGGAGGAGGATGCGTCCGGGAACGTCTCGTCCGCGCCGATGACGCGCGCGAGCCCCGGAAAGTCGACGATGGGGATCCCGCCGACGATGATGCGGGGCGTCCGCACGCCCACCGTCGACCGCAGCGCGTCGATGAGCCGCCGCGTCGTGGCGACGTGCTGGGGAAGCGAGATCGAGAGGCCGAGCAGGTGCGGCTCCCATTCGCGCACGGCCGCCACAAGCTCCCGCGAGGGGACGTCCTGCCCGAGGAAGCGCGCCTCCCATCCCGCCTGCTCGAACGAGTCGGAGATCATCCGCAGCCCCATGCCGTGCTGGTTCCCCTCGACGCAGGCGAAGAGCGCGCGGCGGCCGCTGGGGGCGCCGAAGGCGGCGGAGGCGGCCGCCCGCGCGAGCGCCGTCTGCATGAGGGCCGTCGCCATGTGCTCCTGGACGACCGTGAGGCGGTTCTCCTGCCAGAGGCGCCCGATCTCGCTCATGGCGGGCTGCACGAGATCGTCCGCGAGCGCCGCCAGAGAGCGCGACCCTTCCAGCTCCTCGAGAAGGATCGTCTGCACGCGGCGCCGGTCGGCCGCGATGAGCGCGTCGACGAGGAGCCGCGCGCGCGGCGGGAGCTCGGCGCTGCGCAGGCCGGGAACGGGCGCCGGACCGTCCAGGGCCTCGCGACCGCGCGCCAGCAGCGCCGACACCTGCTCGCGCTCCGAGGGCGCGAGGCGGGGCGCGAGGAGCGCGTCGAGGAGCTCGTACGATTCGACGGCGGCCTGCACGGGGACGTTGCGGCTGCGCAGAACGGTGGCAAGCCAGGCGGAGTAGCGGGTGAAGACGGCGTTGTCCTCCGCGCGCAGCGCCGCCTCGAGGAACTCGAGGTGGAACGCCGTGTCGCGCGCGGTGAGCTCGCGGCCATAGACGCCCCAGCGCGCGTCCCACTCGGGATGCCGCTCGTAGAGGATGCGCACCGCCTCGGCGACGACGGCGCCGCGCACGTGGTGCAGCGTGTCGGCGAGCGCCGCGTGCGCGAAGGAGGTCATGCGTCAGTCTCCCTTCGCGCTGTCGAGCAGGAGGTCGTAGATGCGCAGCCCGCCCGGCGCGACGCTGTCGTCGGCGGTGGGCGGGTGGGCGTGCTCGAAGGCGGGGCTGCGGACGTAGGCGCGGAAGGCGTCCATGCTGTCCCACTCGAGAAGGAGCATGTACTCGTTCGTGCCGCGCCCCTTCACGAGCTGGAGGCGGCGGAAGCCGGGGAAGGAGTCCACGAGCTTCTTGCGGCCGCGGAACGCCGCCTCGAGCGCCTCCTGGCTCTCGACGGCGGCGTGGAGCGTGGAGACCGCGACGATCATGCGGGCGTCGTCGAGGTGCTTCCTTCGCTTGAAGTTTGAGCGTAGGCGAGCAGCCGCCGCTGGAACTCCGCCGGGGGGAGGTCCTTCTCCAGGTAGTCGTCCGCGCCCAGCGCGGCCGTCCGCGTCGCCGCGTCGCGCGGGTCGAGGCCGCTCACGACGACGATGCGGGCCGTGGGCGCGGCCGCGCGCAGGCGCGGGAGCGCCTCGAAGCCGTCCATCACGGGCATGCGGAGGTCAAGAAGGATGAGGTCGGGGTGGGTCGCGCGCGCGAGCTCGATGCCTTGGGCGCCGTCGCCCGCCTCGCCCACGACCTCGAAGCCGGGGCCGCGCGTGAGCACGCGGCGCAGGAGGAAGCGCATGGCCTCCGCATCGTCGATGATGAGGACGCGCATGGCGCTCGCCACGGCGTGTCATGCTCCGGCATCGCGTATGAAGGCCGGGGTCCGGCAAGCGAGCGTTGCACTAGAAGAGGTCGTCGTCGGGCGTGCGGTGGCGCTTGTCCGTGAAGAGGCCGCAGTCGCACGAGCTGGTCTCGCACATGGGGAGAAGGTGCGCGCCGCGCCCGCATGAAGCTTGCCTTTCGGCCGCCTCAGATGACGAAGTTGACGTCGTCGCGGCGCACCGGCGGCCCGCCCACGGCGTTGGCCGCGGCGCGCGGGTCGCGCACGAGCTGAGGCTTCTGCTGTGCGACGGGCGCTTGCGGAAGGATCTGCTTCGAGCGCACACCCGTGATGACGACCATGACGCGGATGTTGCGCCCCATGGTCGGGTTCACGCTCGCGCCCCAGATGATGCGCGCGTCGGGGCCGATGCGGTCGTGGATGAGCTGGACCGCCTCCTGCGCCTCGGCGAGCGTCATGTCGGTGCCGCCGGTCACCTCGACGAGGCAGCCCGTCGCGCGGCTGACGTCGACGTCGAGAAGCGGCGACGAGAGCGCCTCCTCGACCGCGTCGCGCGCGCGGTTCTCCGTGTCGGCCTCGCCCAGGCCGATCATCGCGACGCCGCCCTTGCGCATGACGGTGTTGAGGTCGGCGAAGTCGAGGTTGACCACACCCGGCTTCGTGATCATCTCGGTGAGGCCGCGGATGCTGCGCATCAGGATCTCGTCGGCGACGCGGAAGGCGGCCTGGAGCGGGAGGTTGGGCGCGATCTCGAGAAGCTTGTCGTTCGGGATGACGATGGTCGTGTCCGCGGCTTCGCGCAGCTTCGCGAGGCCGGCCTCCGCGTTCTCCATGCGGACGGCGCCCTCCACCTTGAACGGCATCGTGACGACGGCGATGGTGAGCGCGCCCATCTCGCGCGCGACCTTGGCGACGACGGGCGCGGAGCCCGTGCCCGTCCCGCCGCCCATGCCGGCGGTGACAAAGACCATGTCCGCGCCGTCGAGCACCTTGCGCAGGTCGGCGTCGGCCTCGATGGCGCTCTTCTCGCCGATCTGCGGCAGCGCGCCGGCACCGAGGCCGCGCGTGGTGGCGCGGCCGATGAGGATCTTTGTCGGGACCTTGATGTTCAGAAGGTGCTGCGCGTCGGTGTTCACCGCGACGAGCTCGCAGTTCTCGATGCCCGCCTGCGCGAGGCGCCAGATGGTGTTGCTGCCGCCGCCGCCGCAGCCGACGACCTTGATCTTCGTGTTCAGCTGGCCGATGAGCGCGGCGAGGTCCTCGTCGGAGGTGCCATGCTGCGCCGGCGCGGGCGCGGCGGGCGCCGGCGCGTACGCCGGAGCGGCGTAGGCGGGCGCGGGAGGCGGGGGCGCGTAGACCGGCTGCTGGATGTGCTGAGGAGCGAGAGGAACCGAGGTGCCGGCATTCGCGCGCGCGATGGCGTCCTGGATGAGAGACTTCAGACTGAGCCCTCCTGTGGTTGGAGTGCGATCCCGTTCCATTCCACGGCGGAGGGCCACTTAGCCTTGCGCATTTGGTTCTCGCGCGGCGGGAGCGGAGGCGCGCGGGCCGCCGCCCCCGGCGCGGGCGAGCGACCTACTGGGGGCGCACGCGGTGGCGGCCGACGCGGCGGCCGTGCGTGCGGGCGTGCCCGCGCGCCGCGTGGTAGCGCTCGCCGAGGCGGCCGCCGAGGGCCGCGCCGGCCAGCATCGCGAGGAGCGAGAGGCCGATGGCGAGGAGGCCGTAGCCGGTGATGCCGGACAGGTCGAAGCGCACGCCGAGGTTCGCGGCGTCCGCGAGGTACGTGCCGGCGACGACGGCCACGACGGCGAAGAGGACCGCCCACGCGACGGTGCCAAGGCCGTGCCAGACGCCGTTCCAGAGGCTGATGCGGCCGGCCGCATAGCCCCCGATGAGGTAGGCGAGGAACGCGGCGATGAGATAGCCCACGAGGCTCGCGAGCGCGAGCGACTGGAAGTCGATGACGCCGTCGCTCGCCGCGCCGCCGCCCGCGACGCCAAGCGCGATGGCGGAGAAGACGAGGGTGAAGAAGGCGGCCACGCTCCATCCGAGGAACGTCGCGCCGATGGAGAAGCGCGGCCGGTCCACGGGCGGCTCCGCGTCGACGGTCCGGGCGGGGACGACCTCGCGCTCCGTCACGCGCTCCTCCGTCCGCGGCGGCACGTAGCTCGCGACGGACGCGTCGCCGGCGACGGGCGCGGGCGCGGCGGCGGGCGTCGTCGCGCCCAGCGTCGTCGCGTCCGTGGCGACGCCGGGGCGCTCCCACTCCGAAGGCGGCATCGCCGCCGTGTTCGCTCGCGTGCCCCACGCGGTCGGGTCTTCGTTGCGCACGGAGTCGCGGAACGCGTCGGCGCTCGGGCCGTGGCGCTCGCCCGAGGTGCGGTGGTCGCTGTCCATGGGGCGGATGTCCGGCAAGGCGAGGGGAAAAGGCGTTCTGGCCGCGTCGTCACACGCGGCGAGGGCCGGGGGAGCCGGAGTGGCGGCGGCCGCCGTAGTGGCGTTCGAGCAGCGCGGCAAGCTGCTGCTTCGGGTACGCGCCGACGATGCGGTCGAGCAGGCGCCCCTGGCGGAAGACGAGAAGCGTCGGGATGCTCTGGATGCCGAACGCCTGCGCGACCGCCGGGGCCGTGTCGACGTTGAGCTTCGCGAACCGCACGCGGCCCGCCATCTCGCGCGCGAGCTCCTCCACGATGGGCCCCACGATGCGGCAGGGCCCGCACCAGGGCGCCCAGCAGTCGACGACGACGTTCTCGTGGCCGCGCACGAAGGCGTCGAACTCGGGCGCGCCGATGTCGGGCACGCCGGCCTCGGCGGGCGGCGCGGCGGGCGCGGGGGCGGCCGCCTGGCGCATCAGGTCCTGCCGGAGCTTCGCGCGGATGGCGGCGAGCTCCGCATCCTCGTCGGTCATCGCGCCCGCACGCCGCTCCTCCGGCTTGCGTCTTGTCCTCAGCTGGCGATGGCGAGCTGGCGCCCGGCGACGGCCGCGCCGAGGCTCCCGCCCGTCATGAGAAGCGCCCATGCCGCCGCCCGCGCTCCCTCTCCGCGGTCGAGGTAGGCCATGACTTCCAGCGCGAACCCGCTCATCGTGGTGAAGCCGCCGAGGATGCCGGTGGCGAGAAAAAGGCGGACGTCCGCGCCCATGCGCCCCGCAGCGACGGGCCCGAAGACGAGGAGCGCGATCGCGAAGCTGCCGAGCACGTTGACCGCGAGGGTGCCCCATCCGTGGTCGACGCGGTGGAGAGAGAGGTTCGCGGCGTAGCGCAAGGCGCTCCCCAGCGCGCCGCCGAGCGCCACGAGGAGGAACGCGCGCGCGGTCCACGCTTCGTCCATGCGTGGGCGAGCGTCGGCCAAGGAAAAGCGCTTTGGGCGGGACGCGAGGTGGCGAAGGCGTGGTCCGCGCGCACGTGTTCGTGAGCGGCAAGGTGCAGGGCGTGTTCTACCGCGACACGACAAAGAAGGAGGCCGACAAGCGCGGCGTGCGCGGCTGGGTGCGCAACCTTCGCGACGGGCGCGTCGAGGCGGTCTTCGAGGGGGACGCGCAGGCGGTGGACGCGATGGTGGCGTGGTGCCGCGTCGGCTCGCCGCTCTCGCGCCCGACCTTCGTCGAGCGGCTGGACGAGGCGGAGGAAGGGCTCGCCGGGTTCGAGATCCGCTCGACCGCCTAGGCCGGCGGCAGCGGCGGAGGCACGACGGTGGCGGTCGTGCTGTACGTCACGGAGCGCAGGAGCCCGCCGGGGTAGCGCACGGTGACGGTGAGCTCCCCGTCCTTGGCGCCGTCAGGCAGGGTCACCCACTCCGGGAGGTCGTACGAGTAGCTGCCCGAGGGGTTCAGCTTGCGCAGGAGCGTGTGGTGGATGTCCTCGAACCCGAGGCCGTTGAACGCGACGTCCAGGCTCTGGATGCTGGGGCCGAAGTCGCCCTGCACGCGGACCATGACCTGGTCCGTGTTCGGCGGGAGCTTGTGCTCGTCCATCCCCACGAGCGAGAGCGTGCGCGTGCAGTTCGCGCCCGCGGAGGTCGTGTAGGGGGGCGGCGCGAGGGGTGTTGGCGAGGCGCGGCCGAAGACGTGGATCTTCGTCTCGCAGTGGCCGGCCTCCGCGAGGGGCATGGCGGCCGCGACGAAGGCCAGCGCGAGCATCGCGCAGCAGGCGGACCCTCGGTTCATGCGCGGTAGGAAGGGGGCGGGCGAGATAAGCCGCGCGTTGGAACCGGCGCGAAGGACACCGCTGCGAGAGCGTATGGCTAAGAGCGAGGAGCGCGCATCGCGCCGCGTGGAAGTCGTCCGCGTCAGGAGCGCCCCCTTCGACGTGAACGTCTGGGTCGCGCTCGAGGAGGGGCGCGCGCTCGTGGTGGACGCCTCGAGCGGCATGGACTGGAGCGCGCTCGAGCCGAAGCTGCGCGCCGCCGTCGGCGCCGCCCGGCCGCAGGCGTTCCACCTCACGCACCTCCACGTCGACCACGTCGGCGGGGCGGCGCGCGTGTCCCGTCTCCTCGGCCTCGTCCCCACCATCCACGCCGACGAGGCGGACGTCGTCGAGGAGGGGAACGAGGTGGCGACGGGCGCGGCCTTCTTCGGCGGGAGCGCCGAGCCGTGCCCGGTGACGCGCGTGAAGGAGGGTGATAGCATCGAGCTCGGCCGCCACCGCTTCGAGGTGCTCCTCGTGCCGGGCCACTCGCCCGCCCACACGGCCCTCTGGGAGCCCGAGTCGCGCGCCCTCTTCTGCGGCGACGTGGCGTTCGCAGGCGGCGCGTTCGGTCGCGTCGACCTTCCTGGGTGCGACCCCCGCGCGCTGCTTCGCTCGCTCGAGCGGCTGGCGGCGCTCGACGCGCGCGACATGTATCCGGGCCACATGGAGCCGGTGCTGGGGAACGCGCGCGAGGCGCTGCTCGAATCCTTGGACAACGCGCGGCTCATGCTGCTGTAGGCGCGCATCGACGCGCGGGCCACACCGCCTTTGTGCGGCGGCGCGAGAGGAGCGCGCATGCCTGGACGCAAGAACCCGGAGCCGACCGAGCAGGAGCGCGAGCGCGAGTACATGCTGGCGCAGAAGCGCGGCTACGGCGAGTCCGTGGTGGGCGACGAGGGGAAGGAGCTCGAGGGGAAGGGCGCGGTCGGCAAGGTCGAGCAGCGGCGCGAGAAGTGGGCCGAGGAGCAAGAGAGGGTCAGCCAGCAGGACTTTTAGGCTGGCGCCGGGTTCCGCGCTTCGATGAAGAAGCCGCTCGTGAAGGATTACATGACCCGCGAGGTCGTGACCCTTCACCCGGACCTCAACGTGAAGGAGGCCGTCGAGCGGATCGTGAAGGAGGGGCACGTGGGCCTGCCGGTGGCCGACGGGCGCCGGCTGCTCGGCTTCCTCACGCCCAAGGAGCTTCTGCGCAACCTGAACCATCCGGAGCGTCGCATCCGCGACATCATCGCGCAGGGCACCGTCGTCGCGCACCCCGAGATGGACATCGAGGACGCCGCGCGCATCCTGTTCCGCATGGGCGTGAAGGAGCTCCCGGTCGTCGACGACGAGGGAACGATGGTCGGCATCATCTCGACGACCGACATCATCCGCTCGCACATCGAGCGCGTCACACCGCGCAAGATGCTCAAGCTCAAGGAGACGCTCGAGACGCTCTACGACGTGAAGATCGACGTCGAGCGCGAGTTCATCGAGATCGAGCACCTGCTCCCGACGCAGAAGCGCATCTACGCGGACGAGCTGCAGGGGCGCAAAAAGGAGATCCAGCGGGGCCTCGCGGAGCCCATCATGGTCATCGCGAAGAAGCCGCAGCCCATCCTCGTCGACGGGCACCACCGCGTGATGGCGGCGCGCCAGATGGGCATCCAGAAGCTGGAGGCGTACGTCCTCAAGCTCGACAAGGACATCGAGCTGGGCCTCGAGCGCAACGCGCGCGCGAGCGGCCTCCACAGCCTCTCCGACATCGACGTGAACGATTTCGGCCAGCACCCGCTCGTGGAGGTCACGACGCGCCTTCTCAAACAACGTCCCGAAGGATAGGCGCGTCGGGACCGCGCACGCGAGGCCGCGGAGCGGCCGGTGCTGGAGGCGCGCGTGCGTCCCGAAGAGTCGGCGCGCTTCCGCCCCGGCGGTGACAACCGCGCGGTTATGCCGCCGCGACCGCGAGTCGTGGTGATGCGCGCGCTGCCGCTCGTTCTTGCCGTCGCCCTGTTCGCGACGCCGGGCGCCGCGGCCGCGGGCGCGTGCATCCCGTTCGGCTGGGGCCTCGTATGCGCGAACGCGGAGGCCGGCAACGCCGTCGCGGCGGACGTCTTCGTCGGCACCTTCGCCGACTGGCGCTCGGCGCATCTCGTGGCGAGCCCGTCGGGCGCCGGCGCGGCCGCGCACGGCTACGGCGTCCTCACGGCGGGCGCGCTCGACGTCTACGTGGGCGCAAGCCCCGCGGGCCCCTACGCGGATGCGTTCTTCTGCACGCCCAGCGTCCTCTGGTCCCCCGGCGTCTGCGACAGCGCTCTCGGGCACGCGCGGCGCGTGGCCCCGCTTCTTCCGTAGCTAGCGCGCGACGACGGCGTAATGCTCGTGCGCGAGCGCGCGCGGCGCCTCGGGCGTCCACCCCGCCTCGCGCAGCGCCTCCACCAGCGCCGCCGGCGCGAGGCGATGCTCGAGCGGCGGCCCGATGTCGCCCGCGCCCGCGGGGTCGAACTCGGCGACGACGAGGCGCGCTCTTGTCGCGCGGAGGTTGCGCAGGAGCGCGCGAGGGTCGTCCGCGTGGTGCAGCACGTCCGTGCAGAACACGGCGTGGAAGTGGAGGTCCGGGAGGGGCGCCGTCTCCACGTCGAGGACCTCCGTCGTGACGTGCGCGTGGTGCACGGGGTCGAGCCGCGAGCGCAGGTGCTCGAGCGCCTCCGCGGAGACGTCGACCGCGTGCACGTGCCCCGTGGGGCCGGTGAGCGCGGCGAAGCGGAGCGCGAAGTAGCCTGGTCCGCAGCCGACGTCGGCGACGCGCATGCCGGGGCGCCCCCGCGCGAGGTCCCAGTAGTCCTGCGCGAGGCTCGCGCGCTTCTCCTGGCGCGCCCACACCTCCGCCCAGCGCGGGAGCGGGCTACCAGCCACGGCTCACCACCGCGTACGCGACGAGCCCGAGCGAGAGCGCGACGCTTGCCGCGAGGCCCAGCGTCTCCGCGAGGCGGCGCTCCGGGCGGCGCAGCATCCACCACGCGACAAGCGCCGTCATCGCGACCGACACGGCGAGCATGATGCGGCGCGAGGTCGGATCGAAGAGGAGCGCGGAGAAGCCGACGCCCACGCCCATCGAGAGCAGGAGCATGTGGAGCCAGTGGTGCGACGTCGCGGCGAGCGCGACGGCGAAGGCGCCCGCGGCCGCGAGCCAGCTGCGCGCCTCAGCCACGCGCGGCACCCCTGCGCGCGCAGTGCTCGGGCATGTGCGCGCACCGCGCGTCCGCCTCCATCGCGTGCGACGACGCGTCGCGCGCGGCCGGTGGCGCCTCGTCCGCGCGCTCGAGCGCCAGCGCGACGGCGGCGCCGGCGAGCGCGAGCGCGGCCGCGAGCAGGAGGGCGACCTTCATGCGCGGGGAGGGCATCGGGCGAGCCATGGTGCGGAAAACGCATCAAGGCGACAGTGAGCGCTGGCGCACCATGACGGACCTCGCGGCGTTCCGCGAGCACGACCGCGCGACGGAGGAGTTCACGACGGCGCTGCGCGAAGGGCGCTGCCGCCGCACCACGCGCTTCACGCGCGAGCTCGGGAGCACGGTGGGCGTGCTCAAGCCGCTCGCGGGGCCCTGGAACGTCGAGATCCTCTTCCTCCTCTACATGCACGGGCCGACGCGCTTCCTCGCGCTCAAGCGCGCGCTGGAGGGCATCTCGTCGCGCGTGCTCACGGACAAGCTCCGCGCGCTCGTGGAGGACGGGTTCGTGGCGCGACGCGAGGAGGCCCGCGCGGTCACGTACACGCTCTCGGCGCGCGGCCAGGTCGTCGCGCGGCACCTCCATCCGATCGTGTTCTACCTGCGCAACGTGTCGCCGACGGACCTGTCCACTAGCCAGTCGTGATTCCAGCGCCGCTTCGCGCCGGTGGAACCCGAAGCGAAGCCGAATTCACGAGGAACCTTAAGCCGCTGGCCTCGCTCTGTCGGTCTGGAGGCAAATGCCCATGAATCGAGCAATCCTCGTTTGCGGCCTTCTGGCTGCCACCTTCGCCCTGAGCCCTGTGAACGCCGACCACAACGGTGAGCCCGGCGCCCACGGCGACTGCAGCGGTGAGATCATCACGATCGGCCCCGTCTACTACGTGATCACCGGCGACACGCCGGACCACGCGTGGGGCTACCTCGAGACCAACGGTGAGGACGGCCTCCAGCGCGGCGGCATCATGGTCCACGGCAACCCTGACGTCTGTCAGGAGTCCGAGAACCCCGACTTCGGCTGGTACTAAGTAAGCACGATCCTCGGCTCCGGCCGGGTCCCGCGCCTTGCGCGTGGGACCCGGCCGAGAGACCGAAACCTCACGTTCCTTTTCCCGGCGCCCCCTGGCGCGCGGAACCATGCTTCTTCCCCCGGGCGCGAGCCCTGGCTCGGCAGGCGTTCCGCCTGTGGCCACGGCCCGGCGGGGCGCGCCGTTGGCCAGGTGCCGGCGACGCTGGATATATATGGGCTGAAGCCGAACCCGGCCTCATGCAGCTCGCCCACGCGGCGCCGTCGCAGGCCGTGGCGGTCCAGGCCACGAAGCGCGACTGGGTCGCCTGGTACGAAGAGCTGAGCGCCGGCGAGCGCCGCGAGATCCGCGCGCGCCTCCTGAGCGCCTCGTACGACGAGGTGAAGGGGGACGCCGAGCTGCGTCAGTTCTTCTTTTTCCACTCCGAGGAGATCGCCGGGGAGCAGGCGGGGACGGAGCGCCTCGCGGAGCTCCACGCCGTCCTGCAGCACCTGCGCGGGAGCGACGACCCCGACGTCGCCGAGAAGCGCCGCAAGGTCGTCCACTTCCTTCTCGCCGAGTACCAGCGCGTCCTCCGCGACAACCCGTGGATCATCGAGAACTGACGCCCCAAGCGCTTTTGCACCGCCCGCGCCGTCCAAGGCACATGCGCGGGCGCACGATCCTGTGGACCCTCCTGGCGCTGACGCTCGTCCTCCCCGTCGCCGCGGCGTGCCTTGGAACGGCCGCGACCTCGGCGGATGCGTGCGCGGGCGACGTGACCGACCTTGCGGGCATGGGCTACGTCGTCGTCATGCCGAACGAGCCGGGCCACGTCTATGTCTACCTCGAGTCGAACGGCGAGCCCGGCCTCCAGCGCGGCGGGTGCGGCAATCCGCTCCTCCGGAGCCCTCCGGACGTCTGCCAGGAGTCCGCGAACCCGGACATCCTGCTATTCTGAGACCGTCCGACAGGCGTTAAGTCGGCTCGCGTGCGGTCGCGGCCGTGCGCCCGTCCGTCGCGCTCACGCTTCTGGTGCTCCTCGCGCCCACCGCTCTCGCCGCGTCCCAGGTGCACGTCACCTACCTCGGCGAGACGTACGCCGTCACGTTCGTGAGCAACGCGACCGAGCGCGTGCCCGTCACATGGCCTGACGGGGAGACGCTCGCGACGCGCGTCGAGGCGCCCTCGGGGGACGACGACCCGCTCTGGCGCGCCGACCTTCCCGCGCAGGCGCTCTCGTACACCGTCGAAGGGCGCACCTTCACGCTTCCCGAGCCGCCCCTCGTGAACGGCTCGACGCGCATCGTCTACGTCGCCGACATCGGCGTCGACGCGAACGCGCGGCGCGTCATCCGGAGCATCGCGCACGCCGCCCCCGACCTGATCCTCATCGGCGGCGACCTCTCGTACGCCGACGGCGACCCGCGCATCTGGGACCGATGGTTCGAGCTCATGGAGCCGCTCGCCGCGAACATCCCCGTGATGCCGGCGTACGGGAACCACGAGGACTACTGCACGCGGAACGATCGCATCCACCACTGCGGCCCGGAGGCCAACGGATGGCACGCGCACTTCCCGCTCCCGAACGGGGAGAAGCTCTACTACGCGTTCGACTGGGGACCCGTCCGCGTGACCGTTCTCGACACCGAAGCGTACGCGGCGGGCGATCCCTTCACGGACAAGCGCGAGCAGGAGGCGTTCCTCGACGAGTCGCTGGAGGCGGACGAGGACCGGTGGGACATCGTGATGTACCATCGCCCGCTGCGGACGACGAACGCGCGGCCGAACATGGCGAGCCCGGAAGCGCGCGAGGCGCTCGAGCCGCTTCTTCTGGGCCGCGCGCCCCTCGTGCTCCAGGCGCATCTGCACGCCTACGAGCGCTCGCACCCGCTGAACAACACGACGTTCCTCACGAGCGGCGGCGGCGGCCGCGTGCTCTACGAGAACTGGAGCGAGGAGGAGCCGTGGGTCGCGAAGCGCGCCTCCGAGTTCCACTACGTCCTCATCGAGGCCACACCGACGCGCCTGAACATCACGGCGATCCGCCCGGACAACTCGACGCTCGACAGCTTCACGCTTGAGCGCCCGCTCCCGCCAGGGCTCGAGCCGCCGCGCCCGACGACGCCGACGCCGACGCCGAGCGTGCCGCCCACGAGCCCGACGCCGACGCCGACGCACACGCCGACGCGTGCGCCGACGCCGACGCCTTCGCCACCGGTCGACAACGGGTCGGGCGAGCCGCCGAACGAGTCGAGCCCCACGCCAGGCGTCGGGGCGCTCGGTCTCGTCGCGGCCGCGGCCGTCGCCGCGCGCCTCGCCCGACGCGTCAGGCCTTGAGGACGTCGGAGAGCGCGACCCGCTCGAGCACGAGCTCGCCCCACCGCGCGCGCGGCAGCATCGCGCGCTCCTCCCGCGTGACGCCCAGCGCGTCGAGCGCGCGCTCGTCGCCCGCGAGCACCTCGTCGTCGCGCTCCCATCCCAGCTCGAGCGCGAGCGCGTCGAGCGCGGCGGCGTCCCACGCGACGGCGGCGAGCTCGCGCGTCACGACCGTGACGCCCAGGAGCGCGAGCGCCTTGTGCACCTGCCGCTCGCCGGCCGCGTAGACAAGCGTCTCCGTCGGGAGGTCGGACGTCCGCGCGCGCCCCTCATCGAACGCGCGCCGGGCGAGCGCCGCGGCGTGGAGGAGGTGCGGCGCGCCGTAGACGCGGTCCGCGCGGAAGAGGGCGAGCGGCTTGCCGCGCGCGCGCTCGACGAGCGCCTTGACGTCGCGCACCTCGCCGCGGTAGCCGCGCACGACCGGGTCCACGGCGCGCGAGGCGGCGCGCGCGGCTTCAACCTGCCGCGCCGCGGTCACGAGAAGTCCGAGAGGTCGCGCTGCGCCTTGCGCGGCGGCTCGGGCACGGGCTCGGGCGTAGGCGCGGGCGTAGGCGCGGGCGTGGGCGCGGCCTCCACCTCGACGGGGCCGGCGTTGCCGCGCACCTCGCGCAGGATGCTCATCGCGAGCGTCGGGCCGATGCCGGGGACACGCGTGAGGTCCGCGAGCTTCGCGGCGGCGAGCTCCTTCTTCGAGCGGTAGCCCGCGTTGAAGAGCTGGCGCGCGCGGTAGCGCCCCACGCCCTTCAGCTCGAGGAGCGGGAGAAGCTCCTGCTTCGCGCCGAACTGCAGGCGCGCCTGGAGCTCCGCGGCGGGCTTCGTCGCCTTCTTCTGGAAGATGCGCGCGATCTCCTCGACGGCGTACATGAGCCAGCGCGCGGTGTCGACCTTGTTGTTGACGTCGCCGGGGTAGGCGCCGTACTTCTTGAGGACCTCCTCGTCCGTCGACTCGTTGATCCAGTCGAGAAGGAGCGAGGCGGTCTTGAGCTCGGCGAGATAGAACTCGTAGTCGGCGCCCGAGGAGTGCTGCAGAAGGATCTCGTCCTCGCGCTCGTCGGCGACGCCGATGATCCACTCGTCCCCCTTCCGCATGTAGATGGGGATCATGTCGGGCGTCGCGCACACCGTGTGCAGGAAGCTCATCTCGGAGAGGCGCTTCACGCTGTCCACGCGCGTCAGCGCCTCGCGGATCTTCACCGCCGACATCGGGTCGATGTAGAGCTCGCTCACGCGCTTGCCGAAGCGCGTCGCGCGGAACTCGTCCCCCTCCGCCTTCACGAGGTCGTTCTCGAGAAGGAAGTCGATGACGCGCGTGATGCGCTCCTTGAGCACCCACGTGTCGCTGTTGTGCGCGTAGAACGTGCCCTTCATGAACGCGTCGAGCTCGCGCTCGTTCGTCACGAACTCGCTCGCGATGGAGGAGAGGATGTGCGTGCGAAGCGCGGTCTCCGTGCCGAGCTTCGACTCCACGCGCTCCGTCTCGGCAAGGAGGAAGTTCAGCAGGATCTCGCTCTTCTGCTCCTGCGTCTTCGCGATGGTGATGGCCTCGCCCACCTTGTCGAAGCGCGGACGGCCCGCGCGCCCCGCCATCTGCTTGTACTCGAGGACGGGGATGGGCATGTTGCCTTCGTTCACGTCGTAGCGGAACAGGTCGCGCACGACGACGCGGCGCGCCGGGAGGTTCACGCCCGCGGCGAGGGTCGGCGTCGCGGACAGGGCGCGCAGGTGCCCCTGCTTGAACAGGCGCTCGACGAGCGTGCGCTCGCTGCTGCGCAGCCCCGCGTGGTGGAACGCGGCGCCGCCCAGGAGGCACTTCGCGAGGCGGTTCTCGACCGTCGTGCCCTCGGGCCCCTTGAGCGACTCCGCCGCCTCCTTGAGGACCGCCTTGCTCTCCTCGGGCAGGTGGCGCTTGATCGCGCCCGCGAGCTTCTCCGCGAGAGCCTCCGTGCTTTTGCGCGTGGAGACGAAGACGATCGTGCTGCCGCCGCCCTTCACGGCGTCCTCCGCGAGCGCGAGCGACGGGTCCTCGAGGTCCGACTCCACGCGCACCTTCTCGTTGTCCAGGAACTGGATGCCCGCGCCGTAGAAGATGCCCTCGCGCAGCTGCACGGGGCGCCACTCCGTCTTCACGTGCGCCGCGCCGAGCCACTCGGCGATCTTCTTCGAGTTCTGGATCGTCGCCGAGAGCGCGACCACCTGCGCGGCGGGGTTGAGCTGCCGGAAGCGCGCGAGAAGCACCTCGAGGGTGGGGCCACGCGAAGCGTCCCCCATGAGGTGCACCTCGTCCGACACGATGCAGCCCATGTCCGTCAGCCACTTCGCCTTGTGGCGCATGAGCGCGTCCGCCTTCTCCGACGTCGCCACGATGATGTCGAAGCGCGCAAGATGCGGATCCTCCGCGTCGAGGTCGCCCGTCGCGATGCCCACGCGCAGCCCGAGCGGCTGGCAGAGCGCCTTGAGGTCCTCGTACTTCTCCGACGCCAGCGCGCGAAGCGGCACAAGATACAGCCCGTGCGTCTTCTTGAGCGCCTTCGACAGGAGCGCAAGGTACGCCACGAGCGACTTGCCTGACGCCGTCGGCACGGCGAGCACGAGGTTCCCGCCCGCCACCGCGATGGGCGCCGCCTCCGCCTGCGACGGCCACAGGTCGCCGTACCCGTTCGCGCGCAGCACGGGCGGCAGCGCCGGGTCGATGCCCGGGATGTCCTCCAGGCGCAGCACCCCCTGGACGGAAGCCCCCTCCGACCGCAGCGGGGCGGGCGCTGGCGCGGCGGGCGGAGCCATGGGCTGGAAGGGGTTGCCTTCGATGCCGGCCGAGGGTTCGCCGGGCTTGCGCGGCACGAGCGCGACCAGGGCGGGCTTGGTTTAAGAAGGGTCTGCCGGGGTCGCTGGAAGCGCCCGCCACGGGTGAAGCCTCACCGGGAAAAGGCCCGGCTCCTCCAGCGAAGGAGGGCTCGTCCGGGCTCCCCGCCGCGGCCAGGGACCTGGTGATTCAGAGCTTGTAGGCGCCGCCCGTGTGGGTGGGCTTGTTGGCGACGAAGGCCATGATGGCGGCGGTGTGGGAGAAGCCACGGAGGTTCGCGCGGGGCACGTCGGGGTGCATGCGTTGGGGGGACCGGGGTCCCCTAGATGCCGGTTGGGGTGCGGGCGTTGCCAGGTCGGGCAAGGGGCGTGCAAGGCGGGCGGTCGCGCACCCGGTGCCGCCGCGGTGGCCGGGCGGTATGCCGCCCGGAGGCGCTGGGGCGGGCGCGCGGGCGAGGCGGAGCGTCGCGTTCCGGACGGTATGCCACCCGGGAACGCGGCGCGCGCCGGGCGGTATACCGCCCGGTGGCGTCGGAGCGGCCGGACGGTGCACCGCCCGGCGGAGAAAAGGACGGAGGGCGCGCAAGCCGCACGCCCTCCTGCTGCCCCCCGAGCTTCCCGGCGGAGGGGCTCGGCGCGACCGCGGTGGCGCCGTCTCGCCGCGTGCGCGGCGGGATGCCCGGCTCCTCCAGCGAAGGAGGGCTCGTCCGGGCGGACCTACGATGTTGGTGACCCACGCGGGAGGCGCGGGAAGGCCCGGCTCCTCCAGCGAAGGAGGGCTCGTCCGGGCGGGACCTACGATGTTGGTGACCCGCGCGGTGCGAACCGTTGCGCGGGAAGGGCTGCGGCGGGGAGCGAACCGGACCGCCGCGGCCAAGGACCTGGGTGATTCAGAGCTTGTAGGCGCCGCCGGTGTGGGTGGGCTTGTTGGCGACGAAGGCCATGATGGCGGCGGTGTGGGAGAAGCCACGGAGGTTCGCGCGGGGCACGTCGGGGTGCATACTTTGGGGGGACCTGGGTCCCCTAGTTGCTGCTTGGGGTGCGCCTCTTCTCCTGTCGGGGAAGGGGTGTGCTAGCCGCGGACCTCTTCGAGGACGATCTCGGCTTGGCCGTCGGGGAGCGGCTGGCGCGTGCGGCCGACGTGGCCGAAGAGCTTCGACTTCCGGATGCCGTAGAGGGCGTAGATCATCAGGCCGAGGCCCATCCAGCCGAAGAACTCGATGATGGTGCTGCGCGAGAGGCTCGCCATGAGGCCGAAGCAGAGGGCGGCGCCGAGCGCGGCGAGGATGGGGAAGCGGCCGATGTTGAGCGGCACGCGGAAGGGGCGCTCGAGGTCGGGCTTCGTGTAGCGCAGGATGACGACGCCGATGCAGACCATGGCGAAGGCGAAGAGCGTGCCGATGTTCGTGAGCGCGCCGGCGGCGCCGATGGTGCCGAAGCCGGCGAAGAGGGCGACGGCGACGCCCGTGCCGATCGTCGTGCGGTAGGGGGTGCCGTACTTGGGGTGGACCTTGCTCCAGCTCTCGGGGAGGAGGCCGTCGCGGGCGAGCGCGAAGAAGACGCGCGGGCCGCCAAGGAGGAGCACCATGAGGACGCTGCCGGTGCCGATGATGGCGCCGGCGCGGATGAAGTTCGCAGCCCACGCGATGCCGGCCGTCTCGAACGCGTAGCCGAAGGGCTGGGTGAGGCGGTCCTGCGCCTGCGCGGTCGTGACGCCGTTGCCAGCGATGAAGTCCGTGTAGGGGACCATGCCGACGAGGACGGTGGACGCGAGGATGTAGAGGAGCGTGCAGATGACGAGCGAGCCGAGGATGCCGATGGGCAGGTCGCGCTTGGGGTTCTTCGTCTCTTCTGCCGTGGTGGAGACCGCGTCGAAGCCGATGTAGGCGAAGAAGATGATGGCGGCCGCGCCGACGACGGGGCCCACGGCGCCAAGGACGGCGTACCATGCGCCCGGCTGGACGGGCGGGGGCGCAAGGCCGAGGTTCTCGCCGCTCACGAAGAAGAGGCCGACGCCGATGATGAAGAGGAGCGCGGCGATCTTGATGGCGACGAAGACGCCGGTGAGGCGCGCGCTTCCCTTGCTGCTCACGACGAGGATGGTCGTGATGAGGAGCGTGACGACCATCGCGGGGAGGTTGATGAAGCCGCCTTCGACGCCGCTCGTGAGGCTGTAGGCGGCCCACGTCGGGAGCTCGAAGCCGAAGAGGCTGCGCATGAGCGCCGTCATGTTGCCGCTCCAGCCGATGGCGACGGCGGCGCTGCCGACGGCGTACTCGAGGACGAGCGCCCAGCCGAGGATCCACGCGGCGGTCTCGCCCATGCTGCTGTACGTGTAGCCGTAGGCGCTGCCGGAGGTGGGGATGGTGCTCGCGAGCTCCGCGTAGGCGAGGCCGGCGAGCGCGCAGACGAAGCCGGCGAGGACGAAGGCCCAGACGATGTAGGGGCCCGCCATGACGGCGCCGAGGCCGGCGAGGACGAAGATGCCGGCGCCGATGATGGCGCCGACGCCGAGGATGACGAGGTCGAGCGCGCCGAGCGTCTTCTTGAGCGACTTCGTCGGGTCGCGCGACTGCGCGATGACGTCCTCGGGCGACTTCTTGAGCGTGTAGCGCTGGAGGCTCTGGCGAAGGAGGCCCATGTGTCTCACCTCTGCACGGCCGCGAACTGCGGCTCCCAGACCTGCGCGGTGACGGCGACGGTGCCGTTCGGGTCGCCCACGGGGAGGCCGACGGGCGCGCCGGAGCGGCCGCCGCTCACGGTGACGGTCCACGTTCCCACGGCGGCGGTGGCGTTGCCGCTCGCGCCGACGTTCTCGTCCACGTAGGTCCGGGCGTCGGCTTCGGTGGAGCCGGGCGCGACGGTGGCGGCGGGGAGGTCCGCGACGGGCACGACGACGTCGATGCCGCCGCCGCAGTTGCCGCTCCCGTCCGCGCTCTGCCCGTTCGGGCCCTCGACGCGCAGCTGCACGGCGAAGGGCACGGCGGCGCCGGCGGGGTCGTCGCAGGCGACGGTGACGGTGAGGGAGACGAGGCGCCGCGAGAGCCCCTCGTTGACCTGGACGTCGACGGTGCTCGAGCGCATGTTGGCGGACTCGCGCGTGAGCTCCTGGTCGGTCGCGCGGAAGCTGACCTGGAAGACGCCGAGGGCGGACGTGTCGCCGCCGGCGTCGTCGAGCGAGATGATGGCGAAGGTCGCGCCGCCGAAAAGCACGGCTCCGGCGACGAAAAGGACGATGTCAGGTCCGGCCATCCGCATGGGAACGCGGTCGCATGCGGACGGCCGTTGATAACCGTTGTTGCGGCTCGTTTTGAGCCTCAGAACACGCGCGTGTCGGCCTTCACGCGGCCGTGGCACGTGTTGTCGACGCTGGCGTCGCCGCGCTGGAGGCCGTCCTTGCCGTTCGACTCCTCGTAGATGAGGACGCCGCCGAGAAGGTCGGTGACGATGTAGAAGCTCCCGTACTCGAGGAGCGCGTCGCTCGTCGAGGCGGTGGCGCAGTGGCTCGCGGCGCCGGGCGGGACGGCGAACGTGAGCGCCGCGAGGGCAGCGATCGCGATGGTGGCAACTTTGGTCATGGCAACGACCTCACGTGACGGGGGGTGCGGAAGGATATGAGGCGTCGTGTGACACCGCGGGAAAGGACGGCGCCGTCACCACCGCGGGTGGGGACGCCTAGAACTGGCGGTCGTCGCCCACGGCGGCCGTGGGCGGGACGGGGGGCGCCTGGATGGTGGCGATGCTGCGCGCGGCGAAGCCGCGGAGCGCCTCGTTGCCCAGCTCGGACACGTAGTAGTGCGTCGTGTGCTCCTTCTTGAGCGGGCGGATGAGCTCCGCCTCCTCGAGCTTGCGCAGGTGCCAGCGGATGGTGCCGTGGTTCACGCCGAGCGCGCGGGCGATCTCGCGCTGGTGCGCGCTCGGGTTCGTGGACACGTACTGGAGGATCTGGAACGCGTTGTCGTTGCGCAGGACGCTCGACGCGATGGCGCGGCGCTTCGTCTCGACGCCGCCTTCGACGGGGTAAAACACCTTGTAGCCCTCGAACTTCTTCGAGGTCACGAGGTTCGCCTCTTCGAGCTTGCGCAGGTGCCAGAGGACGTTCGTCGTGGAGAGGTCGAGCGCGGTCGCGGCGGCGCGCAGGTGCACGCCCGGGTGCGCCTGGATGTACTCGAAGATCTGCTTGCGCGCGTCGTTCTCGAGCACGTTGGCCGAGTTGACGAACTTCGCGCCGAGGAACCAGCCCAGGCCGACGAGCGCGCCGATCGCGGCCACGCCGACGCCGAGGCCGAGCGGGGTCGTCGCGTCGAGGGCCCAGTTCCCTCCGCCGAGGAGGTCGTCCGTGAGGCCCTGCGCCAGGTAGAGCGAAGGCATGGCTTTCCGAGCCGATTGGCGCGTTCCGGCTATAAAGGGGTGTTGCGAGGGGCGGTGAGCCCCTCCGCAGCCCCGCCTCGGCCCCCGCCTCGGCCCGTGCCTCGGCCCGCGCCCGTCCTCACAGGATGCGCGCGTCCTTCGGGCCGCTCACCCAGCAGTCGTCGTGGCCCCCCTGGAGCGTCGGCGGGTTGCCGCGCTGGAGGCCGCCGAGGCCGTTCGTCTCCTGGTAGAGGGCGAGCACGCTCTGCCCGCCGATGCCGCCCGAGCTCACGAGGTAGAACGTGGCGCACGTCGAGCCGACGCACGCGCCGGGGATGGAGAGG
>DASRYU010000190.1:0-18919 GCA_035687045.1 Thermoplasmatota archaeon | reverse complement strand
GGGTGGGTGCTCCTCTGGTTTTCGCCCGAGGACCCGACGCAGCCTATTTAGAGGCCGGACAACGAACTCCGACGCGTGCGCCCGCTCCTCGCCGTCGCCTTCGCCGTCCTTGTCGCCGGGTGCACGGCCGAGGAGGGCGGCATGCGCTTCCAGCGCGGCGAGGCGCCGCCGGAGCCCTACTTCGCGGAGCACCGCGAGACGGTGTCGGGCGCGCACGCGAAGCGCTTCGACGTCCCCGTCCAGGCCCAGGCGAACGTCGTGAACGTCACCGTCGCGCTCGACGCGCGCACGCACGGGCTCCCGCTCCCGGAGGTCGCGCCGGCGCAGCTGAGCGTGCGCCTCCTCGGGCCGGACGGCGCGGCGGTGCGCGAGGCGACGCTCGACATGCGCGCGCCCGAGGCGAGCCTCGTGGCGGAGGCGCTGGCACCGGGCCTCTACAAGCTCGAGGTCAAGGGGAACGGCTTCTCGCAGGACCTCGACGGGCGCACGTACGGCGCCGGCTACGTCGTCACCATCGACATCGCGTACGGGTGACCTTTTTGAGCAACCTCGCCTGACGTGGCAGCGTGCGCGAGAGGCTCGTCGCCGCCCTGCGGGCGAAAGGCAGCGTCGTCGTCGGCTTCAGCGGCGGCGTCGACTCCGCGCTTCTCGCCAAGCTCGCGGCCGACACGCTGGGCGAGCGCGCGCTCGCGGTCATCGTCGACAGCGAGT
This sequence comes from Thermoplasmatota archaeon, assembly GCA_035687045.1. Taxonomy (GTDB): domain Archaea; phylum Thermoplasmatota; class SW-10-69-26; order JACQPN01; family JAJPHT01; genus JAJPHT01. Next base: position 18,208 of record DASRYU010000190.1, on the reverse strand, counting down.
CGTACGCGCCCGAGGAGAAGGACGCCGCCATCGCCTTCGCGCGCGAGCTCGGCATCCCGCACGAGGTCGTCTGGCACAGCGAGCTCGCGGATCCGAGCTACGTCGCGAACCCGACGGACCGCTGCTACTTCTGCCGCCAGGGGCTCTCCGACGTGCTGTTCCGGCTCGCCCGGGAGCGCGGCTTCGCGGCCGTCGCGGTCGGGACGAACCTCGACGACGCGCGCGACGCGTTCCGCCCCGGCGACAAGGCGCTGCGCGAGCGCGGCGCGTGGCAGCCGTTCGTCGAGCTGGGCATGGGCAAGGCGGACGTGCGGGCGCTCGCGCGGGAGCTCGGTCTTCCCGTCGCCGACAAGCCGAGCATGGCGTGCCTCTCGAGCCGCATCCCGTACGGCGAGCCCATCGACATCACGAAGCTCACGCGCATCGGGCGCGCCGAGGCCGCCGTGCGCGCGCTGGGCTTCCGGCAAGTGCGCGTGCGCACCTTCGGCGGCACGCAGGCGCGCGTCGAGACGGACGAGCCCGCGCGCGCCGCCTCGCTCGCGGCCGACATCGAGCGCCTGCTCGCGCCGCTGGGCTACGCGAGCGTCGAGATCGACCCGCGCGGCTACCGCACGGGCGCGATGAACGAGACCCTGCGGGTGTTGAACCACTCGGGTCAATAAGGCTCGCCCGCCAAAGCGAGGACGTGCGCGCGCTCGTCGTCGAAGGCGGAGCCATGCGAGGCGCCTACGCCGCCGGCGCCGTCGCGGGGCTCCTGCGCGCGGGCGAGCGCTTCGACGCGATGTACGCCGCCTCGAGCGGCGCGTGCGCCACCGCCTACCTCGCCGCCGGGCAGCTCGACTCGCTGCGCGTGTGGGAGGAGCTTCACGACGGGCTCATCCGGCCGTCGAACATCCTCCGCGCGAAGCCTCCCCTCGACCTCGACTTCCTCTTCGGCGACGTCTGCGCGAGCCGGCTGCCGCTCGACGTCGACGCGCTGCGCGCCTCCCCCGCGCCGCTCTGGGTGCCGCTCACGGACGCGCAGAGCCTCCAAGTCGAGTACCGCGACGTGCGCCGCGAGGAGGACCCGCTCGCCGTCCTGCGCGCGGCCGCCGCGCTCCCGCTCGCGTACGGGCGCGCCGAGACGCTCGGCGGCAGGCGCTACTTCGACGGCGGCATGAGCGACCCCATCCCCGTCCTGCGCGCGCTGCGCGACGGCGCCACCGACGTCACCGTCGTCCTCACGCGCCCGCTCGGCTACCGGCGCCGCCCCAACCCCGCCTGGCTCTGCCACCTCGCCGCGCGCCCCTACCCGGAGGCGCACCGCGTCTTCGCGCGCTTCCACGAGCGCTACAACGAGGCTCTGGACGCCGTGGCGCGCCCGCCGCCGGGCGTGGAGGTGCGCGCCATCGCGCCCCCGCCGCGCCTGCGCCTGCGCCAGTTCATGCGCGGCGTCGACGACATCCGCCGCGCCATCGAGCAGGGGATGCGCGACGCGACGCGCGCGGCGACCAGCCGCAGCGCCACCTTCTTCCTTCCCGAGGGGAACCGTCGGGCGTGACGCCCCTCGTCGTCGGCGCGCTCTTGTTCGCTGCCTGCAGCGTCGCGTGCGTCGCGCTCCTCTGGAACGGTCGCGCCCGCGCCGCGCGTCGCGTGGCGGCCGGGCAGCTCGCGCTCGTCGCCGCCGCCTGGCTCCTCCTCGCGCGCGGCAGCCTCTTCGACGCCACGCGCTTCGGCGAGCTCGCGCTTCTCGCCGTCGCCGGCGCGGCCCCCGCGCTCGCCACGCTCCTCCTTGCCGGCCGCGCCACGGGACCGCGCCGCGGGCTCGCCGCCGTCGCCTGCCTCGCCGCGCTGCCGGTGCTCGCGCTGGGGCTCGCGTGGTTCGGCGGCGGCATCGGCAGCGGCGGCGCGCTGAGCCTCGTCCTCCCGCTCGCGCTCGCCGCGCACACGCTCGCGACGCTCGCCGCGGGCGCGCGCGCCGTCGCGCCTACTGCGCGCTCGCCCTGAGCTCGCCCAGGCCGTCGATGCGCGCGCGCATCTGCGAGCCCGGCTTGAGCGGCAGCGCGCCGGGCGTCCCCGTCAGGAGCACGTCGCCCGCCTCCCAGGGGAAGACGTGCGAGAAGAAGCGCACGAGCTCGTACGGGTCGTGGCGCATCTGCGCGACCAGCCCCTCCTTCGTCCGCCCGTCCACCTCCGTCACGATGCGCGTCTGGGCCGACGGCTCCCACTCGTCCGTCGTCGTGATGAACGGCCCCATGACGCAGAAGCCGTCGTAGCTCTTCGCGCGCGTGAGGTTGCGCACGTTCTTGCGCAGGAGGTCCTCCGCCGTGAGGTCGAGCACGGGGACGAAGCCGAAGACGGCGTCGCGCGCCTCGCGGCGGCTGCCGAGGTTCCGGGCGGCGCGGCCGAGGACGATCCCGATCTCTGCCTCCGCGGTGACCGCGCCGATGCCCGGCGGCAGCGTGACGGTCGCGCCGTCGCCGGCGAGCGTGGTCGCAGGCCGCATCCATCCGACGGGCTCGTCGAAAAGCTCGCCGGCGACCTCCTGCGCGTGCGCCGCGAAGTTGAGGCCGACGCCCCAGATCTTCGACGGGCGCGCGAGCGGGGGCGCGTAGCGCAGGTTCTCCGGGCGCCAGCCGCTTCGCGGCGCGCGGGAGGCGTCGATGCGCTTCGCGAACTCGAGGTGCTGCCGGCGGCGGAGGAACGCGTCGAGGTCGGGGCCGTAGTCGGTGCCCATCGCGTCGTTGAGGTCGTCGAGCGCGACGACGCGCTCGCCGATGCCCACACCCGTCGCCACGGCGTCGTATTCGCGGAACGCGCAGAACCTCATGGTCACACCTCAGAGCGGATACCGGACGAGCCCGCCGTCGACCTGCAGCGTCGCGCCCGTGATGTAGGATGCCTTGTCGCTCGCGAGGAACGCGACGGCGGCCGCGATCTCCTCGGGCTCGCCGATGCGCCCCAGCGGGATGGCCTTCGTGCGGCGCGCGAGCGCCTCCTCGCGCGACACCTGGTGGTCGCGCATGTACGCCTCGATGCGCTCCTTCTGCCGGTCGGTGGCGATGGAGCCGGGCAGGACGAGGTTGAAGCGGATGCGCTCGCGCGCGTACTCCTCCGCGAGCGACTTGAACAGCCCCGAGACGGACATGCGCAGCGCGTTCGAGAGGAGGAGGTTGTCGAGCGGCTGGCGCACGCTCGTCGACGAGATGGCGACGACGCTGCCGCCGCCCGCGGTGCGGAAGTGCGGGATGGCGGCGCGCACGCCGCGCACCGCGCTCATGACGGTGAGCTGGAACGCCCGCTCCCACTTCGCGTCGTCGAGGTCGGCGAACTTCCCCTGCGGCGGCCCGCCCGCGTTCACGACGAGGATGTCGAGGCCGCGCAGGTCGCTCGCGGCGGCGTTCACGAAGCGCTCCACGTCGAGGGCGTCGGAGACGTCGGCGACGATGGGCAGGACGCGGCGCCCCGTCTCGTCCGCCAGGGCCTTCGCGCTGGAGCGGAGGACGTCCTCGCGCCGGCCGCAGATGGCGACGTCGGCCCCCTCCAGGGCGAGCGCGCGGGCGCACGCGCGGCCGATGCCCTCGCTCGCCGCCATGACGGCCGCCGCCTTCCCCTTGAGGCCGAGGTCCATGGCGCGCCGATGGAGCATCCGGCGTTAAGCCCTTCGGGCTCTCCGGCGGGCAGCGGGCGCGGGAGCGGGCTCAGGCGCGGGCGCGCAGCCGCTGGGCCACGAGCGCCATGAGCTCGTCCACGCCAGCGCCCGTCTCGGCGCTGAAGGCCACCTCGCCCAGGCCGCTCGTCTTGAGGTCGGCCTTGGACTCGGCGACGATGAACGGGATGCCGGGGAAGGTGCGCTTCGCGTCCTCGAGAAGCTTGAGCTGCGCCTCGATGGTGTAGCCGCAGTGCTCGCTCGGGTCGACGAGGAACACGATGACGTGCGCGAGGTGGCGCAGCGCGTGGATGGCCTGCATCTCGATCGCGTTGCGCTCCGCGAGGTCGCGGTCGAGAAGGCCGGGCGTGTCCACGATCTGGTGCTTCACGAAGTCGCGCTCGAAGTGCCCGACGACGATGCCCTTCGTCGTGAACGGGTAGTTCGCGACCTCGGGCGTGCCCGTCGACACCTTGCGCACGAGCGACGACTTCCCCACGTTCGGGTAGCCCGCGACGACGATCGTCGGCATGTCCCACTCGATCGTCGGAAGGCGCTTGAGCTCCTGGCGGGACGCGTTGAGGAGCTTGAGGTGCGGGTCCACCTGCTTGACGACGGACGCGATGCGGCCGTACGCCTGCGACTTCGCCTCGTGGACGATCTTGCCGTGGGGCGCGCGCTTGATGTCGCGCACCGCCTCGTCGCCGATCTCCATGACGCGCTTCCACGCCCAGTCGATCGAGCCGAGCCCCTTGCGCACCTTGTCGAGGTCGAGAAGGAGGTCGGCGAGCTCCTGGTAGAACGGCGGCAGGCCGTCGAAGCTCGGGAAGCGCTTCACGTAGCGCTGGAGGATCGCCGCGATGCTGTTCTGCACGCTGCGCACGCGCGCGATCTCCGTCTGCTTCGTCTGCATGAACGGGTCAGGCAGCGAGATGGTGATGCGGCTCGCGCGGCGGAAGGCCGTGTCGATGATCTCGTCGGCCGTCATGACCGTCGGGATGCGCGCGAAGCTCCGGGGGTGGACCCTCGGTTCCGCGGGCTTGTCGGCGGGGACGGTCATGCGCCGGCCGAGGGGGGTCCCCTTGAAATACGTTTGCGACCTCGCGGGCGCGGGCGCCGGCGCGGGCGCGAGGCGGAGGCGGAGGCGAGGGCACGGGTGCGACGCGCGCGACGAGGCGCGGACGCGGCGCGACTCGCGCGGGGCCTTCGGCGGGGCCGTCCTCTCGCGGGGACGGGCTTATGCGTCCGGAGCCAGTAGCGCCACGCGATGGCGACGCCGAACGTGGCTCCCGAGGACAAGGAGCTCCTCAAGCAGCTCGCGAAGATCGGCGGCCTCCACGACTACGTCTTCATCTCCTCGAGCGAGCTCGCCGAGCGCATCGGCGTCTCGCAGCAGACGGCCTCGCGAAAGATCCTCGAGCTTCTCGACGCCGGCCTCATCGTGCGGCGCATGGGCACGCGCAAGCAGCACATCCGCGTCTCGCCCGGCGGCGTCGACGTGCTGCGCCGCGAGTACGCCGACTACAAGCAGCTCTTCTCGAGCGGGGAGCGCGTGACCATCCGCGGCCGCGTCGTCACGGGGCTCGGCGAGGGGCGCTACTACATCAGCCGCGAAGGCTACCGGAAGGCGTTCGGCAGGCTGCTCGGTTTCGACCCATACCCCGGCACGCTCAACATCGAGGTCGAACCCATCGACCGTGAAAAGGTCGCGGAGCTCAAGGACATGGAGGGGCTCATGATCCAGGAGTTCCAGAGCGAGGGGCGCACGTTCGGCGCCGTGAAGTGCTTCCGGGCCGAGCTTCTCGGCGTCGAGGCCGCGGCCATCTTCCCGCTCCGCAGCCACCACGTCCACGTGCTGGAGCTCATCTCGCCCTACGGCCTGCGTGAGAAGCTTTCGCTCGCCGACGGGACGGAAGTGCAGGTCACGCTCGACGTCACGGCGGGTTTGTCCTCCCCAGCGTGAGTCCAATCTGAGAACCTTTAAGCCGATACGGTCCCATGGATTCGCGTGCGTCGCATCAAGGTGGTGAGCGAGTCCACGGACCTCGTCCCCATCTTGCGCGCGTTCGATTCTGACGTCAAGCGCGACGTCTTCCAGCGCCTCATCGACAACTGGCTCACGGCGAACCAGATCAAGAAGGAGTTCGGCGACGCCGGCCTCGACGCGCTCTCGCTCTTCGAGAAGACGAAGCTTGTCGAGACGCGCTGGGAAGCCGTCGAGGGCAAGACCGAGAAGGCGTACCACTCCTACTACACCGCGTTCCACATCAACACCTCCTGCTCCGTGCAGGAGATCGCGGAGATCCTCAGCATCGCCGCGATGGACGAGAACCGGTTCGACAAGACGGACCAGGAGCTCGCGTCCATGGTGCCGCCCGAAGGTTTCTCCGCGCGCGCCATCGCCGAGAAGTTCAACATGCCCCTCATCCGCCTCAAGGCGCTCCTCAAGCGCAGCGCGCGCCTCGAGTTCAAGGGGCACGTCGTCAAGAAGATCGAATAGGCGCACCGTGCGCCCACGTCCGCAACGCGACCCGCGAGCGGAGCGGCCGGCGCGGGTGCGCAAGCGCTAAGGAGCCGATGCCGCCTCGCCGCGCGTGGGCATCACCGTCCTCCGGCTGGGCCACCGCCCCGAGCGCGACAAGCGCATCACCACGCACGTCGCCCTCACCGCGCGCGCCCTCGGCTGCGACCGCGTCGTCATGGACGCGCAGGACGAGCGCGTCGTCACCGGCGTGCGCGATATCACGAAGCGCTTCGGCGGCCCGTTCAGCATCGACGACGGCGTCCCGTTCCGGCCGCTCCTCAAGAACTTCGACGGCACGAAGGTCCACCTCACCATGTACGGCCTCCCGCTGCCCGAGGTCGTCCCGCGCATCCCGCTCGACCGCGACCTCCTCGTCGTCGTCGGCGCGGAGAAGGTCCCGCGCGAAGTGTACGAGCTGTGCGACCACAACGTGGCCGTCGGCAACCAGCCGCACTCGGAGGTCGCCGCGCTGGCCCTCTTCCTCTACGCGCTGCGCGGGAACGCCGTCTTCGAGAAGCGCTTCGAGGGCGAGCTCGAGGTCGAGCCCTCCGCGAAAGGAAAGGTCGTGCGCCCACGGCAGGGGCACGACGACGCGCAGAACGACCTGTAGTGCGACCAGCCGCACTCCGAGGTCGCCGCGCTCGCGCTCTTCCTCTACGCGCTGCGCGGGAACGCCGTCTTCGAGAAGCGCTTCGAGGGAGAGCTCGAGGTCGAGCCTTCGACGAAAGGAAAAGTCGTGCGCCCACGGGACAAACGGGCCTCGGCCGACGCCGACGCCACGTGCGAAGAACGCGACGATTCGAACGCGTAGGCACCGCTCCTTGACCCTTAGGCCGAGGGTACGGAAGCCTCAATGTCCGCTGACCGAATCCTTAAGTCCGTTCCCAGACGAACATGTGCCTGGGTGCTGAACGTCCATGGATTCCCTTGAGCGCGTCCGATCGTACGTCGCGCAGCTGACCGGTCCCGAGGGTCTCCGCATCGCCGAAGCGTTGATGTCGCGCAAAGAAGCGACCGACAGCGAGCTCGCCGAAGAGCTCGGCGAGAAGCCTTCCCACATCCGCAAGGTGCTCTACGACCTCTACGAGGCCCGCATCGCGGAATACCACAAGGAGAAGGACAAGGAGACCGGCTGGCTCACCTTCTACTGGCACATCCGCCCCGAGCAAGCCGCCCACACCATCCTCGAGAGGACGCGCAAGGACCTCGCCTCCCTCCGCCAGGCCCTCGACTTCGAGCAGACGCACGAGTTCTTCATCTGCCCCGAAGGCGCCGAACGCTTCGACTTCGGCCGCGCCACCGAACACTCCTTCACCTGCCCGGAGCACAACGCCATCCTCCAGCAGCACGACAACAAGAACGAGCTCGAACAGCTCCGCCTCCGCATCGCCGCGCTCGAACGCGACTCGCGCGCCGCGCAGTAAGGCGCGACGGGCGACGGCGCGGGGCGTGCGCTGGCGGCCACCGACCGCTGGGCCCTCCCCCGCCACCACCACCGTATCCCGGCCGCTGGCTCACGCTGAGTTGACCGCTCGCGCGACTGGCCCCGCGCATCGCACGCGCGGGGCGCCGGCGGACCAGCGTGCGCACGCGGGCCGGGCGCTTCCGGATCGCCGTGCGCGATATCCCTTTTGTCCGGGCTTCGCCGCACGCTCGTGTCAGCGTGTGGCGAGGAAGCCGAGGATGAGCGCGGCGACGAGGAGGCCGGCTCCGAGCTGCGGCTCGGCGAGGAGCCAGAGCCCGGCGAGGAAGGCGAGGGCGACGGCGAGGAAGCCGAGCCATCCGCCGCGCTTGAAGATGTAGCGGAGGGCGAGGGCGACGAGGAGGATGGGGAGGAGGGTGAAGGCGAGGGCGACCCATCCGCTTTGGCCGACGAGGTTCTCGATGACGCTGCGGAGGACGTCGAGGAGGGTGGCGCCGGGGTTGACGCCGATGGCGAGGAAGAGGCCGTTGAGGAATCCGAAGAAGATGACGGATTCCTTGAGGAAGACCTGCGTCCGCCGCGCCACGCGCGCTACTGCGCGGCGGGGCTTATAGGGGTGCCGAGCTCGCGTTCCATCGCGTCGGCGAAGCCGTCCCACATGCGGTCGAGCTGGCGTCGGATGAGGGGCTTGCCGAGGGTGACGAGGGCGCGGCGGGTCCAGCGGCGGGAGGTGATGCGGTAGTCGACGATGAGGCGGGAGCGGTGGGGGCCGTCGGGCTCGAGGCGGTAGTGGAACTGCCAGCTGCCGCGGCCGATGACGGCGACCCATCGGTGCTCTTCGGGGTGGAGGTGGATGACGGCGCGTCCCGTGTATTTCTTGCCGAGGACGTCGAGGCGCGCGTCGACCTCGACCTCGCGGTCGCCGCGTCGGACGACGTCGCGCTTCTCGACCATGGCTCCGGCGCGCTGGGGGTCGTCGTCCTGGTAGTCGGTGAGCCAGGCGTACGCGACGTCGATCGGGTACGGGAAGGTGCGCTCGTACTGGATCGAGACGTGCGGGCGGTCCACGGGTACGGAGCGTCCGGGCGGCGCTTCAACGAAGCGGCGCGGCGCCACAGCCGCAGCGCGGCGGCACAGCGCCCGCTCGGCCCGTCGTTTCGTCGCCCCCTCCTTGCGGCGACGTCCGGGATAGGATGACGTCATGGAGCGTCATCGTACCTGCGACACCCATGGCCGCGACCGTCCCTCCCACCCCCGCAGCGCTCGAACCCGCCGATGAGATCCCCCTTCTCGAGGGGCCGCAGGCGCTGGTCGAGGAGTACCTTCGGCTCGTCGAGGAGCGGCGCGCGGTCGAGGACCGGCTCGCGTTCGTGCGCAGCGAGCTCGAGCTCCTGGCCTCGCAGCAGCTCTCGGACAAGCTCACCCGGGGCCGGTTCGTCGCGAGCCGCGGCGCGGTGGCCGTGCGCTACCAGAACACGTGCGTCTTTGACCGGGCCGCCGTGGCGCGGGAGCTCCAGCGGATGGGGAAGCTCGCCGAGGTGGCCGTGCTCCAGGGGCCCGGCCTCGCGCGCTACCTCGCCCACGAGCCGGTGGTCGCCGCGCGGCTCGCGGACCTCGTGCGCATGCGCCGCTCCATCGTCCTCATGGCGAGCGACCGCTAGATGTTTCGGCCTACCCCCCTCAAGCCACATCCGGGCGCCCCGGCTTCCCCCGGCCCGGGATGCGACCTGGCCGCGACCGTGGCTGCTGAGACGAGGGCGAGTCTGACGGAGCTTCCCGGCGTGGGCGACGCGCTGGCCGAGCGCCTGGAGAAGGAGTTCGGGAGCGCCGACGCCTTCTTCGCCGCCGCGCGCGCGAGCGAGGTCGACCGCATCGCCGCCATCGAGGGCATCTCCGAGCGCCGCGCGGTCGAGCTCGTGCTCACCGTGCAGGGGCGCGCGCCCTCCGACTTCCTGCGCACGCCGCGCGCCGAGACGCTCTACGAGGACATCCTCGCGCGCATCGCGAGCTTCGCGAACACGTCGCATGCGCGCAACAAGATCAGCCTCCTCGTCCCCCTCCCGCCGAAGGAGGCGAAGGAGCGGCTCGCGATGGCGATGGCCGCGAAGAGGCGCGTGGCCTCCCTCGACCGCGCCGCCGTCGCGAAGCTTCTCGCGCGCATCCAGCGCCCGCGCACGCCGCGCCCGAAGTACGACTCCTCCGTCTGCATCGTCGTCGACACGGACGCCGATTACCAGGCGCTCGTGAAGGCGGGCGTCGACCGCTTCTGCCAGCTCGCGACCGCCGACGACGGCGCGCCCTCGAACGACATCGTCATCTACGCCTACTCGCAGGGGCTCCTCGACTTCACCGGCGCCGACAACGTCGTGCAGGTCCCCTTCAGCCGCCACGTGGCGGACCTCGTGCCCGACGCGGCGCTCGCGTACTTCCGCGAGAACCGCCCCATCTGGGAGGCCGCGCTGGAGCTTTCGCGTCTGCTCGGCCGAAAGAGCGAGCTCGGGCCGATGCTCGATCTCCTCGACTCCCTGCACGCGAAGGAGTTCGACTTCAGCAAGGTGGAGAAGAGCGTCAACGACGCCGTCGCGTGGATGAACGCCGAGATCGGCCTGCGCACGAAGTCGCTCTCGCTCACGGGCGACGAGGTCCTCGAGATGATGTCGGGGAAGACGCCGCGCAAGGTGCGCGACCTCCACGCGGCGGTCCTCCGCGAGGGGCGCGAGCGCATCGCGCGCGAGACGGGCGAGGACTTCACCTCCGCGTTCAACGACGGCTTCCCCGTGAAGCTCGACGACGGCGCGATGGAGCGCAAGCGCCAGGAGCTCGAGGGGCGCCGCAAGCGCGCCGCGTTCCGCTCGAAGGTGGACGCCGCCCGGAAGCTCGGCGGCCTGCGCGAGCGCGCGGAGGCGGAGATCCAGGCGCTCCTCGAGTTCGATTACGAGTTCGCGCTCGGCTCGTTCGCGCTCGAGTACAACCTCGAGGCGCCGACCTTCGGCAAGGAGCTGCGCGTGGAGGGCGCGATCCACCTCAACCTCGCGCGCACGGGCGGCGTGCCCATCCTGTACGTGCTCGACCAGAAGGACCAGGTCGCGCTGCTCACGGGCGCGAACTCGGGCGGCAAGACCACGCTTCTCGAGACGCTCGGCCAGATCGCCATCCTCGCCCACCTCGGGCTCCCCGTGAACGCGAAGAGCGCCGTCGTGCCGCCGGTGGAGGGCGTCTACTTCTTCACGCAGAAGCGCAGCCTCGAAGCGGGCGCGTTCGAGAGCTTCCTCAAGGGGTTCCTCCCCATTGTCACGTCGAAAGGCACGAAGCTCGTGCTCGCCGACGAGCTCGAGGCGATGACGGAGCTGGAGGCCGCGAGCAAGATCGTCGGCACGTTCATCGAGCTCCTCAAGGACACCGGAAGCTACGGCGTCTGCGTCACGCACATGGCGGAGCAGGTCTCGCAGTACACGAGCGTGCGCATCGACGGCATCGAGGCGCGGGGGCTCGACGAGAACTTCAACCTTGTCGTGGACCGCTCGCCGCGGATGAACTACCGCGCGCGGTCGACGCCGGAGTTCATCCTGCGCCGCCTGCAAAGCCGCGCCACGGGAGACGAGAAGAAGGTCTACGACCTCATCCTCAAGCGCTTCAGCGAGTGAGAGGGCTCAGCGCGCGCCGCGGCGCTCGGGGTTCTCCCACACGACGACCGTCGCGTAGTGGCAGCTCGCCGGGTCCATGATGTAGCCGGCGAACACGCCGATGGGCGTGCACCCCCACTTGAGCTCGGGCGTGAGGACGGGGTCCGTGAGCTCGCCGTGCATCACGGCCTCGATGTACTCCTGGGGGACGAGGCGCTCGCGGTGCTCGCAGTACCCGGGGAGGCGTCCGCCGGTCACGAACGCGCGCAGGCCGTGCTCGACGACGTACGCGAACCGGCGCTCGAACATGCGCCGCCCGAGCCCCATCCGGCGCGCGCGGGGGCTCACCATGATCTCGACGCCGTAGAGCGTGTCGCCGTGCGGGTCGTGCGTGTCGATCGTGCCCATCGCCGTGATCTCGCGCCATCGGTGCTGCGTCGTCGCGCGCTCCCACGAGGTGCGCATGTTCATGCAGCTCCCGAGGATGACGCCGTCGCGCTCCACGACCCACTGCCCCTCCGGGAACGTCCGGATGTGCGACTCCACCTGGTGGCGCTGCCACAGGCGCTCGTCCGGGATGTCGGGGAACGCCTCCCGCTCGAGCTGGAGGATGGCGTCCACGTCGCTCATGCGCATCTCCCGCAACGCGCCCTGCGCCGTCGCCGTCGCGTCCGCCCGCGGGCGCGCCTCGCGCCGCATCACGCGTTCACCTCCCGACGCGTCGGGCTTGCCACCTCGATGTTCGGATGCTTGAACACGCGGACCGTGTTCTTCCAGAGAAGCTTCTCGCGCGCCTCCGGGTCGAGGTCGAGCGAATCCATGAGCTTGAGGTACGGGCCCATGTTCACGATGGGCCAGTCGGTGCCGTAGAGGAGCTTGTCGGGCTCGCCGGCGAACTGGATGATCTCGCGCACCTGCTGCTTGAGCCACGCCTCGAAGTTCTCCGCGATGTCGCCAAGGACGAGGCCGCTGATGTCGGCGTACACGTTGGAGTTCTTGTAGATGACCTCCGCCGTGTCGCGGAACCACGGGTTCCCGAGGTGCGCCATCACGATGCGCAGCTCGGGGTAGTCGACGGCGACCTCGTCGAGGTGCAGCGGGTGGGCGTACTTCACCTTCGCCTTCGGGTTGTAGCAGTCGCCCGTGTGGACCATGACGGGCACGTCGTACTCGATCGCGAGCTCGTAGATGGGCCGGCAGATCTTGTCCGTGGGGTAGTAGTACTCGTAGCCCGGGTAGAGCTTGAGCGCGATGATATCACGCCGCCGCAGGCGCTCCTCGATCGCCTGCAGGCTGAAGGGCGCCTTGCCGTAGAGGCTCACGCCTTCGACGACGTGGAGGCGCGGGTCCTGCCGGCAGACCTTGATGACCTCGTCGACCGACGGGCGCTTGTCGTGCGCCGCGTACGACGTGATGACGAACGCGTGGTCGATGCCATATTTGTCGAGCTGCGCCTGCATGCGCTGGAAGCGCTGCTCCAGCGTGGTCGGCTCCTCGGTGTAGTTGTTGAGATGCACGTGGCAGTCGATGATCATGGCCGGCCGAGCCGCCTTTCGCGGCCGCGGCGCTTCTCGCGTCTGACGCGAGCTTCGATGTCAAGGACGCGTGAGGGACGCTCACGAGCCGAGAAGCATGCGGGAGCCGCCGCGTTTCACGCCCCGCTTCGCCGCCTCGTCCCGGATGGCGTGGATGACCTGCTCCACCGTCATCCGCTCCAATCCGTCCATCTCCTCCGCGCGGTCGGCCAGGCGCTCGAACGCGATGCTCAGCCGCTCCAGGTCCGCCTCGCTCATGTCCTCGAGGTCGATGAGGTAGTTGCTCGCGCCCGGCTGCGACGCGATGAGCTCGTTGAGCTTGACGTGGATGACGAGCGTGTCCTTGTTCTGCGTGTTCTGGATGAGGAACACCATCAGGAACGTGACGATGGTGGTGCCCGTGTTGATGATGAGCTGCCACGTGTCGGAGAAGCCGAAGACGGGCCCCGTCGCGGCCCATACAATGACGACGGCCAGGGCGCCGACGAAGGCCCATGCGCTGCCGGCGACGTCCGAGATGCGGGCGGCGAAGAGCGAGAACCACTCCTTCACCGGCCGCTCGCGCACCGGGTCGTCCTCGTCGAGCGCGATCTGGCTCCTCCGGACGCGGAGCTTCCGCGGCATCGACTCGCATGCCCGGCGGCCGAGGCGTCAACGGCTTTGGCCGACGCGTCGTTACCAGAGCGCTTCCCAGACGTCGCGGTGGGACATCGCCCACTGCTCGGGCGCGTCGTTCTTGCCGCGGAACGCGAGCTCGAGCGTGTCGGAGGTCCCCTGAAGGTCGGCGGGCGCGTCCGCGTGGTAGACGAAGAGGAGGTACCAGCGGTCGTCGCCGGGACCGCCGGCGGGGAAGCTCAAGATGCGGTCGAGCTGGAGCCCCAGCGGCGAGGTGAACCACATGCGCGCCACGCGCACCGCCGCCTGGTCGGGCGACTCGTTCACGTACATGCTCTCGCCGGGGAGGCACCATCCGTCGATGCCTTGCACGCGCACCGTCGCCACGCGCTCCTGCGCGTCGCGGACGACGACGAAGCACTGCAGGCGCAGCTGCGTGCCGTTCTCGTGGGTGAAGCGCGCCTGCACCGGCTGCGCGGCCGGCTGCTGCATCGGGAGGGACATCGGGCGGCGAGCTTCGGCGCCACGCATGAAGCTTGGGCCGCCTACGGCAGGCGCACGTCCGCGAACGTGAGGTACCCCTCCACGCCCCGCGCGTCCACGTCGTCGTAGCGGAAGGTGTAGTCGCCGGCGGGCCAGTTGCCGCCGAAGCAGGGGCACGCGCCCGAGGTGGGGCCGTCGACGCGCATGAGGCGGGGCGCCGTGGCGCTGGGCTTCACGAACGTCGCGAGCATCATGTCGTCCGCGCTCGCGGTGAGGCTCGTCTCGCGCGCCACGTGCACGCCGGCGAAGGGGCTCGCGACGTGGGCGACCTGCCCCTCGAAGTGGCGCGTCGTGAACGCTCCGGCCTCGAAGCCGTGGAGAGGTTGCGTGAGGACGGCGCCTCCCTGGGTGATGATGCCGAACCCCCACTCCTCGACGTCGCCGCCCGCCGTGACCGCGAGCTTGAACTTCCGCGAGGGGTTGCACGCGGCGTCGCACGTCCACGTCACCGTGCGCTCGAAGACGCCGCCGGCGGCCGTGGCGCCAATGCCCTCGTTCGTCAGGTGCACGCCGCCGCTGGGCGACAGCGCCGTCTCCACGACCTGGCCGCCGACGCTGAAGTACGTCGTGCCGCGCAGGAGCCGTCCGGTGTCGTCGTAGAGCGCGAGGATGTTGCCGACCACTTCGCCGTGGGAGCGCACCGCGAAGGTGATGCGCACGTTGTTGGAGCCGACGAGCTCGAACGAGTCGGACCACCACCCCGCGGTGTCCATGTAGCGGTGCGCGAGCACCGTGTAGGGCGCGGCCGCGTGGACCGCCGGAGCCGCCGCGAGAAGGGCGAGGACAAGGACGGCGGCGCGCATGGCGCCCCCCACCTGGCGCTGCGGGGCTTCAAGGAGTCGCCCCTCACCACGGTGACAACGGAGCTACAGGCCGAGCGTCTTCGCGATCGTCCAGCGCTGGATCTCCGACGTACCCTCGGGGATGCGCAGCAGGCGCGCATAGCGGAAGGCCCGCTCGATGCCGACCTCCTTCATGAGGCCGCTCCCGCCGTGGAGCTGCACCGCGCGGTCCGCGACGCGGAACGCCATCTCCGTGCAGTAGAGCTTCACCATGCTGGACTCCTTCACGACGTCCATCCCCTGGTCGATGCGCCAGCACGTGTTGAGGACCATGTTGTCGGCCGCGTAGATCTCGGTCGCGCTCTCCGCCACGTAGTACTGGAGCTGCCCCTGCTTGCCGATGGGGCGCCCGAACGCCTGCCGCTGGTTCGCGTAGTCCACCATCCGCTCGAGCAGGCTCTCCGCGAGCCCCACGGCCTGCCCGCCGATGGTCACGCGCGTGTCGCCGATGTTGCCGATGGCCAGCGCGAACCCCTCCCCCTCGTCCCCCACGCGGTCCTCCACCGGGACGCGCACGTCGCGGAGGTGGTACTCGCATTGCCCGCCGTCGTTGAGGATGCTCTGCTGCGCCGCGCCTCGCTCGACGCCCGGAGCGTCCGTCGGGACCATGAAGAGCGAGATGCCGTAGAGGCCAGCGGAGGGGTCCGTCTTCGCGAACACCTGCAGGTGGTCCGCGTAGGGCCCGTTCGTGATGTACGACTTCGTCCCGTTGAGCACGTACTCGTCGCCACGGCGCACCGCGGTCGTCTCGATCGCGCCGACGTCGCTTCCGGCGCCCGGCTCCGTCAGGCAGAACGCGCTCGTCGTCTCGCCGCGCATCATCGGCGCGAGCCAGCGCTCCTGCTGCTCGGGCGTCATCCGGAGAAAGAGCGGGGTCGGCCCCTCGACAAAGGAGAGGACGGCCATGTTGAGGTCGAGGCCGTGCTTCATCACCTCGCGCCACGCGAGGTAGGTCGCGACCTTCGACACGCCGGCGCCGCCGACGCTCTCGGGCATGTGCATCGCGTAATAGCCGGCCTGCGCGCTCTTGCGGCGCACGCGGCGCATCGCCTCGACGATCTCGGGGCGCAGGAAGCCGTCGTCGCCCAGCGCGAGGCGCTCGTCCGCGAGCAGGCGGCCGAGTCTCCTCCGCTCGGGCTCCACCTCCTTCTCGAGGAACGCGCGCACGGCGTCGCGGATCATGCGCACGTCGTCGGGGATGGCGAAGTCGACCACGCGCGGGCGACCAGCGGAGGCCGCCAAATCCCTTTTCGTGGCGCGTCCGGGGAACGAAGGAGAAAACGCATGCCCCGCCCTCGCGTGCCGTCGCGTATGCAGAGGCAGACGGAACATGCGGTACGCGTCTCCCTCGCCCGCCTGTACGCGACGCGGCACGGCCGCGACGTCCCTCTCGAGGAGCTCCAGCGCGACCTCGCCGCGAGCGAGGTGCAGCCCACGGACGTGGAGCCGAGCCTCCGCGCGCTGGAGCGGGAGCACCTCGCCGTGCGCACCGAGCGCGGGTGGCGCCCTGCCGCGCCGCCGCCGCGCAGCCGCACGACCGCCGCGCTCGCGCTCGCCGCGCGCCTTCACCCGTAGAGGAGGAGCGCGCCCGCGAGCGCCGCCGCCGAGAGGACCGCCCAGCCGAGCACCGCGAGCGCGATGCCGCGCGGCCCCGCCCGACGGAACTGTCCCAGGCGCGTGGTGTAGCCGAGCGCGGCCATGCCCAGCACGAGGAGAAGCTTCGCGAGAAGCTTCGCGGCCGCGAGGAGCCACGCGGGAAGGGGCAGGAGCGTCGTGAGCAGGACGACGAGAAGGAAGCCCCACACCATCGGCGGCAGGAGCGCGGAAGCGCCCCCCTTCGCGCGCGCCTTCCGCCGCAGCGCGAACGTCAGCACGAGAAGGACGGGCGCGAGGAGCGCGACGCGCGCGAGCTTCGTCACCGTCGCCACCTGCCCCGCCTCGTCGCCGAACGCGAAGCCCGCGGCGATGGCGTTCGCGACGGCGTGCACGGAGAGGCCGCTCCACGCGCCGTACACGGCGGGCGCAAGGCCAAGAAGCGCGCCAAGCGCCGGGTAGAGGAGCAGGCCGACGGCGGAGAGGAGCCCGACCGCGGCGACGGCGACCGCGATGTCGCTCTCGCGGCTCTTGAGGCTCGCGCCGGTCGCCACCACCGCGCTCAGGCCGCACACGCCCGTTCCCGCGCCAAGAAGCGCCCACGTGTCCCCCTCCACGCGAAGGAGGCGCGCGAGCGCGAGGAACGCGAGCATCGTGAGCGCGATGAGCCCCGCCGCGAGCGCGATGGCCTTCCCGCCCGCGTCGGCGAGGAAGCGCAGGTTCACCTCGACGCCGAGCGCGACGACGCCCGCCAGAAGCGCCCACTTGAGCCCCTTCTGCGCACCCGGCTCGAGCGCCGCCGGGTGCCGAATGAGCGCGCCGACGGCGAGGCCGAAGAGGAGCGCGAGGAAAGTGGCATCCACCGCCGCGACCCGGCGCGCGTGCGGCGCCGCGAGCCATGCGGCCGCGCCGAGGAGCGCCACGACCGCGAGCCCCGGCGCGAGCTTGCGCAGCGTCACGCGCGCGCCGCCTTCGCGATGGCGGCCGCGATCGTCTCGTGCCCCACCCACGGCGCGCCGGGAACGTCGGTGATGTACGCGTCCACGACCACCCCGTCCGCGCTGATGACGAGGTAGCCGCGCTTGGGCACGCGCTCCACGCCCGCCGTCGTCTGCGTCTCCCAGATGCGGTCAACCACGGCGCGGTTCGCGTCGCTGAAGATGCCGTGCACGAGCCCCTGCTCCGCCGCGAAGCGCTGGTTCGCCCACTTCGAGTCGCACGAGAAGCCGAACACCTGCGCGCCCAGACGCGCATACTCCTCGGCGTGGTCGCGCGCGTCGCACATCTGCGTCGTGCAGACGCGGGTGAACGCGAGCGGGAAGAAGGAGATGAGGATGGGGCCGGCGCCAAGAAGGCTCGAGAACGTCACGTCGTCCTTTCGCCCGTCCGCGTACGCGACCGGGAGCGTGAAGTCGGGCACCTTGTCGCCGGATCTGAGCATGCTCGCCGCGCGATGCGCGGGACGGATAAGAAGGTTCGGAGCGGGCGGCGGCGGGAGCGGGACGAGGAGGCGACGGGGGTGGGGCGAGTTAGTGAACGGCGTTCACCAATCGAACACGTGCCGCGCACGTGCCGGTCAGCTGCCACGCACGTGCGGCTCACGTGCCCGGTACCTGCCAGGCACGTGCCATCCACGTGCCAAGTACCTGCCACGCACCTGCCGCTCACGTGCCCGGTACCTGCTAGGCACGTGCCAGCCACGTGCTCGGTACCTACCACGCACGTGCCGCCCACGTGCCCGTTACGTGCCATCCACGTGCCGCGCACCTGCCTTGCACGTGCCCCTCACCTGCCGCTCACGCGCCCGCCACCTGCGCGCCACCTGCGCCGGCACCCGCCGGCCCCGCCCCCCGTCACGCTTCCTTGTGCGCCACGAACAGCA
>DASRYU010000189.1:0-5690 GCA_035687045.1 Thermoplasmatota archaeon | reverse complement strand
CGGCTGCACGCTCCCGATCGACCGCGAGGTCATCGCGCAGCTCGCCGTCGGACCCGTAGAAGCCGCGCGCGAGACGCCGTACCTGCGCCTCGCGGTTGGCGTCCTTCACGAGGTTGATGGAGAGCTCGAGGAACTCGCCGCCGTTGTTGAACTCGACGCGCTCGGAGCTCAGCATCTCGAAGTCGGCCATGCTGGCCGCGAGGCCGGGGCCCCGGCTTCAGGTTTGTGCTTCCTACGAGTGCCGGGTTCCGGGTGCCGAGTTCCGGGTGCCGAGTTCCGGGTGCCGAGTGCCGGGTGCCGAGTGCTGAGTGACGGTGCGTCACTGACCGCTCACCGCGGAGGACGCGGAGCGCGCGGAGGTTGCGCGGAGAATGAGGAACCCGGAACCGCGAACCAGGAACCAGGAACCAGGAACCCGGAACCCGGAACCCGGCACCCGGCACCCGGCACCCGGAACGCGTGAGAGTGTGGCCCCATCCACGTACCGAAGGTCATCCGTGCAATTCCCAGCGGCTGAAAAGGGCGGGGCCGGGCGCGAGTCGCCGGCCGCGCACTTAGCCTTTTCAGCGGGCGGGGCGCCGCTCGGCCGCCGCGCCGAACGTATATAATGCAGGCCCCCGCTGGCGCGGCCACCCGATGCGCATCGCCGTCGTCGAGAAGGATCGCTGCCAGCCCAAGAAGTGCCAGTACGAGTGCGTGACGTTCTGTCCCGTCGTGCGGCAGGGCATCACGGAGTGCATCCAGCCGGGGCCCGACCAGGGGAAGGCCATCATCAGCGAGGAGCTGTGCATCGGCTGCGGCATCTGCATCAACAAGTGCCCCTTCGATGCCATCTACATCACGAACCTCCCCGAGATGCTCGAGGAGGACCTCATGCACCGCTACGGGGAGAACCAGTTCACGCTCTTCCGCCTCCCCGTGCCCAAGCCGGGGCGCGTCGTCGGCCTGCTGGGCCCCAACGGCATCGGCAAGACGTCGACCATCCGCATGCTCTCGGGCGGCGAGATCCCCAACCTCGGCGACTTCGAGAAGAAGGCGACGTGGGACGCCGTCATGGCGAAGTACGCCGGCACGGAGCTTGGCGACTGGCTGGCGAAGGTCAAGGAGGGCAAGGTCAAGGCGGTCGTCAAGCCGCAGTACGTCGACAAGCTCGGCCGCGCCGTGAAGGGCACGGTGCGCGAGCTTCTCAAGAAGGCGGACGAGCGCGGCGTGATGGACGACCTCATCCAGCGCTTCGAGATGCAGCAGGTCGTTGACCGCGAGATCGAGAAGCTCTCCGGCGGCGAGCTGCAGCGCCTCGCCATCGCGGCGGCCATCGCGCGCGAGGCGGACGTCTACTTCATCGACGAGCCGTCGTCGTACCTCGACATCCACCAGCGCCTCAACATCGCGCGCGCCATCCGCGACCTCGCCGAGGTGCACGAGAAGGCCGTGGTCGTCATCGAGCACGACCTCGCGGTCCTCGACTTCTTGGCGGACAACGTGCACATCCTGTACGGCCGCGAGGGCGCGTACGGCATCGTCGCGCTCCCGCGCCCCGTGCGCACGTCCATCAACGTGTTCCTCTCCGGCGAGATGCGCGAGGAGAACATCCGCTTCCGCGACAACCGCATCGAGTTCACCGAGCACCCGCCGCGCCACCAGTGGACGGGCGCCAGCATCATCGAGTTCCCCGAGCTCACGAAGACGCAGGGCTCGTTCACGCTCAAGACCGGCGCGGGCGGCATCAAGCAGGGCGAGGTCGTCGGCATCGTCGGCCCCAACGCCACCGGCAAGACCACCTTCGTCAAGATGCTCGCGGGCGTCGAGAAGCCCGACACGGGCGTCGTCGAGGGGCAGGTGCGCGTCGCCTACAAGCCGCAGTACGTGAAGGCCGACATCGACGAGACGGTCGAGTCGCTCTTCTACGGCCAGCTCGGCGCGCAGTACACGTCGAGCTTCTTCGCGAACGAGATCGTGCGCCCGCTGGGCATCAAGCGCCTCGAGCAGAAGAAGGTCAACGAGCTCTCCGGCGGCGAGCTGCAGCGCGTCGCGCTCGCGCTCTGCCTGGGCAAGGAGGCCGAGCTCTACCTCATCGACGAGCCCTCGGCGTACCTCGACGTCGACCAGCGCATGATCGCGGCGCGCGTCATCCGCCGCGTCATGGAGAACCGCGGCCGCAGCGCGCTCGTCGTCGACCACGACGTCTACATGATCGACGTCATGTGCGACTCGCTCATGGTCTTTGGCGGCGAGCCCGGCAAGAGCGGCATCGGCGAAGGCCCCTTCGACCTCCGCGAAGGCATGAACCGCTTCCTCAAGAGCGTCGACATCACCTTCCGCCGCGACAGGGAGACGCTCCGGCCGCGCGTCAACAAGCCGGGCTCGCGCCTCGACCGCGAGCAGCGCGCCATCGGCGAATACTTCTACACGCAGATCGGCAATGAAGAGTGACGGGAACTTTCCTCAGAAGCTAAGTACCTCCCTCCCGCAGTTCTCCAGCGCGATGTCGCAGAGCGGCTGGCACGGTCTCCTCGCGGAGGGGGGCGGTGCCCACATCGTGCAGCTCTACGAGAGCCCGCACGAGCTCGAGGACGCCATCCACGTCTGGCTGGGCGCCTCGCTGCGCCGCGGCGGCGCCGCGCTGCTGCTGGGCCCGCGCCACGTCGGCGACGCGCTGCGCGCGCCCCTCGAGGCCGCCGCGCCAGGCGCCGAGCGCGACGCGCGCCTCCTCATCCTCGACGGCGACGCGCTGCTCGCGGAGTTCGTCCGCGACGGCGTCGCCGACACCGAGCGCTTCGAGCGCCTCGTCGCGCCGCACCTCGCGCGCGTGCGCGCGGCCGCGGGCGGCGGCGAAATGCGCGCGTGGGGCGCTCTCGTCGACACGCTCGTGAAGCGCGGCGACCGCGAGGCGGCGCGCGCGCTCGAGGAGGCGTGGAACCGCATCATCGCCGCGCACGGCATCAAGCTCCTCTGCTCCTACGAGCTTCGCGGCGGCGACGAGGCCCGCGCGCGGCTCGTGCACGACGTCGCGGACACGCACACGCACCTCCACGCGCCGCCGCGACGCGACGCGCGCTCGTGAGGGAGCGCAACGGGAGCGCGCGCGGGTCCATGAACGTGTCGCTCATACTGCGCGGCACCGGGTCGTCGCCTGTCCGGCGGCCCCTTTGGAACCGCACGAGCCCTTTTAGTATCCCAAGGAGAACGTAGGGCGCCGGAAGATCTCGCGCGCACCGACGCAGAGCGGGCCGCGACCTTCGCCGGCAGAAGTGGTGAACATGTCGAAGACCCGACGCAGCAATCAGCCCTACAAGCGGCACCACTGGCACAGCGCCCGCACCGAGCGGCGCAATCGCTTCACGCAGGCGATCAAGTCGTGGAAGCGCGTCCGCGTCTTCGACCCGGAGCTCTTCCTCGAGCCGGTCGACAAGGACCTGCAGCTTCGCCGCGGCGACAACCTGCGGCGCGGCCACGGCCGCGGCGGCGTGAGCTTCGAGGGCGAGCGGCGCCCGCACGTGGACTGGCTCACGGCCGACAAGTCGCGCATCCGCTACGAGATCGAGCGCGGCCACATCCCGCAGAACCGCGCGGTCGAGCTGCAGCGCCGGCTGAACCTGTAGCGTCCACTCCGTCGCGCGCCTCCAGCGTGCGGCTCGCAGAGCCGCACGCGCGCGCGTCGGCGCCGCGCCCGCGCGGCGAAGTCCTGCCAGGGGCTCTGCCCCTGGACTCGCTCCTTCTTCCTCGGCATCGCGCGCTTGCGCTACGGCTTCGCCGCGCGGTCCGCGAACCGGATGATGCGGTCGAACGCCTCGTGGAGCGTCTCCGGCGGGGGCAGGATGACCGTGCGGAAGTGCCCGGCGGCGCTCTGGCCGAAGCCCGAGCCGTGCACGACGAGCACCTTCTCCTCCTTGAGGAGCCCGAGCACCCACTCCTTGTCCGTCGCGTACTTGTTCCCGGGCTTCGGGTGGCGCGCGGGGCTCGTGTCCCCTTCGCGCACCTGCTCCGGGTAGAGCCCGCGGATGCCCACGAGCGCGTAGAAGGCGCCGCCCGGCGGCGAGAGCGCGAGGTTGGGCGTCTCGGCCACGCGCTTCACGACGATCTCCGCGCGCTCGCGGAGCTTCCGGCGCAGCTCCGGGATGTGCGGAGCGCGCGCCTGGAGCGCGTTCGCGAGCGCGAGCTGGATGGGGTAGCTCGCCGAGAGGCGCGAGCGCGCCTGCTTGAGGACGCCCTCGCGGATCTCCGCGAGCTCGCCGTTCTCGTGCTTGAACGCGATGTAGCCCGCGCGCCAGCCGGGCACGAGCCAGTTCTTGCTGAAGCCGTTGAGGATGACGCACGGCCCCGGCTCCTGCGCGGGCGAGGGCGCGACGCCGTCCCCCTCGAAGACGAGCTCGCTGTAGATGTCGTCCGCGATGAGCACGAGCCCGCGCTCCTGCGCGAGGCGCGCGATGGCCTGGATCGTCGCGCGCGGGTACACGGCGCCCGTCGGGTTGTTGGGCGAGATGACCGCGATCGCCTTCGTGCGCGGCGTCACGCGCGAGGCGATGTCCTCGATGCGCGGGATCCAGCCGTTCTGCGGCGTGGACGGGTACTCGACCGGCACGGCGCCGTAGAAGCTCGTGACGCCCAGATACTGCGGGTACGCGGGGCCGGGAACAAGGATCTCGTCGCCCGGCTCGAGCATCGCGCCGAAGAGGAACTGGAGCGCCTCCGAGACGCCCGCCGTGAAGACGACGTCCTCCGGGCGCAGCTCGACCCCGCGCAGCTCCTTCTCGTAGCGCGCGATGGCCTGCCGGATGTCGGCCTGCCCCTCGGAGTCGGCGTAGCGCCCCTGCCCCGCCGCGTCGCGCAGCGCCTGCTGCAGCGGCTCGGGCGGGACGAAATCATAGGCGTCCGGGTCGCCGATGTTGAGCTTGAGGACTTTGTGCCCCTGGCGCTCCAGCTCGCGCGCCGGCCCCAGCACGTCGCGGATGGGGGCGTCCATGTAGCGCAGGCGCGACGCCGCAGGGAACCTCTTCGCCGGGGCGGTGGTCATGCCGCGCCCATCCTGCCGGCTCCTCTTGAGCTTGTGGGGACGTCGCGCCCGCCTCCGGGCGGCGACGCACGTGACAACGCTTATCCCGCGGGTGCGGACCTACCCGACCGGCGCCCGGCGGCCCCCACTCAACAGGCTCTGTTGGCTGGTTCCCCCGAACTCCCCCGATACTTGCCCCGGGCGCCTCCTTCTTCCCCGCTCGCGCGACGCTACGCCGCGCGTCGTCCGAGCCGCCGACGCCCGCCCACCGGCTCGGCGTTCTCGCGGCCCCAGAGCGCCGGCTCGTCGCGCGCCCGCCAGAGCGCAAGGCTCCACGCCGCGACGAGCGCGAGCTCCACGGCCGCGTCGAGGAGGTAGACCCATCGGATGGTGCCGTTCGCGACGTAGACGACGTCGATGACCGCGAGCGCGAGCGCCGTCGAGACGCACAGGAGCGCCACCTCGAACGTCACCCGCAGCCGCAGCGCCGCGACGAGCATGACGAAGCCGACGGCGAGAACGAGGATGCCGACCGTCTTCACGAGCCAGTCGTCCGTCTTCGGCCCCGTGACGGCCTCGAAGCTCGGGAGGTGCACGAGCGCCCACAGCCCCGTGAGGGCGAAGAAGGCGCCTTGGAAGGCCGCGAGGCGGACGAGCCAGCGCATCGGGAACGCTTCGGACGGCGGGGGAGGGATGC
>DASRYU010000188.1:0-12004 GCA_035687045.1 Thermoplasmatota archaeon | reverse complement strand
TCCAGCTCCTTCGCAAGCTCCGTCACGGTCTTCTGCCGCTCGTCGAGCTTCTTGAGGATCTGGAGCCGCGTGTCGGACGCGAGCGCCTTGAAGACGTCCCGGTCCAGGGTGATCTTGTCCACGTCCGGCACTGAGCGCGTCCTCGGCATAGGCATTGTGGAGAGGTTCGGCTGTTGCCCAACGACCGACGCGTGGAGCGGAAGCGCCCCCCGAACGCAGATGAACGCGGAGCGCGCTCGCCCGACCGTGGATGCGCTCCTCGCCCGCCTCGCCGACGCGCGCGGGAGCGTCCTGTGGCTCATGCACGTGAACGCGGACCCCGACTGCGTCGGCTCGACGTTCGCGCTCCGCGAAGCCTTCGGCGGCGTCGCGGCCGCGCCCGGCGGCATGAACCGGCCCGGCGAGCGCCTCGCGCGCCTCCTCGCGTTCGAGCCCGAGCGCATCGCGCACCCGCGCAACCACGCGCTCGCCGTGGCGGTCGACACCGGCTCGCGCTCCGGCCTTGGCGCCGTCGGCCGCGAGCTTGGAGACGTGGCGCTCGTGGACCACCACGCCTACGGCGACCTCCACGACACGGAGGCGAAGGCGTGGGACCCGGAGCGCGCGAGCTGCGCGGAGGTCGTCCTCGCGCTCCTCGACCGCGCGCAGAAGCCCGTCGCGCCCGCGATGGCGCGCGCGCTCCTCGCCGGCGTCGTCACCGACACCGCGCGCTTCCGCTACGCCGACGCGCACGCGTTGCGCGCCGCCGCCCGCTTGCAGGAGCTCGCGGGCGTGCGCCTCGAGGAGGTGTACGACGCGCTGCGCGACGCGGAGGAGGACGACGACGATGCCGAGGCGCGCGCCGCCGCGCTCAAGGCCGCGCAGCGCGCGGACGTCGAGCGCGCCGGCCGCTTCCTCCTCGCCTCGAGCGAGGTGGGCTCCTGGGACGCCGTCGCGGCCAACGCGCTCGTGCGCGCCGGCGCCGACGTCGCGCTCGTGGGGACGGAGCGCTCGCAGGAGGCGCGGATGTCGCTTCGCGCGTCCTCGCGCGCGCGGCCGCTCCACCTGGGCGAGCTCGCCAACGAGGTGGCGCGGGAGCTCGGGTGGAGCGGCGGCGGGCACGAGGGCGCGGCCGGGCTGCGCGGCGCGCCGCCGCTCGCGCCCGCGCGCGACGCCATGCTCGCGGCGCTGCGCGCGCGGCTGGAGGCGATGTGATGGCGAAGCGCAAGCGGCAGAAGTACGAGTACGAGGTCGCGCCCGACGTGCAGGCGGACCTCGAGGAGATCGTGCGCCTCCTGCCCGACGAGTTCGCGCACGTGGACACGCGCCGCGTCGTCTGCTATCGTTCCCGCGGCTCCACCGCCCGCATCTACGCGCGCATCTGGTCGCTTCCGAGCATCTTCAGCCACGCGCTGGGCGTCGAGCCGCACTACGTGATCGAGGTCGTCGAGCTCTACGACCGGGTGGACAAGGAGCAGCAGGAGAAGACGCTCATCCACGAGCTGCTGCACATCCCCAAGACGTTCAGCGGCGCGCTCGTCCCGCACAAGTGCTTCGGCAAGAAGATCGACTGCGCGCGGGAAGGCGAGCTGTGGCGCAAGCTCCAGGTCGCGCGCGGCGTGGAGCGGCGGGCGCAGGCGATGGCGAGGACGCTCGTGGGCGCGACGCTCGACGCGTACGAGTAGGCGAGCGGCGCGGTCCGGACGCATGACGGAGGAAGGGCGCGCGTTCCGCCCGCGCTCCCCGGCTCCTGGGTAAAGTTCTTGCATCCGCGAGAGCCATGGACGCTCATCCCGAGGTGCTTCCCGTGCAGACCGAAGGTTTCGTCTTTGACCGCAAGCCGGTATTCGACTGGAACCACGTCCCGGTCGGGCACGTGGAGACCACCGTCCGCGACCCGCGGACGAACGCGACGAGGCAGCTTGTCCTCACCCTCTCGCCGGAGGCGCGCGTGGAGCTTGGAGCGGCCAGCGACAAGCTTGAGCTGCCCGCGAGCCTCGTCTTCGGCATGCGCCGCGACCAGGTGACGCTCGACCGCACCCTCACCGAGCTCAAGAAGATCGAGCGCCTGTCGACGTCGATGCTCAAGAAGTAGCGACGACGAGCTCCACGCGCCCGTCGTAGCCGCTCGCGACGACGAGCGTCGGCACCACAACGAGCGTGTACGTGCCCGGCTTGATCTCGTCGACGTACACCGATTCCGCCTGCGAGAGGCGGCCGACCGACTGCGTGACGAGGAAGCCCCAGCCGTCGTAGAGGTAGAGGTCGAAGTCGTCCTCCGGCGAGTCCCACGCGATGGAGGCGGCGAGCGGCGGCGCCGGCCACTCGAGGTCGTCGGGCAGCGCCACGAGGAACTCGAAGCGGTCGCAGACGAGCGCGGGGCAGCGCTCGGCGTGCGGCCACGCGGCGGCGCCGAAGGTGCGCCCCGTCCATGCGGCGAGAGGCTCGTCGAGCGTCAGGACCACCTGCGCGGAGGCGAGCGCGGGGGTCGCGACGAGAAGGAGGAGCGCGAGCGGAAGGAGGCGTCGCATGGGCGTCGCGCCGGCGCCATCGCAGCCCTCCTAAACCTTCGAGTGTCAACGGTCGAACGATGCGCCCGCGCGAGCGAGCGGCCGGGAATCATCCACCGTAGCGGCGCTGGCGCAGCTGGAACGTGCGGATGGCGCGCAGGAAGTCGACCTTCCGGAAGCCCGGCCAGAAGACGTCCGTGAAGTACAGCTCGGCGTAGGCCATCTGCCAGAGGAGGAAGTTGCTGATGCGCTCCTCGCCCGAGGTCCTCAGGATGAGGTCGGGGTCGGGCAGGTGCGCCGTGTAGAGGTATTTCGATATCAGCCGCTCGTCGACGTCGCTTGGGCGCAGGCGGCCGTCCTTCACGTCCTGCGCGATCTGGCGGACGGCGTCGAGGATCTCCTGGCGCCCGCCGTAGGCGACGGCGATGGTGTAGAAGTAGGAGTCGTAGCCGCGCGTCGCCTCTTCGGCCGTGCGGATGGCCTCGCGGACGCGCTTGGGCAGGCGGTCGATCTGCCCGATGGCGCGCACGTGGATGCGGTTCTTGTGCACGCGCTCGTCGCGCGCCATCTTGAGGAAGTTCTCCTCGAAAAGCTCCATGAGGCGCTTGACCTCGACCGGGTTGCGGTTGAAGTTCTCCGTCGAGAACGCGTAGACGGTGAGGTGCTTCACGCCGAGCTCGAGGCACCAGTCGAGGACGTTCTCGAGCGTGTCGCGCCCGTACTCGTGCCCCTTGATGGGCGGCTCCCCCAGCGTCTGGGCGAAGCGGCGGTTGCCGTCCATGATGATGCCGATGTGCTGCGGCATCGGCTCGCGGCGCACCTCCGTCAGGAGCGTCGCTTCCACCGTCTTCGCGACGGCGTCGCTGACGCGCTCCTTGAGGTCGTGCACAAGCGCGCGAGGAGCAGGCCGAACAAATAGGTTCCGGGAGCCATGCCCCCGAGGAACGCGAGAAAACTGATATCAATAGTGGAACGCGGCGCCGCACTCCGAGCAATTGCCGGGGGCGCGGTACTCGGTGCCACACATCTTGCAGAGCGTGAGGAAGGAAGCCCCTTCGGCGAGCGTCATCCGGCCCGTTCTCCGACCGCGGCGGATTAAACCTTTGTGGTTCGGGGCGCGGTGCATCTCGCACGTGCCGCGCAAGGGAAGCGTGGAGGAAACTGCCGCGCGGCGCGCGAGCGGAGCGAGTGCGGTCGCCGGGACCGCAGCCTCGGCGAGGACCCAGACGCGCCGGAGGCGCGTCGTAGGCGAACGCGCGAGCGGAGCGAGTGCGGTCGCCGGGATTCGAACCCGGGAATGCCAGGTTGGGAACCTGGTGCCTTAACCGCTGGGCCACGACCGCGTGGGGCAGGGCGCGCGAGCGCAGAACTCAGCCTTAAGCGTTCTCTCGTGAGGCCTCAGGCGCGCCTCTCGGCGTCCGGTGCCGGCACCGGCGCCTCCTCGGGCGCCTCGCCCGTGCGGACCGGGACCGGGACGCTCACGGGCACGCGCACCGCCTGCGGGCCGCGGCCCAGGGTGCGCTGGAAGCGCACGAGCGCGTAGGCGTAGCCGGCGCCGCCGCCGAGGGCGAGCGCCCAGAGGGTCCACAGGGGCGCGAGCGCGGCGGCGTACGTGATGTAGAGCGCGAAGCCGGCGAGCGCGAGGCCCACCGCGGCGAGCTTGTTCCAGCGCCAGACGTCCCTTCCAGGGAGCGGCCCGAAAGGCATCGCGGTGGTGGCGACGTTGGTGACGGCGAGGAAGAGGCCGATGCTCACGAACTCCCACGGGAGCACGTGCGCGAAGGCGAGGAAGGGGAGCATGAACGCGGCCGCACCGGCGATGGTGGCGAAGGCGCGCATCGCCTGCATGCGCCACGTGGAGCGCTGCTCCGACTCGTCCATCTCGTCCACGTAGGCGGGGTAGCCGAAGGGGTTGCGGAAGACGACGGCGCTCACGACGAGCGAGACGGCGCCCGCGATCCAGAGTCGCACGTGCGGCTTGGCTCCCGTCGCGCGCGCGAGCGCGGATTCGGTCGCGTACTTCAGCGCGAGGACGATGATGGCGGCGGTGCCGACGATGGGGAGGAGGCGGATCCACTCCGCGGCGCTCCATCCTTGCGTCTCGGAGAACGCCCACAGAGGAGCGACGAGCGCGAGGCTGACGACGGTGGCGATGAGGCTGCGGACGCGGCGCCGGCGGTCGCGCTCGCGCGTCTTGTCGCGCAGCTTGTCCTGGCCCGCGTCGATCGCCACCTCCTGCGCGAGGCCGAAGACGTCGAAGCCGCCGGCGGCGGAGGTGGCTCCCGACGAGGCGCCGCTCGCGGCGGCGGAGAGCGCGACGTGCGTGACGGCGGTGACGAGGACGGCGCCCACGACGGCGCCCGCGGCCTCCACGGGCACGGGCACGTCGTTGCGGACGAGCACGCGCGCGCTCGCGAGGACGGTCTCGTGCGAGGATTGGATGCGCAGGAGGCCCGGCTCCGGCTCGGGCACGGCCCGGCGAACCTCGATGCTGTAGAAGCCGTCGGAGACGGTCGTCGTGTCCCATGCGAGCTCAGGCGCGCCGGCGACGAGCTCCCGCTCGTTGCGATCGGCGTCGACGAGCACGAAGCGGATGCGCTCGACGTTGTCGACCCCCGTGAGGCGGATGACGATGACGCCGCGCGCCCCCGCGGCGAGGTTCTCCGCGTCGAAGACGATCTGCGGCCTTGGCGGCGGCGACGAGGGCTCGCTGCGGGGCGTCGCGGGCGTGGCGCTGGCCGGGCTCGCGGCGGGGGCGCCGCTCGCGCCGTCGTCCCCCTTCGCGCTCGTCTGGAGGGGCACCTCCACGTGCGCGGGCGGAGCCGGCGTGGCGCGGGGGAGCGGCGCGAGGACGCTCGCACGCCCGGCGCTGCCGCGCGTCTCGTGGCCCGCGCCGTCGGTGACGACGACGGTCGCCTCGTACGTGCCGGGCGCGAGGCGCGCGCGGCCCACGTAGGCTCCGCCTTCGCGCGTGAGGCCGAGGGCGAAGGACGCGCCGTCCTCGCCGCGGAGCGTCGCCTGCACCGAGGCGATGCCGGAGTGCGCGTCGGTCGCGACGACGCGCAGAAGGATCTCCTCGCCGCCGCTCGCGTCCGCCTCCACGAGGATGGGCGCGCTCGTGTCCACGCGGAAGGTCGCCACGCGCTCCGCCTCCTCGGCGCCGCCGGCGCGGGCGCGCCAGCGCAGCGTCGTGATGCCGTCGGGGAGGGCGAACGGGCCGCTGTACTCGCTCTCGCCGGCGCCGAGGTCGACGAGGATGGTGGCGTGCGCCGGGTCGGCGGCGAGCTCGACCGTCGGCGGCGTGCGGTGCCAGCCGGTCGCGTCGGGAGCGGGCGCCGCGAGCGTGGAGACGGGCGGGATGGGCAGCGTCGTCCGCGCGCGCTCGCTCTCGCCCGCGCTGTTGACGGCGGTGACGGCGAAGCTGTGGACGGCGCCTCGCGGCAGGGCGCCGACGAAGTGGCTCGTGCCGGTCACCGTCACCGCGGGCGCGTCGTTCACGTAGACCTGATAGCTCGTGACGGGCGCGCCGTTGTCGAGCTCGGGCGGCGACCAGCCGAGCTGGATGCCCGCGGGCGTCATCATCGCGGCGAGCGCCACGGGCGCGCCCGGCGGGAGCACGAGCGGGGGCGGCGCGTCGCGCGCGAAGCGCTGCGCGTGGGCCGCCGCGATGGGCACGCCGTGCGCGTCCTTCGCGCCCGTGCCGACGACGATCTCCGAGGTGCCGATGGGGACGTCGCTGTGCTGCAGGACGAGCTGCGTCGACGCGTCGCTCCAGGCGCGCGTCCAGCCGCTCGCGTTCACGAGCGCCGACTCGACGCTGGTCCTGTTCATCGGCTCGCTGAAGTTGAACGTGAGCGTCCCGCTCGCGCCGTCCAGCGTGAAGCCGGACGCGGTCACGTGCGGCGGCAGGGTGTCGACGTGGAGCGTGAGGTTCGCGTAGCCGAGGTGGCCCGCGTTGTCCTGCGCGCGTGCGCGGAACGTGGAGGCGTTCTGGGGGAACGCGGCGAAGCTGCTCCCGCTCGTCCAGGTCTCGCCGTCGAGGCTGTAGGCGATGCTCGCGGGGTCGACGCCGCTGCCGTTGTCGGTGGCGGCGATGGTGACGCGCGGCGCCGTCACGTACCAGCCGTCGAGCCCGTCCGGCTCCGCCGGCTCGAGGGTCAGCGTCACGACGGGCGGGTGCCGGTCGACGACGCGGACAAGGAAGGTCGCGGAGGCGCGGTGACCGTCGGAGTCGGTGGCCGTGCAGATGACGCTCGTGTCGCCGAGCGGGAACGTGTGCCCGGGTGCCGGCGAGCAGGTCACGGGGAGCGGCCCGTCGGTCGGGTCGCTCGCGGAGGGAGGCTCGTAGGCGACGACGGCGCCGTTCGGGCTCGTGGCCTCGACGACGCGGTCGCTCACGGCGCCGAGGGTGGGCGCGTCGGCGACGATGACGTGGAAGGTGGCGCTCGCGCTGTTCTTCGCGCTGTCCGTGGCGGTGCAGGTGACGACGGTCGTTCCGACGGGGAAGGTCGAGCCGGAGGCGGGCGTGCAGGCGGCGGCGATGTCGCCGTCGACCGCGTCGCGGGCGGTGGGCGTGACGTAGACCACCTCCGCCGAGGAGGCGTTCGTGGAGACGGAGACGTCGGCGAGCGCGTCGAACGTGGGCGGCGTCGTGTCGCTCACCGTGACGGTGAACGTCTTCGGCGTTGCGGCGTTGCCGCGCGCGTCGACGGCGCGGCACGTGACGGTCGTCATGCCGAGCGCGAAGACGGTGCCGGGGGCAGGGGAGCACGTGGCGACGCCCGCGCCGTCGACGAGGTCGCTTGTCGCCGGGGGCGAGTAGTCGACGACGGCTCCGTTGGCTCCCGTCGCCTCCGCGACGAGGTTCGCCGGGGTCTCGATCGTGGGCGGCAGCGTGTCGACGACGCGCACGGTGAAGGAGCGCTGCGGGCACTCCACGAGCGTCGCCCCCAGCGGGAAGCGGGAGCCGGAGGCGGGGGCGCACCCCTCTGCGTCGAAGTGCACGACGGCGCCCTCCGCGTCGGTCGCCTCGGCGATGATGTCGGCCTCGCCGCCTTCGTCCGTGAGGCGCACGACGAAGCTTGTGGACGCGCTGTTGCCGGCGACGTCGGTGGCGGTGCACGTGACGGTCGTCTCGTCCAGCGTGAACGTGCTGCCGGAGGCGGGCTCGCAAGCGAGCGCCGCGAGGCCGCTCAGCGCATCGCTCGCCGGCGGGTTGGCGTAGCGGACGACCGTGCCCCCGCCCTCGGCGCGCGGCGCCGTGACGTCGCCTGGAGCCGCGAGCTGCGGCGCAGCCCTGTCGATGCGCACGCGGAACGAATCGCTCGTCAGCCCCGCCTGCCCGTTGGGGGAGGTCGTCGTGTTGAGGTAGTGGGCGCCGTCCGCGGAGACGACGAAGGGACCGGTGTAGGTCGTGTTCGGGCCGTCGTCGAGGCGGTACGTGATGCGGCAGTTCGCCGCGCCCGAGCTGCACGCGAGCGTGACGGTGACGTCGCTGCGGGCCCAGCCTGCGGCGTTGATCGGCGGGTCCGCGGTCATCGTCGCGACCGCGCGGACGCCGTTGTCCTCCGACGCGGCCGGGACGGCCACCATGCTCACGAGAAGGACCGCGAGCACGCTGGCCGTGCGCCTGCGTGGACCTATGGCGATCAAGCCTACCCCGCGGCTGCCGTACCCTGTAGCAGGCAAAGCGTTTGCGGTGCAGCGGAACGGTTGCGCCCTATCCGAGCAGCGTGCCGCAGCGGATGGGGCTGAAGAGGTCGGTGAGCCCGCTCTCCGAGTCGTACACGATGCGCCCCTGGCCGTCGCTCACGGTGTAACGACCCGTCTGGAGGCGATAGATCACCTGGTACCCTTCGCACACGAAGTCCGCGCTCCGGCTGTCGAGGTGCTTCGTGATCTCGTAGGGCACATAGCGGGGCTGGATGACGACGTACTGCCCTTCCGCGTCGCGCCCCTTCTCGACGATCTCCCCCTGCGCCGCGTAGTCGGTGAAGTAGAGGAAGGCGCCGAGGCCGACGAGCGCGAGCACGAGGAGCCCGCCGACCTTCAGGATGCCGCCGAAAAGACCCATGGCGGTGGCCAACGGAGCCGTCCGATTTATAGCATGAGGCGCCTGACCCGGAGCGTGCACCCGGCGGACCGCCTCCGCGGCGCCACGTCGCGCCTCCTGGAAGGGAAAACGGTCGTTCTCGGCGTCACGGGAAGCATCGCGGCCGTGCGCACGGTGGAGCTCGCGCGCGAGCTCATCCGGCACGGCGCGCGCGTCGTCCCCGTGATGACGAAGGACGCGCAGAAGATCCTCCACCCGTACGCGCTCGAGTTCGCGACGGGCGTGCGTCCCGTCACCGAGATCACCGGGCAGGTGGAGCACGTGACGCTCCTGGGACGCGGCGAGGGGAAGGCCGACCTCCTCCTCATCGCGCCCGCCACGGGGAACACCATCAGCAAGATGGCGTACGGCATCGACGACTCGCCGGTCACCACCTTCTTCGCGACGGCCGCCGCCGCGAACCCGGTCATGCTCGCGCCCGCGATGCACGACACGATGTACGACAACCCCGTGCTCGTGCGCAACCTCGAGACGCTCCGCTCGATGGGCGTGGACGTGCTCGCGTCGGTCATCGAGGAGTCGAAGGCGAAGATGCTCGAGCCGGAGGCCATCGTCGAGCACGTGCTGCGCCGCCTCGGGCCGCGAACGCTCGCCGGCAAGCGCGTGCTCGTCGTGAACGGCGCGACGCAGGAGGCGGTCGACGACATGCGCGTCCTCTCCAACCGCAGCACCGGGCGCATGGGCGCCGCGCTCGCGCGCGAGGCGTTCCGCCTGGGCGCCGACGTCGAGCACTGGTACGCGCACGGCGACGTCCGCGAGCTCCCCCGCGTGCCCACCCAACGCTTCTCCTCGGTCGAGGACCTCCTCGCGCTCGCGCCGCGTGCGCACGCGTTCGACGCGGTCCTCGTGCCCGCCGCGCTCTCCGATTTCGCGCCCGACCGGACGAGCGGCAAGATCCCCTCCGACGCGGGCCCGACGACGCTCAAGCTCCACCCGCTCCCCAAGTTCGTGCGCGAGCTGCGCAAGCACGCGCCCGACGCGGCGCTCGTCTCGTTCAAGGCCGAGGCGGGCGCGACGGAGGCGCCGCTCGTGGAGAAGGCGCGCCGCAGCGGCGAGCTCGCCGGCTCGCGCTTCATCGTCGCCAACCTCATCGCCAATGCCGGCTCGGAGACCGCGCGGGTGCTCCTCGTCGACCGCGCGAGCGCGGCGCCGCTCGAGGGAACGAAGGACGAGGTCGCGCGGGGCATCCTCGCGCGCCTTGCGGAGGAGCTGAGGGCGTGACGGCCGTGGAGCGCGCGAGCGCCGCGGCCTTCTCGCCCGGCCACGTCACGGGCTTCTTCGAGATCCACGACCAGGACCCCGACCCGCTCAAGCGCGGCTCGCGCGGCGCCGGCTTCTCCCTCTCGCAGGGTGCGGTCACCTACGTCGAGATCGAGCCGGCCGACTCGCTCGACGTCCGCATCGCCATCAACAAGGAGGAGACGGACGCGCCCGTGACGCGCGAGGCGCTCATCACGCTCCTCAAGGAAGCGGTGCGCGACGGCCGCCTCCCGCTCAACAAGGACGCGCCCAAAGGGAGCAAGGCGAAGATCCGGGTGCGCGCGTGGACCGACCTCCACCTCCCCGTGAGCCAAGGCTTCGGCATGTCCGCCGCCGGCGCGCTCTCCGCCGCGCTCGCGCTCGCGAAGTGCCTGCGCATGGGGCGCAGCAGCGCGCTCGCCGCCGCGCACGCCGCGGACGTCACGCAGCGCGGCGGGCTCGGCGACGTCGTCGGCGCGAGCGTCGGCGGCTTCGAGATCCGCACCTCGCCGGGCATCCCGCCCTTCGGGTCCACGCGCGCCTTCGTCGGCTACGGCGACGCCGTCGTCTGCATCGTCGGCGGCCCCCTCTCCACGAAGGCCGTCCTCGCCGACCCGCAGCGGCGCGCGGCCATCAACGCGGCGGGCTCCAAGGGCGTCGCGGAGCTCCTCAAGGCGCCCACGCTCGACAACTTCCTCGCGCACTCGCAGGCGTTCGCGCGCGAGGCGCAGCTCCTCACGCCGGAGCTCGAGCGCGCCATCGAGGCCGCGCGCCCCCACGGCAAGGCCAGCATGAGCATGCTGGGCCACTCGCTCTTCGCGTTCGGCAACGTGCCGCGCCTCGTCGACGCGCTCGAGCCTTTCGGCGAGACGCGCGTCGTGCCCGTGAGCGAGGCGCCCGCGCGGCTCGTGGAAGTGCAGCGAGCAGGCTCCTCCCCCTGAGCGACGAACTGCAGGCGCGCGGTCACGCGCTCGTGATGTCCACGCGCGTCCGCGTCCCCTCCACGCGCGTCTCGACGCGCACGGGCAGGAACTCGGGCAGCATGTCGAGCACCGTCCGCGCGTGCGGCGTGAGGTGCCGGCACGTGTAGCTCCCCCCGCCCGCGAGCGCCATGAACACGGGGAGCTGGTCCGCCTGGTGCACGTCCACGCCCGCGCCGCTGCGAAGCTCCGCCTGCAGCGACGCGACGGCCTCGTGCACGACCTCCTCCACCCGCACGCCCTTGCGCCCCACCGCGTCGCCACCGAGAACGCTGTGCGCGCACTCGGCGCGCACGCTCACCGCCATCCCCGTCCCGGGGCCGCGGTGGAAATCCGTCTCGACCTGGACCGTGGGGAACGCCTCCGCGAGCGCGAGCGAGGCGCGCTCCATCACGTGGCGCGGGAGCCCGTGGCTGGGCACGACCGCCTTCACCGCGCGCACCTCGCCGCGCTCCGTCAGGTCCACGCGCCGCAGCGACGGCGCCTGCAGCTCGACCGTCACCTCGCCCCCGCCCTGCGGGAAGAAGCCGCGGCGCGCGAGCGCCGTCTCCGTCTCCACGCCAAGGCGGCGCAAGAGCGCGAGGTGCACGTGCACGTAGTCGTCCCACTGCGGGGACCACGCCACGTTCGTCCCGCCGCGCAGGTGCAGCGTGAACGATTGCCGGCTCGCGACGGCCGCCGGGAGCACCGCCTGCGCGAGGAGCGAGACGGGGCCGGCCGTCTCGATGGCGAACGTGTGCTCGCCGCCGACGACGAGCCCCGGATGGAGCGCCACCTCCGTCGAGCGCAGCTCCGCGCCCTCGACGCGCCCGTCGCAAAGCTGCGCGAGCGCCCGGAACGCCGCCGCGTGCCCCGCCTTCAGGCCCGGCTCCGGCCGGTTCGCGCGCACGTTCACCACGCGCGTCGGCGTCCGCGTCGCGGCCGCAAGCGAGAGCGCCAGGCGCGCCACCTGCCCGCCCCCCTCGCCGCGCGAGCCGTCCACGACGCGCATCGGGGCCCGCGACGCGAGAGGGGCGGAAAAGGGTGGTGGGTCACCTCTGCTTGAGCTCGACGAGCAGCTCCTGGACCGGCGGCGTCGTGCCGGCGCAGGCGAACCAGTCCCGCAGCTCCGCCTCAAAGATCTTGAAGTCCTCCAGGGGGCAGCACGGCTTCTCTTCGTCATCGTCGCTGCAGAGGTCAAGGGA
>DASRYU010000187.1:0-12315 GCA_035687045.1 Thermoplasmatota archaeon | reverse complement strand
GGGGAAGGGCGCGCGAGGCGAGAAGGGCACGGGCACGGCCCCCGCGACGACGGCCGCGAAAACGGAGGGGAGTTCCATGGACACGACCGCCGCATCGAAACCGATCATCAGCATCGACGACTTCGCGAAGCTCGACCTCCGCGTGGCCAAGGTCCTCTCGTGCGAGCCGCACCCGAAGGCCGACAAGCTCTGGGTGCTGCAGGTCGACATCGGGACGGAGAAGCGCCAGATCCTCGCGGGGCTGCGCGAGCACGTGACGCCCGAGGAGCTCGTCGGAAAGAAGATCGTGGTCATCGCGAACCTCGCGCCGCGCCAGATCCGCGGGCTCGAATCGCAAGGCATGGTCCTGGCCGCGGAGAGCGAGGGCGTCGTCGCGCCGCTCACGCCCGCGAAGGACGTGCGCGAGGGCGCCGGCATCAAGTGAGCGGGGGCGCGCGCATCCGCGCGGGCTCGCCACGCCAAGCTTCATCCCGAGGGGCGAGGCTGGCGCCCGCATGCGCCGACCCTACGGCGAGAGCGCCGGCTACTACGACGCCTTCTACTCGGGGCGCGTCGACTACGAGGGGGACGTCCGCTACCTCAAGCAGGTGTTCAAGCGCTTCGGGAGCCCCGACCTCAAGAAGGTCCTCGACCTCGGCGCGGGCACAGCGTCGCACGCCGTCCTTCTCGCGAAGGAGAAGTTCCAGGTCGACTGCGTCGACGTCTCCGAGGCGCTCCTCGACGTCGCCGAGGTGAAGGTCAAGGGCGAGGGCGTCGCGAAGCGCGTGCGCCTGCACCGCATGGACATGACGAAGAAGCTTCCCGAGGGGAAGTTCGACGCCGCCATCAGCATGTTCGGCGCGTGGTGCTATCTTCGCACCGACGAGGACGCCTCCAAGACGCTCAGCATGCTTCGCCAGCGCCTCCCGGAGGGCGGGCTTCTCGTCTTCGAGTTCTGGAGCCCCCTGGGCTGGAACCCGCAGCCCCGATGGGACGAGGCGGACCTCGCGGACGGCTCGCGCATCGTGCGCCTCACGCGCCCGGGCCTCGAGCTCAAGAACGATGTCTACGAGTACGAGATGGAGCACATCGTCATCAAGGACGCGCGGCTCGTCGCGAACTTCAGCGAGGTGCACGGCCTGCGCCTGCGCACGCCCTACCAGACGCAGGCGCTGCTCGAGCGCAACGGCTTCGAGGTGCTCGCGTTCACGAAGGGGGACCGCGAGGGGAAGGCGCTCGCGGCGCCAAGCCCGAACGAGTTCCGCGTGATGTGCGTGGCGCGGCGAGCGTAGCGAGCCGCGCCCCTCGGCGTCGGCCTCGGCCTCGGCCCGCGTCGGCCTTCGGCGTCGGCCTCGGCCCGCGCCGCCGTCGGCGTCGCCTATTCCTCGTCGACGACGGGGGGAGCGATGGTCGCGAGCGAGTCGGCCGCCTGCTCCTCCTCCTTGGCGAGCGCGAGCAGGCGCTCGCGGAGCCGGTCGTTGGGCGCATCGCGCGCCGCGCGGCGCAGCAGCTCCGCGCTTGACCGCTTGACCTCGATGAAGCTCTCGACGATCTCCGCGGTGTCGAGGCCGCCGACGGCGGGCGCGCGCGCCTTGCGGGGCTTGCCCGCGACGGCGTGGCTCCAGTCCTCGATGATGCTCTCGAGCTCGAGGCTCGCGCTCGCGGCGCGGCGACGAAGCTCCTGCACGGCCGCCCGGTGGTCGTCGTCGGTGAGCGCGTCCGCGAGGCGCCGCAGCCCGGCGGGACCGACGGTCTCCTCGAGGTACTGGATCGTCCGCAGCTCGTTGAGCGTACGACCCATCGCTGGCGAAAGCTCGTGGTGCAAGCGGCGACCCGGGCCTCACTGGCGGTCGGTGCGTCATCCCCGTTCTGGAACAGGCGCCGAAGTCGTCTCGCGGCATGCCGACGATGTGCGGTGCGGGGCGCGGCCAGCCGCCACATCGCCAAGCGCGCCGCTGCGCGCCCGTTTCGTTGGAACCGGAAAAGCGGCGGCACCTGCTTCGTCAGCCGCCGTGCCCGCGGGGCTCCGTCCGCCGTGGCTCGTGCATACGCTCAAATACAACACGCGGGAAATGCGCCGATAAGGCCCGGAGAGGTCGCGCTTGCCCGTCATCGAGTCCACGCCGGAGTTCGTCGAGGCTGCCTACGAGAAGATGGAGAAGCGGCTGGAGAAGGTCCGCAAGCGGCTCAACCGCCCGCTCACGTACGCGGAGAAGGTCATCTTCGGCCACCTCGACGACCCGAAGGGGCAGGAGCTTGGCCGCGGCCGCGCGTACCTCCTCCTGCGCCCCGACCGCGTCGCGATGCAGGACGCGACGGCGCAGATGGCGCTTCTCCAGTTCATGTCCGCCGGCCTTCCGCAGGTGAAGGTCCCCACGACGATCCACTGCGACCACCTCATCGTCGCCAAGGAAGGCGCGACGAAGGACCTGCCCGTCGCGCTCCAGGAGAACCAGGAGGTCTTCGACTTCATGGCCTCCGCCGCGAAGAAGTACGGCATCGGCTTCTGGAAGCCCGGCAGCGGCATCATTCACCAGGTCGTTCTCGAGCAGTACGCCTTCCCGGGCGGCATGATGATCGGCACGGACTCGCACACGCCCAACGCGGGCGGCCTCGGCATGTTCGCCGCGGGTGTCGGCGGCGCGGACGCCGTCGACGTCATGGCCGGCTTCGCGTGGGAGGTCCTCCAGCCGAAGATCATCGGCGTGAAGCTCACGGGCGAGCTCAAGGGGTGGACGGCGCCGAAGGATGTCATCCTCAAGCTCGCCGGCATCCTCACCGTCTCCGGCGGCACGAACGCCGTCGTCGAGTACTTCGGCCCCGGCACGAAGAGCATCAGCGCGACGGGCAAGTCGACCATCTGCAACATGGGCGCCGAGATCGGCGCGACGTGCTCGATGTTCCCCTACGACGAGCGCATGAAGACGTACCTCAAGGCGACCGAGCGCGGCCCGCTCGCGAAGCTCGCCGACCGGTACAAGCACCTCCTGACGCCCGACCCCGAGGTCGAGGCAGAGCCGGAGCGCTACTACGACCGCGTCATCGAGATCGACCTCTCGACGCTCGAGCCGCACCTCGTCGGCCCCCACACGCCCGACCTCGCGCGCCCCGTGAGCGCGATGAAGCAGGCCGTGGCGCAGGAGAACTACCCGCAGAAGATCAGCGTCTCGCTCATCGGCAGCTGCACGAACTCGAGCTACGAGGACATCAGCCGCGTCGCCGACGTCGCGAAGCAGGCGGCGAAGGCGGGCGCGAAGATGCAGACGCCGCTCCTCGTGTCGCCCGGCAGCGAGCAGATCCACCTCACCATCCAGCGCGACGGCCAGATGCGCTCGCTCGAGGCCGCGGGCGCGACGGTGCTCGCGAACGCGTGCGGCCCCTGCATCGGCCAGTGGTCGCGCCCCGAGCTCACGCCCGGCGAGCGCAACGTGATCATCACGTCGTTCAACCGCAACTTCCCGAAGCGCAACGACGGCAACGCCGG
Organism: Thermoplasmatota archaeon; assembly: GCA_035687045.1. Lineage (GTDB taxonomy): Archaea > Thermoplasmatota > SW-10-69-26 > JACQPN01 > JAJPHT01 > JAJPHT01. The sequence continues at coordinate 8,852 of DASRYU010000187.1, read as the reverse complement.
CACCCTCGCGTTCATCGGGTCGCCCGAGATCGTCATGGCGTACGGCCTCGCCGGTCGCCTCGACTTCAACCCGCTCACGGACGAGATCGAGACGCCCGAGGGCAGGCGCTTCAAGCTCGCGCCGCCCAAGGCCGCGCCCGAGGTCCCCGAGAAGGGCTTCGTGAAGGACGAGGTCGGCTACCAGGCCCCCGCCTCCACCGCCGAGGCGAAGAAGCTCCAGGTCGTCATCCGCCCCGAGAGCAAGCGCCTCCAGGTGCTCGAGCCCTTCCCCGCGTGGAACGGCAAGGACATCGAGAAGGCCGCGCTCCTCCTCAAGGCGAAGGGCAAGTGCACGACGGACCACATCAGCCCCGCCGGCCCGTGGCTGAAGTACCGCGGCCACCTCAACAACATCAGCGACAACATGTTCCTCGGCGCGATCAACGCGTTCAACGGCGAGGCCGGCAAGGGCAAGAACCAGCTCACGGGCGAGACCGCCGCCTTCCCCACCGTCGCCCGCGCGTACAAGGCGCAGGGGCTGCCGTGGGTCGTCATCGGCGACGAGAACTACGGCGAGGGGAGCTCCCGCGAGCACGCGGCGATGGAGCCGCGCTACCTCGGCGGCGTCGCCATCATCGCCCGCAGCTTCGCGCGCATCCATGAGACGAACCTCAAGAAGCAGGGCCTGCTGCCGCTCACGTTCGCGAACAAGGCGGACTACGAGAAGGTGCGCGAGGACGACCGCATCAGCGTCGTCGGCCTCAAGGGGCTCGCGCCCGGCAAGCCGCTCGAGGTCGTTCTCCACCACGCGGACGGCACGGAGGACCGCTTCCAGGTGAACCACACGTTCAACGCGGAGCAGGTCGGCTGGTTCAAGGCGGGCAGCGCGCTCAACGTGCTCACGAAGAAGTGACGTCGCCGCGCGCGTGCTGCGACGGCGCTGCCGCCGGCGCTTTCACGTCGACGGACGCTACGCGGGGGAACGCGATCTCGAAGCGCGCCCCGCCGCGCTCGCTCTCGGAGACGGCGACGGTGGCGCCGTGGGATTCGAGGATCCGCCGCACGATGCTGAGGCCGAGCCCCGTTCCGGCGGGTTTGGTCGTGAAGAAGGGGTCGAACAGCTTTCCGCGCGCCTCGACGGGCACGCCCGGGCCGTTGTCCTCGACGACGAGGCGCACGCGCTGCCCGTCGTCGGCCGTGCTCACGACGACGAGGCCGCGCTCGCCGACGGCCTCCGCCGCGTTCTGGAGGAGGTTGAGGACGACCTGCTGGAGCTGCACGCGGTCGCCGTCGACGCGCGCGTGGGAGCCGAGCTGGAGGATGAGCTCGATGGGCCCCACGTGCGTGAGCGAGAAGAGGCGCGCGGCCTCCGAGACGGCCTCCGAGAGGAGCAGCGGCCCGCGCTGCGAGGCGACGGGGCTCGAGAGGCGCCGCAGCGTCTGCACCGTCTGGTGGATGCGCTCGTGCGCGGAGAGCACCTCGCCGAGGAGCGCGTCGAGGGCGGCGCGCTCGTCCGCCGAGAGCGTGCCGGCGCGGGCGATGCGCGTCTGCGCGAGGTAGAGGTTGTTGTTCGCGTAGGTGAGCGGCGTGCGCAGCTCGTGCGCCACGCCCGAGACGAGCTGCCCGAGCGCCGAGAGCTTCTCGAGCTTCATGAGCTGCTCGCGCGAGAGCGCGGCCTGGTGGTCAAGCGCCGCCTCGCGCAGCGCGGTGTCGGCGAGGTTCGCGGCGAGGCGCGCGAGAAGGAGCCGGTCGGGACCCAAGGCGCCTCCTCGCAGGAGGATGACGCCGCGCGCGCCCATCGGCCCGATCTCGATCTCGCGCGTGCTCGCTCCCAGCGGCCGCGTCGCGCGCCAGGCTCCGACGTCGTGCTCGAGCAGGTGCGCCTTCCCTTCGCGCGCCTCGACGATGCCCTGCTCGGTGCGCAGGAGCACCGCGACGGCCTCGACCGGGAGCGTGCGGTCGAGCGCCTGCGCGAGCGAGCGCGCGACGCGCTCGGGCGGCACGCCGACCCACACGGCGGGGAGCGCCGTGAAGGCGACGACGTCCCCAAGGAGCGCGTCGCGGCCAGGACCGATCGGGATCACGCGCGCTTCGCCTTTCCGCGCGCGACAAGCTCCTGGAGCATCTGCTCAGGAGGCACGAAGAACGGGTTCTCGTGGTACACGCCGCCGATGATGGCGGCCGGGTGCGTGCGGAGCACGTCCACGACGAGGCTCGCGGGGAACTTGTTCATGTCGTACAGGCAGATGAACACGTCCGGGTGGCTCGCGCTGATCTGGCTCACGCGCGTCTCGTACTCGAGAAGCTGCTCCGTCCCCGGGCGCCCCTGGAGCGCCCAGTCCATGTTGCCCATCGCGCGAAGGAGCGGGAAGCCGCGCTCGCGCCGGTCCTTGAGCGCACCCTGCAGGAGCGCGAGCATGCGGTCCTGGTCGAAGTAGCCGTCCTGGAGGTACGCGTCCTCCCAGCGCAGGACGCTCAGCTGCCCGCCCGCCTCCGCCTTCGCCACGTCCACGCCGTGGCGCGCCATGCGCGCGTCGTGGTCGGCGCGCGTGGCGCCGTTCATGATCTGGACGACGCGCTCCTTCTGCGCGAGACCCTCCTTGACGAACGGGCCGATGATGTTGTACTCCTCTTCCTTGGACTGGAAGAAGGCGCAGACGTGCCGCGCCTGGTCGATGCGGTGGCCACAGAGATGGACGGGCGGGACGGACATGGAGGGTCTTCCATCCAGGACAGCGACGTGCGAGGGAAAAACCTGGCAGGCCCCGGAGCCCTCCCTTTCGATGTTCGTTACAATCCGCCGGGCGGCGCCTCACGCACCCGGCATATCTTGAAATCCGGGAGGCGGCGTGGGGCAAGCGTTGAGCGAGTCGCACTTCGAGCGCCGCGGGACCGACCCGCGCCCGCGCCGGCTCCCGTGCGAGTTCTGCGGCACGCCGCTCGTCGACCCCATCGAGGAGCCGTTCAACCTCGCCTTCATCGCGCACCTCAGGGCGAGCGAGCGCTGCATGACGCTCTTCAGCTACGGCATGGCGGCGCTGCGCAACGAGATCGGCGTCCGGTACGGCAAGAAGCCCGACGGGTAGTGCCGTGTCGCGAGTGCCGGGTTCCGAGTGCCGGGTTCCGAGTGCCGGGTTCCGAGTGCGGGGTTCCGAGTGCCCGGTGCGTCACCGACCGCTCACCGCGGAGGACGCGGAGCGCGCGGAGGACGCGCGGAGCACGAGGAAGCCGGAACTCGGAACCCGGAACCCGGAACTCGGCACTACGTCGCGTAGATCTCGTCCACGCCCTTCTTGACGTCCGCGACCTTCCATGCGAGGAATTCGCGCGCGCTCGCGCCCAGCTTGGGCGCCATCGACTGCGGCATGCGGAGGACGTGCGGGTTCTTCTCGAGGTGGTCGAGCATCGCCGAGACGCGGGCGGCGTTGTCGTCGACGATGCGGTCCACCTCGGCGCGGTCGGGGAACGCCTTGCGCACGAGGTCCGGGTAGCTCGTCGCGCCCTCGACGGCCGCCATGCGCGCGAGGTCGGGCAGGCGGACCTCGAAGAGGTCGAGCGCGAGCTCGCGCAGGTGCTGGAACGCGGGGTCGTCCTCGCGCGCGATGAGGTGCATGCCGCGCTTGAGGCGCAGGATGTGGTCGAGGTGCGCGGCGCCCAGCTCGCGCGCGCTCTCGCCGTTCTGCGCGCGGCGCGCGATGGCGATGAGCTCGCGCACGTCGTTGGGCATGCGCGCGCGCACCTGGAGCGCCGCGACGGCTCCCATGACGAGCGCGTCGAGCGCCGCGCCAGCGAGGCGGCCGTGCGTCTCCTTGATGCGCTGGCGCGCGTGGGCGAGCCCGTCCTCGAAGTCCAGCTGCGCTCGCTCGACAAGGATGTCGTCCGCGGAGCGCGGCGCGCCCGCGGCGTGAGCGGGCGCCTCAGTCGGCGTATTCGAGGACAAGCTTGTCGTCCTTGACCACGCGGAGGGTCGCCGTCTTGCCCTGCGTCGGGTTCATGAGCGGCAGCGGAATGCGGTAGTGCACGTGCTCCGGCTGCCGGCACTGGCAGGGGCCGCTCTCGACGATCTTCGTCTTGAGCGTGCTCTTGCCGACCGTGAGGTGGAAGGGCGCGCCGGGCGCCGGGAGCTTGGGGAGCCACGCCTTCTCGACGAAAAGGAAGCCCTCCTCGGCCTCTTCCTCGCCGACCTTGCGCTGCATGATGTTCGTCGCCTGCATGGGTATCGAAGCTCGGTCCGCGCGGCCAAACAAGGGGGCGCGCAGCGACGGCCTCCCAAGGGGAGGTCCGTCCGTCCATGGCGTGGGTCTCGACTTGAAGGTTGTGGCTCCCCCGTCCGGGGCGGGTCGCGGCGGCCGCGGCGGGCAGGACCCAACGTAACGTTTAGATGGGGGATTCCGTTGGCGCGCGCAACAGAGGGTTCTCCCTTGGCCTTCCAGCACCTCACGCCCCCGCGCGAAGGGTCGAAGATCACGATCCGTGCCGACGGCACGCTCGACGTCCCCGACGACCCGATCATCCCGCACATCGTCGGCGACGGCACGGGTCCCGACATCTGGAACGCGGCGCAGCCGGTTCTCGACGCCGCCGTGCGGAAGGCCTACGGCGGGAAGAAGCGCATCGTGTGGTTCCGCGTCTTCGCGGGCGAAGAGGCGTTCAAGCAGTTCAACGACTGGCTCCCCGCGGACACGCTCGAGGCGTTCCGCCAGTACATCGTCGGCATCAAGGGGCCGCTCACGACGCCGGTGGGCAAGGGCATCCGCTCGCTCAACGTCGCGCTCCGCCAGGAGCTCGACCTCTACGCGTGCGTGCGCCCCGTCTACTACGTGCAGGGCGTCCCGTCGCCGATGAAGGACCCCAGCGACATGAACATCGTCATCTTCCGTGAGAACACGGAGGACGTCTACGCGGGCGTCGAGTTCCAGGCCGGCAGCCCGGAGGCGAAGAAGCTCCAGGACTTCCTCGTCAAGGAGCTCGGCGTGAAGGCGAGCAAGTTCCGCGGCTCGATGGTGGGCCTGGGCATCAAGCCCATCTCCGAGGAGGGCTCGAAGCGCCTCGTCCGCAAGGCCATCCAGTACGCCGTCGAGAACAAGCTCCCCTCGGTCACGCTCGTGCACAAGGGGAACATCATGAAGTTCACCGAGGGCGCGTTCATGCAGTGGGGCTACGAGGTCGCGACGACCGAGTTCCGCGAGCACTGCGTCACGTGGGCCGAGGTGCAGGAGAAGCACGGCGGCAAGGTCCCCGCGGGCAAGATCCTCGTGCAGGACGTCATCGCCGACAACATGTTCCAGCAGCTCCTCACGCGCACGGAGAACTACTCCGTGCTCGCGACGGCGAACCTCAACGGCGACTACCTCAGCGACGCGGCGGCCGGCGAGGTCGGCGGCCTCGGCATCGCGCCCGGCGGCAACATCGGCGCCGGCTACGCCGTCTTCGAGGCGACGCACGGCACCGCGCCGAAGTACGCCGGCCAGGACAAGGTGAATCCTGGGAGCGTCATCCTCTCCGGCGTCATGATGCTCGAGTACCTCGGCTGGAAGGAGGCGGCGCAGCTTGTCCGCGACGCGTTCCAGAAGACGGTCGCGCAGGGCCTCGTCACGTACGACTTCGCGCGCGAGATGAACATCGACCCCATCAAGGCGAGCGAGTTCGGCGCGTGCATCATCGCCAACATCGAAGGGCGCAAGACGCCCATCGCGCCGCGCGCGTCCGCGAGCAAGCCGCGCACGACGACGAAGAAGGTCGTCCGCGCGCTCGAGAAGGCCACGGGCGCCCGCGCGCTCGCGAAGGCCGCGAAGGGGAAGAAGAGCGCGCGCCGCGCCACGCCCGCGAAGACGACGGGCAAGGCCGTCAACCGCGCCCACGCGAAGGCCAAGGCCGCCAAGGGCGCGAAGAAGGCGACGACGAAGAAGCGCCGCTGAGAGGCGAAAGCTTCACATTCCGGGAGCCGCGGGGAGAGAAGGCACAATAGCCTCCCCGCGCGCTTCCACCGCCCGGACCATGCCACGCGCAGCGCTCGCGCTCCTCGTGCTCCTCCTTGCGCCGCTCGCGGCGGCCCAGCCCCTGCCCTTCCACGTCGAGGCCGACGTGACGACGGAGGGCGCGCGGGTGGAGGTCGACGCGCGCCGCGACCCCGGCGCGTTCGGGCTCCCCGGCGCCGCGAGCAACCTCACGCCGCGCCTCTCCGCGGAGCTCGCGTGGCGCGCGCGATGGGAACCCTTCTCCTGCGACGCGCCCGAGGTCGGCGCCTACGCCTGGCTCCACCCGCACGAGCTCGCGCTCGATGCGCCCGCCGCGCCTTCGCGCTGCGCGTTCGCCATCGGCGAGCCCGCGCCCCCGCCGCACGCGGAGCTCGAATGGCTCGAGCTTCCCGAGCTCCCGCGCGCGCCCCCGCTCCTCGCGCCGCTCGCGCAGGCGCGCGCCGAGCTCCAGCCCGCCCGCACCGCGGAGTGGGCCACGGCGGGCGTCGCGCACGTGGACCTCGCGCCGCTCGAAGGCCACGCGCGCGCCGCGGGCGAGCTTCTCCTCTCCACGCCGCTCGCGCACGCGCGCGTCGAGGCCGAGGCGCTCCCGGAGGCGGACGCCGCGCCCCTCGCGCGCGACGCCGCCGCACCCGCGCTCGCGCGCGGCGTGGCGCCGGCCGCGGCGCCCGACGGCCGCGCGCCCGCCGCCGAGCCCGCGCGCGCGCTGCCGCGCGACGAGCGCGCCGCGCCCGCGCGCGCCGACGCGCCGGCGCCGCCTGCCCCCGCGCGCGAAGCGGAGCCGGAGCTTCGCGCCAGCGCGCGCGCCGTGGAGGCGCGGCCGCCGGCGCCGGGCGCGCCCATCGCGCTCGCCGTCGCGGCGGCGCTCGTCGCGGCCGCGCTCGCGCTCTACCAGCGCATCCGACGCCCCGCCGCGCTCGACCACCCCGGCCGGCGCGCCCTCCACGAAGCGTGCGTCGCGCTCGGTCGCGCCGCGACGGCGGGCGAGCTCGCCGCGCGCGTGGGGCAGGAGCGCAAGACGGCCGAGTACCACCTCCTCTACCTCGCGCGCCTCGGCCTCGTGCGCGTGGACGAGGCGCCCGACGCGCCGCGCCGCTTCGCCGCGCCCACCGCGCCCGCCGCGCCGCGCGAGGCGCCGCTCGACGAGCGCCTCCTGGCGGCGCTCGCGGGGCGCGAGGCCGGCCTCACCGCGCGCGAGCTCTGCGAGGCGGTGGGCGTGACGCGCACGCGCGCCGAGCGCAGGCTGCGCGCGCTCGCGCTCGCGGGGCGCGTGGAGGCGCGGCGCGGCGACGGCGCGCGGCGGTATCATCGCGCGGCGTGAGAAAGGAGAAGAAGAGGGCCGGCGCGGCTACGAACAAGAGGCTGAGTCTCGTGAGGCTAAGGAGGCGCCGCGCCGGTCCTTGCGTGGCCAGCGACGCCTCTCCTCGTGAGGCTCACGCGGAAGCTTCCGCCGACGCGGCGCGCAGGAGCGGCGGGCCAACGGCGATGGCCGCGTGCCGCCCGCGCGATTCCTGATCGGTCGCGCTCGGGTTGAACGCGCAGTCCGTCTCGCCCGTGTGCTCCGCGCCGCCGGGGTGCTGGTTCGCGGCGACGCACCCTTCGGTGTAGGCGACGTAGAAGCGGCCGTCGGGCGCCGCGTGCATGTCGATGAAGTCGAGCATGTTGCGGCACGGCTCGCTGCCGCCCTCGAGCCACACGCAGCCGATCTGCACGGGGTCCTCGTCGCGCGTGACCTGCTCGACGACGAACGTCGGGTTCGCGCTCGCGGCGTCGAGGCTCACGCCGACGAAGAGGTGCCAGCGCGCGTCCGCCGGCGCGTCGCTCGGGTACGCGCTCGTGTCGCGCGTGCCGAGGAAAGCGAACGCGAGGCGCCCGTCGTCGCCCGAGGTGAGGCCCGCGAAGACGGTGCTCGTCACACCCGCCGGGCTCACGCGCCAGGGGCCCTCCCACGTGCCGAACTTGTCCGTCGAGCGCGCGAGGTACTGGAGGTGGTCGGAGCCGCGCCAGAGCATGTAGGCCGTGCCGTCGGGCGTGACGGTGATCTCCGGATCGATCTCCTCCGCGCCGATGTCCTCCCACGGCGCCATCTTGAACGTCCACGTCAGGCCGCTGTCCTCGCTGACGCCGACGGCGGTCGCCGGGCAGCCGAGGTTGAGCGGGACGAACATCGTGCCGTCCGGGTGCGGCGCCGGGTGGCCGTTGATGCCGCCGCACGGCTCGTTCGGGATCCCCGCCACGTGGCTCTCCACCGGGAAGTTGAGGCCGCCGTCGAACGACACGGCGCAGCGCGTCGAGACAAGCTTGTTGTAGCAGTAATACACCGGGTTCGGGTAGACCGGGCTCTCCGCGCCCGGCCAGCGGGGGCCGTACCCGCGGCCCGTCGCCACCTTCTGGTGGTCGTTCACGAGCGTGCCGCACGTCATCGGCTTCATCGTCCAGCTCTCGCCCTCGTCGTCGCTGAGGATCATGTTGCTGCAGTAGAGCCCCGTCATGTGGTTCGTGAAGACGCGATCCGTCTCCGTGTCCACCCACAGCATCGGGTCGCTCGAGCGCGTGAGGCGCGGGCAGCCCACGAGCGGGACCGGCACCGACACCGGGCACTCGTACTGCGGAAGCGCCTCGCTGAGGTTGAACACGACCTCCCACGTCGCCCCCATGTCGCGCGAACGCAGCGTGTTGTGGCTGGCCGTCATGAAGACCGCGCCGCTCGACGTGATCCCCACGTTCGGCTCCGCGCCGCGGTGGCCCACGAGCGACGTCGCGACACCCAGACCCCTCTCGAGAAGAGCCGGGATCGGGAGGGGCGCGCCGGTCGCGTCGAACGCGCTCAGGAGCGGCGCCGCGCCCTCCAGCACGCCGGCTGCGTCACCCCCTCTAACGAGACCCCTGCCGGCG
>DASRYU010000186.1:0-21624 GCA_035687045.1 Thermoplasmatota archaeon | reverse complement strand
AGGGCGGTGGGGCCCGCGACGAGCGCCGCGAGCGCGACGAGCGTGAGGGTGGGGAGGAGCCTCATGCGGGGGAAAAGGTGGGGGCGAAGAAAGACTCTCTCGCGAGAGCCGCTTGGCTTCAGGCCGCGGTGCCGACGGGCGCGGGCTCCGCGACGACGGGCTTGCGCGCGACGACCTCGCGCAGCGCGTGGAGCCCCATCGGCGTCGGCTCGTAGGCGGACGCCTTGCCGCGGCGCGTCTCGACGATGAGCTCCGCGTGGAGAAGCTTCTTGAGGTGCCAGCGGACGGTGCCGTGGTTCACGCCGAGCGCCCGCGCGATCTCGCGCTGGTGCGTGCCGGGGTGGGCCACGACGTGCTCAAAGACCTCCTGCGCGTTGCCGTTCGCGAGGGCGGTCTTCCCCAGCGAGAGCTTGCGCGCCTCCACGCCGCCTTCGGCCGGGTAGAACACCTTGTAGCCGTTGAAGCGCTTCGAGTGGATGAGGCCGGCCTCCTCCAGCTTGCGGAGGTGCCAGATGGCGTTCGTCGTCGTGAGGCCGAGGTCGTCGGTGACCTGCTTGAGGTTCGCGCCGACCTTCTCCTTGAGGTAGCGGAAGATGCGCTGGCGCACGTCGTTCTGCAGCACCTCGGCGGGCGTGACGAAGCGCGCGCCGCCGAAGAAGAAGACGGCGGCGAGCCCCGCGACACCGAGCGCGGCGCCGGCGACGGCGAACCAGGGGAGGCCGAACTCGTCGCCCGTGACGGGGGCCGCGACGGGCGGGAGCGCCGGCGTGGCGCCCTCGAGGCCGGCGGCCTCGGCGACGTCCTGCGCGATGTGGCCGACCTCGCGCGTGACGCCCGGAAGGTCCGGGAGCTCCGGCAGGTCGGGGGCGGCCGCGGCGAGCGGAACGGCAAGGGCCAGGGCGAGCGCGCCGATGGCCTGGACAGTGCTCCGCATGAACAACCTCGGCCGCCGAGTCGGTCTGGCGCTATATGACCTTGTTGGCGTCCTTGTTCAAGGGACAGCCAACGCCGCCCGCGGCCGCCTAGGCGAAGAGCTTCTCGACGCGGTCCTTGTAGTTTTTCATGATCACGCGGCGCTTCTTCTTGAGCGTCGGCGTGAGCTCGTCGCGGTCCATCGTGAACGCGTGGTCCGCGAAGCCGAACGCCTTGATCTGCTCGAAGTCGGCGCAACGCGTGTTCGTCTCGTCGACGATCTTCTGGTAGAGCTGGCGCACCTGCGGGCTCTCCAGGAGGTCCATGCCGACCTGGTAGGTCATCGGCTGGCCCGTGGGGTCGGGCTTCACGACGACCTTCGAGCGATCGTAGCCCACGTTGTTCTTGTTCGCCCAGTCGACGAGGAGGTCGAAGTTGGGCTGGATGAGGCACGCCGCGAACTTGCGGTCGGTCGCGACAAGCATCGCGTCGGCGACGAGCGGGTTGAGCTTGAGCTTCTCCTCGACGGTGACGGGCGCGATCTTCTTGCCCGTGTTGAGGACCTCGATCTCCTTCTTGCGGTCCACGATGCGGAGGTAGCCGTCGTCGTCGAACTCGCCGATGTCGCCCGTGCGGAACCAGCCGTCCGCGGTGAAGGCGTCCTTCGTCTCGCCCTCGAGGTTGTAGTACCCCTGGAAGACGTTGGGGCCCTTCATCAGCACCTCGCCGTCGTCCGCGAGGGTCTGCTCCATGCCGGGGAAGGGGGGCCCGACGGTGCCGGGCTTGAACTTCCACGGGAGGTTGACGTTCGAGGGCGCGGAGGTCTCGGTGAGGCCGTACCCTTCGTAGATGGGGACGCCGATGCCCTGGAAGAAGTACAGGAGGTCCGGCCGGATGGCGGCGGAGCCCGTGATGCCGATCTTGAGGTGCGTGAGGCCGAGCGCGTCGCGCAGCTTGTGGTAGACGAGCTTGTCGAAGAGCCCGTGCTTGAGCTTCAGGCCGAAGCCGGCGGAGCCGCCGTTGCTGATGGCGTGGCCGTACTCGCGCGCCGTGTCGGCGGCCTTGTAGAAGATCTTCTTCTTGTTGTCAGGCCCTTCCTCGACCTTCTTCACGATCTGCGCGTACATGCGCTCGTAGAGGCGCGGCACGCTCGCGAGGAAGACGGGGCGCGTCTCCTTGAGGTCGTCGACGAGCGTCGCGGGCGAGCCGAACGCGATGATCGAGTTGAGGTGGACGCTGAGCTGGAGCTGGAGGCGGCCGTAGCAGTGCGCGAGCGGGAGGAACACGAGCGTCGCGCTGTCGTGCGGGACGTTGAGCACCTTCTGCGCCGCGGAGACGGCGCTCACGAAGTTGCGGTGCGTGAGGACCGCGCCCTTCGGGACGCCCGTCGTGCCCGAGGTGTACACGAGCGTGCACACGTCGTCAGGCTTGCCCGCGGCGATGCGCTGCTGGAGCTTCCCGGCGTTCGCGGTCGCGTACTGGCGACCCTCCTCGCGGAACTGCGCGAGCGTCGTCGTCATCTTCGCGAGGTTCGCCGGCGGCGTGGTCTCGACGAACGTGATGACGCGCTTGACCTGCGGGTTGGTGTCGATGGCCTTCGCGACCTTGTCGAGCTGCTTCTGGTCCTCCGCGAAGACGACGGTGGCGCCCGAGTCCTTCAGGAGGTAGCCCACCTGCTCATCGGTGAGCGTCGGGTAGACGGTGACGAGCGTCGCGCCGGCGCTCAGGATGCCGTAGTCGGCGAGCGACCACTCCATGCGCGTCTCGGAGACGAGCGCGACGCGGTCGCCCGGGTTCACGCCGGCGGAGAGGAGGCCGTTGCCGATCTCCTCGACCATCGTCTGCACCTCGCGCCACGTGTGGTCCTTGTAGGGCTGCCCCTTCGCGGGGCGCGCGCGGTAGCCGACGCGCGTGGGGTGCATCGCCGCCTTCTGGTGGAAGTGCTGCGCGAGCGTGATGGGAGGGACTTCGAGAGGTCCGCCGGAATAGACCTTCATAACAGGCCGGACGGCGCCGTCGAGGCTTAAATGGTGCCGCCTCGCACGGCGCCTCCGGGATGAGCGGCGGGACTAAGCGACGGCCTTTGTCCGCGTGCCGGCCTGTCCCTTCTTGCCCTGGAACTTGGCCGCGTCGAGGTCGAGGTCGAAGTCCTTGTCCTTGGCTTCCGCGACCTCGAAGGTGTCGCCAAGCTCGAGCTTGACCTCGGCCGTCTTCTCGGTCTTTGACTTCTTCTTGAGCTTCCGTTGGGTCAGAGGTTCACCCCCTTCTGCGTGCGGGCGCGCGCCTTCCCCCTCGCGGGGGCGTGCGCGGGCAGCTCCACGCCCTCGATGTCGAGATCGAGCGGCGCGCGCTGCTTGTCCTCGTAGGCCGCGAGCGTCGCCTTCACGGCGTACCGGAAGAAGTCGCTGCGGTTGCGGAACTCGCCAGCGTCAACGAGACGACGGATCGCCTTGCGGTCGCTTGCCGCGAGCCGGAAGGCGACCATCTCCTCGCTGTCACGCATGGTATTACGGTTGTATTACATGGGCTTGAACCTTGTGGCCAGGCGTGCTGCGTGACGGGGCAGCCGACAGGCGCCAACCCCCTGCGGTGGTAGGCGGGGCCTCAAAAGGCGCCGCAGCAGACGGAGTGCCATGCAACTCCTGGCGCACGTGCTGCGCATCGAGGCGCACGAAGCGGCCCGCACGCTCGGCGTCTGCTCCTGCGGCGCGTGGAGGCGCGAGGTCACCCTCGAGACGCTCGCCGTCACCGGCCTTCCGCGCGAGGAGGCGCTGCGCGCGGCGCACGAGCAGCACGCCGCCGAGCAGGTGGGCGAGCAGCTCCTCGCCTAGCCGCCGCGGCGCGGCGGGTCGAAGACGAGGTCCTTCTCCTTCACCGGGTACGCCGGGAAGCGCTCCCCGAGCGGGTGCGAAACGTGGCGCTCCCGTTCGCCGAGCCAGACGAGCGGGCGCGTGTGGACGCGTCGGACGAGGCGGTGCGTGTCCATGGTCTCCCCTCAGTCGGACTCCATGCTTAGGCGCGTCGCTCGCTCCCTCAGAGGTGCCCCAGGAGCAGCAGGTTCGGCTGCGACAGCAGCGAGATGACGTGCTGCTGGAACTCGGCCGCCACGTGCCCGTCGATCCAGCGGTGGTCGTACGAGCCGCTGATGTTCATGCGGTCGCGGACAACGACCTGGCGCGTCTCCTGGTCGGCGACGGCGCGCGCCTCGATCTTGTGGATGCCGAGGATGGCGACCTCGGGGTGGTTGATGACCGGCGTCGCGCCGAGGCCGCCGCTCTTCCCGAGCGACGTGATGGTGAACGTGCTGCCGGTGAGCTCCTCGCGCGTCGCCTTGCCCGTGCGCGCCTTCTCCGCGAGCGTCTCGATCTCGCGCGCGATCTCGAAGATGCTCTTGCGGTCGGCGTCGCGGATGACGACGACGGTGAGGCCGCGCTCGGTCGCGGTCGCGATGCCGATGTGGTACTCGCGCTTCCGGACGAGCGTGCGGTTGTGCTCGTCGCTCCACGCGTTGATATCGGGGAACTTCTTGAGCGCCGCGACGACCGCCTTGACGATGAAGGGGAGATAGCTCAGGCGCACGCCCATCCCATGCGCGAGCGCCTTCGCGTCCTCGCGCAGCTTCACGAGCTCGGTGACGTCGGCCTCGTCCCAGTAGGTGAACGGTACGGCGTGCGCCTCGCTGCGCTGCATGTTCTCGAAGATGGCCTTGCGCAGCCCCTTGAGGGCCATCGGCTCGTCCATCGCGCCAAGAACGATCTGCGGCGCGTGCGGCGCGCCGAAGGCGGTCGCGTGCCCTTGCGGCTGCTGCTGCGCGGGGCCGCGCGCGAGGAACGCCTGCCAGTCGGCGCTCGTGACGCGGCCGTTGGGGCCGCTCGCGGGGACGGTGTTGAGGTCGATGCCGCGCTCGCGGGCCTGCCAGCGGATGGCGGGGGCGGCGAGCGTCGTGCTGCGCGACGCCGGCTGCGCCTGCGGCGCGGCGGCCGTCGCGGGCACCTGCGTCGAGGTCGCGCCGGCGGCGGCGCTCACGGGCTTGGGCGCGGACGCCTGCTGCTTCTTGAGCTTCGAGCCGCCCGAGAAGTCGGTGGGGAGGTCGAAGAGCGTCTTCTCCTCCTCCGCGGGCTTGGCGGCCGGCGAGGCGGCGGCGGCCGCGGGAGCGGCCTTGGGCGCGTCGGTGCCCTCCCGGATGGTGACGATGACGTCCCCGACCTTCACGACCTGCCCCTCCTTGGCGAGCACGTCCGCGATCGTCCCCGTGCGGGGGCTCTTGATCATGACCGTCGCCTTGTCCGTCATGACCTCGACCATGTCCTGGTCCTCCTTCACGGCCTGGCCGGGCTTGACGTGCCACGCGACGATCTCGCCCTCGTGGACGCCTTCCGCGATGTCGGGGAGCTTGAACTGGAAGACCATGACGACGGCCTCTGGCTCGCGCGAAGCGGGCGGGGGTCTTTAAGCGTGTCGGGCAGAGGGGCGCCCCGGCAGCGGTGGCCCGACCAGATGGCACGTGTAGAGGAGCGGCCGCAGGAGCCCGCGTGCCCATCCCCCACGAGAGCCGCCCCGTCTTCCCCGCGCACGCGCTCCTCTCCTGCCAGGCCTGCGGCGGGGTCTTCGTGCAGTGGTCGAGCGGCGCCGCCGCGTGCGGCACGTGCGGCGCGGCGGACGTCCGCGAGATCCGCTGGCCGCCTCGCTAGCCTCGCCGCCGCCCGCCGCGACGAGCAGCCCCAGGGTCCATCGCCATTGGAGCCACTGGATTCATGTTCCCGAGAGGGCTCCGACACGCCGGTATCGCGCATGGACGTGTCGGAAAGCGACAAGATGCTCTGGGAAATGATCCGCCGGCACGGCCTCGAAGCGGGTGCCGCGAAGTGGGAAGCATGGCGCGAAGAGCGCATCCGCGAAGAGGACATGCGCCTCACGCGCGGCATGGTCCGCCTCGCGCCGTAGCGTCTTTCCTCTCCTTTTCTCTCGCTCGTGCGTGCGAGCCCGCTCACCGCGGAGACGCGGAGGACGCGGGGCGTGCGCGGAGACGGCTCTGACCATCCACCAAGCCTGCGTGCGCTCCGCGCGCGGTCGCTGCAGCGTTGAAGGTGGAAGCGGCTGCGCCTCGGACGCTCACCGCGGGGGCGCGAGGTGCGCGGGGCGGCGCGGAGAGCGCACCAAGAGAAATTTCCCACGGTCTCCGCGCGTCCTCCGCGAGCTCCGCGTCCTCCGCGGTGAGCGGGCCCGACGCCGGATGCAGAGAGGTAGGGCTCCGCGAGCCCCCGCGCTCCCAGCGCCCCCGCGGTGAGCGTTCGCCGACCAGTGGCTGCGCCTCGAACGCTCACCGCGGAGGCGCGAGGGACGCGGGGCGGGCGCGGAGAGCGCACCAAGAGAACTTCCCCACGGTCTCCGCGCGTCCTCCGCGAGCTCCGCGCCCTCCGCGGTGAGCGGGCGCGGCGTGCAGAGAAATAACCCCCGCGTAGCCCCGCGCCCCCGCGGTGAGCGTTCGCGGACCTCGGCCTCGGCGCCTCAGTACGCCCGCGACTTGCGGATCGCGTGCAGGATGCGCTCGGTCGTCGGCATGTAGTCGTGCTCGAGCGTGTACGGGAACGGCGTGTCGAAGCCGGCCACGCGCATGAGCGGCGCCTGCATGTATTCGATCGCGTTCTCGGCGATGAAGGCGTTGATCTCGCCGCCGAAGCCGCTGGTCTTGGGCGCCTCGTAGACGCTGATGACGCGGCCGGTCTTCTTCGCCGACTTGAGGATCGCCTGCCCGTCGAAGGGCATCAGGCTGCGCAGATCGAGCACCTCGCACGAGATGCCCTCCTGCTCGGCCTGCTTGGCCGCCTCGAGGCAGACGTGGGTCATGGCGCCGTACGTGATGAGCGAGATGTCCTGCCCTTCGCGCGCGAGGCGGGCCTTGCCGAGGTCGACCGTGTAGGCCTGCTCGGGGACCTCCTCCTTGATGGCGCGGTAGACGCGCTTGGGCTCCATGAAGATGACCGGGTCGGGGTCGCGGATGCTCGCGATGAGCATGCCCTTCGCGTCGTAGGGGGTCGAGGGGATGACGACCTTGAGGCCCGGCGTGTGCGTGAAGTACGCCTCGCCCGACTGCGAGTGGTAGTGTCCGCCGCGGATGCCGCCGCCGTAGGGCGTGCGGATGACCATCGGCACCTGGTACTGGCCGCCGCTGCGGTAGCGGATCTTCGCGGCCTCGTTCACGATCTGGTCGAACGCGGGGAAGATGAAGTCCTGGAACTGGATCTCCGGGACGGGCTTGAGGCCGTGGAGCGCCATGCCGATGGCGGTGCCGATGATGCCGGCCTCCGCGAGCGGCGTGTCGAAGACGCGCTCCTCGCCGAACTCGGCCTGCAGGCCGTCGGTCGCGCGGAAGACGCCGCCGTTCTTGCCGACGTCCTCGCCGAAGACGACGACGTCCCTGTCGAGGCGCATCTCGGTGCGCAGCGCATCGGTGACGGCCTGGACGAGCGTAAGGTTGGGCATTATTCCACACTCTCCCTGAGTTCCTTGAGCTGCTCTTCGAGATGCCAGGGCACCTCGGCGTACACGTCCTCGATGAGGAGGTGGAGGTCGGGCGCGGGCGTGTCCTCGGCGGCCTTGATGGCGGCCTGGATCTCGTCCTTCGTGCGCGTGGTGAGCTCCTCCTCGAGCTTGTCGTTCCACACGCCCTTCCTGACGAGGTAGTTGCGCATGCGGAGGATCGGGTCCTTCGCGCCCCACGTCTGGTAGAGGTCGGGGCTCACGTAGCGCTTCGGGTCGTCGGAGGACGAGTGCGGCCCCATGCGGAACGTGTAGCACTCGATGAGCGTCGGGCCCTTCCCGGCGCGCGCCTTGTCGGCGGCGGCCTTCATCGCGTTGTAGACCGCGAGCGGGTCGTTGCCGTCCACGCGCACGCCCTCGAAGCCGTACGCTTCGGCCTTCTGCGCGTACGTCTCGGACGCCGTCTGCTTCTCGCTGGGCACCGAGATGGCGTACTGGTTGTTGTTGAGAAGGAAGACGACGGGCGCCTTCCAGACCGCGGCGAAGTTGAGGCCGACGTGGAAGTCGCCCTCGCTGCTGCTGCCGTCGCCGAAGGAGGAGACGGCGATCTGCCCCGTCTTCTTGTACTTCATCGCATACGCGGCGCCCGCGGCCTGCGGGACGCGCACCGTGAGCGGCGAGCTGATGGAGAAGAAGTTCTGCTCCGCGAAGGAGAAGTGGTTGGGCATCTGGCGCCCCTTCGTCATGTCCTTCGCGTTGCCGTAGAGCTGGTGGACCATCTGCTCGATGGTCGCGCCGCGCAGGAGCGCGACGCCGGGGTCGCGGTAGTGCGGGAACCACCAGTCGGTGGGCTCGAGCGCGGCGGCCGAGGCGACGTGGACGGCCTCCTGGCCTTCGGAGCCGATGTAGAACCCGATGCGCCCCTGGCGCTGGAGGTTCATGCCGCGCTCGTTGAGCATGCGGACGCGCACCATCGTGCTGTAGATGGCGCGGAGCTGGTCGTCCTTGAGGTGCGGCTCCTTGTGGGCGTCCCAGGAGGAGCCGTCCCCCTTGAGCACGGTCTGGATCTCGTACTTCGTCATCCGGCCGGCCTACCTGCCGCTGGGAGACCGGGAGGGGTTGAAAAGCGTTGCTCCCGCCAGGGGAGGGCGCGCGTCCGTCGTGACGTCCTCTGACGCTCGCGCGTTGCGACCGCAATCCAGAACGTTCGCCCGACGCGTGGGCGCCGCATGGCGAGCTGGGCGACCTGGACGTTCGCGACGATGCTGCTGGCGACCGGCCTCACGGGGTGCGTGAAGCCGTACCCGGAGGAGGACGACGTGGAGCCGTGGCAGGGGCACGGGTGCTTCACGAGCTACGAATGCTGCGTCGGCTGCGGCGAGCCGCCGCGCCCGTCCCCGCAGCCGCCCACGCGCTGGCCGGAGTGCCCGACGTACGGCGCGTCCTTCGCGCGCGCCTCCTTCCTCACCTGCGCGCTCCCCGAGCCGCCCCACCCCTTCCTCGCGCCGCTCACGCCGTGGCGCCTCCTCCAGGCGTGCGACGCCTGCGCGAACGCGAGCATCGCGACGGACGGCGAGCGCCTCTTCGTGGCGACGGAGCCCTACCTCCTCGTCGCGTCCGGCTTCGAGGTGCGCACGCTCCGGATGCCGTCGGACGGGCTCCGCGCGCCGCACGCCGCGCTCGACGCCGTGAGCGGGCGGCTCTGGCTCGTCGCGCTCGACGCGAGCCTCCCGCTCCCTGCGCTCGCGCTCTTCGCCTACGACGGAGGAAGCGACGTCGCGCGCGTGGCGATGCTCGACGCGCTCGCGGCGCCCCCGCTCCTCGTCGCGACGCGCGCCTCCGTCGCGCCGCTCGACGAGGGCGCGCTCGTCGTCCTCGAAGGCGAGGGCGCCGCGTGGGCCGTGCGCTACGCCGGCGGCGCGTTCTCCGCGGCCGAGCGCCTCACGCCGCTGGGCGGCGACGCGCTCGTGGGGCGCCCCGTCGCCGACGCGCGCGGGCGCGTCATTGTGCCCTACGCGTACGCGCCGCGCGACCCGCTCCAGCAGGGCGCGTCGCTCCTGATTCCCTCCGTCGCGTCCACGTCGCTCCACTTCGCGTCGCTCGCCGACGCCGACGGCGCATGGACGCAGCACGGCGGCATGGTCGTGCAGGGCGCGCGCTCGGCGCCGGCGGTGGAGACCGACGCGCGCGGCGTGAGCGCGTTCGCGTGGATCGACGGCTCCGGCGCGATGCGGCGCATCGAATCGTGGGACGACGGCACCGCCTGGGGGACGCCGGAGCCGTGGAGCGAGGCGCGCTCGCGCGCGAGCGGCGCGCCCGCGTCGGCGCGCGCGCTGGACGGGCGCGTCACCGGCGCGTGGTGGGAGCCTCATGCGGACGGCGCGCGGCTCGTCGTCGCGCGCGCCCTCGGGACAACGCCCGAGGCGCGCGAGGTCGCCGCGCGGCTGCCCGCTGCGCCTGCCGAGGCCGCGCTCGCGCTCCTGCGCGACGGCCGCGCGGTGGTGGCGTGGGTGGACGGAAGCGGCGACGTGTGGGCGGGCGTCGAGGCGGGAACGCTTCCCTCGCGCGGCTGCGACGACGCCGGGCACTGCCGCCGCCACGCCTGAAGCGCGGCGCGCGTCAGACCTTCATCATCGTGTGGCGGTTGCCCTGCCACTTGTGCAGGACGCCCTGCTCGTCCACGAGCTTCTCGTTGCGCTGCCCGCACGCCTTGCAGCGGAAGCTGTACTCGTGCATCGTCTTGAAGTCCCCCCGCTGCGCCGCCTGCGCGCTCCCGATGGAGCGCCGCTCGCGGAAGAACTCCTCGTGCTCGGCGACCTTGTCGCACTTGGGGCACTCCGCGCGGAATGTCTTCGGTGGGAGCGGCGGCGTGGCCATCGCCTAGACCTCCGCGAGCGTGTTCGGCGGTGACGGGGAAGCGGCGGGCGCGCTCACGCGCCGCCATTCCGCGCGCGGCGGAAAAACGTCGCGCCGCCCGGCCTCAGACGAGCATGACGTTCTGGTCCGCCCGCCGCGAGTTGCCGACGTTGTCGTAGGCGATGACGCTGAGGACAGCCTGTCCGACGTAGCCCGTGAGCGGGAAGTCGAGCTCGTAGGGAGCCGTCGTGTCCACCGCGACGCGGACGCCGTCGAGCAGCACCGTCACGTTCGCCACGCCCGAGGCGTCGAACGCGGTGGCGCGCACGCAGCCGCGCTGCACGAACACGGCGTCGCCCGCGCGGATGTCGCGCTGCAGCATGCAGCCGTAGTAGAGCGTCTTGGGGAACGGGTCCTGGATCGTGAGGACCGGCGGCGCGCCGTCCGCGCTCACGTTCACGATGATCTGCAGCGACGCGCTCGTGCGGGCGGGCGATCCGTTGTCGGTGGCGGTGACGTTGAGCAGGAACGCGCCCGCGCTGTGGTAGACGTGCTGGAGCGTGAAGTTCTGGCCGGGCGTGGCGTACCCGCTCGGCGCGGTCGTGACGCTCGAGTCGCCCCACTCGACGCGGTAGCGCACGCCGCTCGAGTCGGCGTCCGTGGCGCGGAAGACGCACGTGGTCGGGATGCCCGCGCCCACGAGGTTGCACGAGGCGCTCACCATCACGGGCGCGAGGTTGGGCGGCGTCACGTTGACGTCCGTGCTCAGCGCGCTCGACGTGAGCGGCGGCGAGCCGGCATCGGTGGCCGTGACGCTGATGGTGCGCGCCCCGGCGGTCATGAAGGTGCGCGACGCGGTCTGCGTCGTGCCCGGTTGCACGGTGCCGGATGCCGGGACGCGCTGGGGCGCGCTGCCGTCGCCCCAGTCGAGCGTGTAGTAGAGGCCGGTGAACACGTCGTCCGCGCGGAAGCTGCACGTGAGCGCGTTCTCCGCCTGGACGGGGTTGGGCGAGCAGGAGAGGGACGTCATCGTCGGCGGCGCGTTCGCGTCGACGGTGACGGACGTCGTGAGCGTGCCCGACGAGAGCTGCGGGGTCCCGTTGTCCGTCGCCTGCACGCTCACGGTGTAGGGGCCGGTGGACGCCCACGCGTGCGTCGCGGTGCGCGTCTGCCCCGGCGCCACGTAGGCCGTCGCGGGCACGCGCGTCGTGGGGGTCCCGTCGCCCCAGTTGACGGTGTAGAACACGCCCGTGGAGTTGTCGCGGGCGCGGAACGAGCACGTGACGTTCACCTGCGGCTGCGTCGGCGAGGGCGCGCACGAGGCGAGCTCCATCACGGGAGGCGCCTGCACGGAGACGGTGCGCGTGAGGGCGCTCGACGTGAGGCTCGACGCGTTGTTGTCCGTCGCGCTCACGCGGACGGTGAAGACGCCGTCGGTCCCGTACGTGCGGCTCGCGGTGCGCGTGGTGCCGCTGGGCACGAAGCCGCTGGCGGGGACGCGTTCGGTGGTGCCGTCGCCCCAGTCGACGTTGTAGGCGACCTGGTCCGCGTTGTCGGTGGCGGTGAAGTCGCAGGAGACGGCCTGGCCGAGCGTGAGCGTCGTGGGGGCGCAGTTGAGGGAGGTCATCGTCGGCGCGATGTTGCGCACGTTCGTGAGGTAGCGCACGTACGTCTCGCCGATGTTCCACTTCGTGTCGAGCCAGCTTCCCGGCGAGGGCGCCAGGTTGTAGTACGTGTTGCGCTGGCAGTCCCACACCTCGACGGAGCAGGTGCCGCTGCAGTAGAAGTCGACGCAGGAGCCCGTGTTCTGGCCGCCGTCGTTGTAGCAGAGGATGTCCTTGCCGTCGACGCAGTGGCCGTAGTTCGTGCCCGAGAAGCCGGGCGCGTTGTTCTGCACCGCGCCGAGCGTGTGGCCGAGCTCGTGGAGCCACGTGCGCACGGAGTTGTGCGAGAACGTGACGGCGAAGAAGGGCTGCGGGTGGTTCCCGTTGTTGTAGTTGTTCACGCTGTCCGAGCTGTCGGAGTACCAGTGGCCCGTGCCGGCGCAGCTGCACGCGCCGCTGTCGTCGTACCAGACCCAGTACTTCTTCTTCGGGTCGTTGTACCCCTTGTTCCGGAGGTCGTTGACGATGGTGTCGAAGTTGTCGCCCGAGAGCGTCGTGGGCAGCACCTCGTTCTTCACCGTCACCTGGCCGTCGCCGTCGCAGAGGACCTTGAGCTTCGAGGTGCCGCCGCCCGCGGCCGCGGCGTCGCTGATGTGCTGCTGCGCCTGCGCGACGAGCGTGCGGATGGTGCTCACGCGCGTCGAGTACGCGTCCCCGTCGTTCGAGGCGCGCGCGTAGATGACGATGATCGCGTACTGCGCGCTCGAGTCGACGCACTCCACCTGGCTCGCGGAGGTGAGCATCGTCACCGGCTCCGGTCCAGGCGGGATGGGGTCCGTGTGGCTCACGGTGCCAAGCTCGCGCCCGTCGGGCGACATGACCATGTACGTGCCGTCGCCTTGCGGGCACGCGCGCCCGATGCCGTCGAGGTACGTGTAGCCGGGGCAGGGCGCGGACGGCTGGGAAGGCTCCGCCCACGCGAGCGGGGCGCTCAGGGCGATGACGAGCGACAGGACGACGGACTTGCGCAAGGTGGGGGCGCCTCCTCGCCCACGAGGACGGCACCTGGGTCCTTATCTCTTCTCAGGCGACCCTATGCACGCTGCTCGAGCTCCAGCTCCTCGAGCTCGTGGCGCCCCCAGTCGCGCCACCGCTCGGAGCGCGCCTCCAGCGCCTCGCGGATCTCGAGGTTGTGGAAGGAGACGTACACGAGGCCGAGGAAGAGCCCGTACACGAGGTGGCCGACGAGCGCGAAGATGGCGCCCGCGTCGAAGGGGTCGAACGGCGCGCCGGCGAGATAGCGCAGGATGACCTGCGAGCCGACGAAGCCCACGACCATGATGTAGCCCAGCGCCCAGAGGACGCTGCTGCGGTACGACTGGGGCAGGATGAACAGCGAGAAGGCGAGGCCGAGCGCGACGCTCGTGGCCATGTGGACGCTCCACACGATCATGAGGCTGTCCGTGCCGAGGAACTGCTTCACGAGCTCCACCATGCCGGTGCGGCCGGTCTGCTCGTTCACCGTGAAGTTCGCCAGCATGAGCACGCCGAAGGCCATGCCGCCGACGGCTCCCGCCACGGCGCCGCTCGTCAGGCGCCCCAGCGTGAACCCTGGGCGGAGGGGGTCGAGAGGGTGAGTGCGCGACATGGAGTTCCGCGTCTGCAGGCGCATGCGATAGCATGTCTCTTTCGACGCGTCGCAAGCGGGTGGCTGATAGCGTGTCTTCTGTCCCGGAGTAGCAACGCTTCGGAACGCGCGGGCGGGGAGGCGGGCCCGTGCGAGGCTACAGCTTGCCGCCGCCCCAGCGCCGCGCCTCGTGCGCCATGACGGGGCCGCCGGGGAGGGCCTTGAACCCCTTCCACTCGATGGTCGGGCGGTCGTTCCACGGGTCGCCGTGCACGCGCATGCCGTTGCGCACGCTCCACCAGACGTTCGCGAGGAAGGGGAGCTGGCCGGCGGCGACGAGGAAGGCGCCGACGGTCGCGATGAGGTTCATCGTCGCGTAGATGTCGCGGTAGTCGTAGACGCGGCGCGGCATGCCGGCGGTGCCGAGGAAGTGCATCGTCATGAACACGACGTTGAGGCCGACGAGCGTGACCCAGAAGTGCCACTTGGCGAGGCTGCGGTTGTACATGCGCCCGGTGAAGCGCGGCCACCAGTAGTAGAGGCCGGCGAAGACGCCGAGCACGCTCCCGCCGAAGAGGACGTAGTGGAGGTGCGAGACGGGCCAGTACGTGTCGTGGAGCTGGTAGTCGACGGGGACGGACGCCATGAAGACGCCGTCGATGCCGCCGATGAGGAACATCGCGATGAAGCCGACGCAGAAGAGGAGCGGCGCCTCGAAGCGCAGGTGGCCGCCGTACATCGTGAAGATCCAGTTGAAGAACTTCACGCCCGTCGGCACGCCGATGATCATGGTCATGATCATGAAGCCGAGGCGCGCCTGGTACGGCATCGTCGTCGTGAACATGTGGTGCGCCCAGACGGTGAACCCGAGGAACGCGATGGCGAGGATGGAGTAGGCCATCGCCTTGTAGCCGAAGATGGGGCGGCGCACCATGCGCGGCAGCACCTCGCTCACGATGCCCATCGCGGGAAGGATCATCACGTACACCGCGGGGTGCGAGTAGAACCAGAAGATGTGCTGGTAGAGCTCGGGGTCGCCCGCGGCGGTGAAGAAGTTCGTGCCGAAGTTGCGGTCAAAGAAGTTCAGCATCATCGCGGTACCGATCCACGGCGTCGCGAACACGATGAGGATGGCCGTCGTGAACTGCGCCCACACGAAGAGCGACATGTTGTGGAACGTGACGCCGGGCTTCCGCATGCGCAGGATGGTGACGATGAAGTTGATGGCGCCCATCATCGAGGAGACGCCAAGAAGATGGATGCCGAGGATGTAGAAGTCGACGCCCGACCCGGGCGAGCCGATAACGCCCGACAGGGGCGGGTATCCCGTCCAGCCGACGGCGGCGGAGCTGGCGTACGCCTCGTTGATGCCGAAGAAGAAGCCGACGTAGAGAAGGATCCCGCCCGCGAGGTACGTCCAGTACGAGAGGCCGTTGAGCCTCGGATACGCCATGTCGGGCGCGCCGATGAGGAGCGGGAGAAGGAAGTTGCCGAAGCCGCCGACGAGGACCGGGATGATCCACAGGAAGATCATCGTCGTCCCGTGGAAGCTGAAGAGCATGTAGTAGAGCGCGGGGTCGATGACCGTCTTCCCCGGCTGCGCGAGCTCCCAGCGCATCACGAGCGCGGCGACGCCCGCGGCGAGAAAGAAGACGAAGGAGGTCCAGAGGTAGAGGAGGCCGATCTTCTTGTGGTCGGTGGTGAGAAGCCAGTGCCGCCACGGCGTCCCGTGGATCTCCGTCATCCGAGCACCCCCACGTAGACGACGAGGTAGAGCCCGATCCACACGATGTCGACGAAGTGCCAGTAGATGGCGAACGCTTCGACGCTCACGTGGCGCTCCTTGTCGTAGTTGCCAAGGAGGCCTCGCACGAGAAGGAGGAGGATGAAGCAGAGGCCCAGGAAGACGTGCGCGGCGTGCGTGCCGGTGAGCCCGTAGAACGCGTTGCCGAAGTTGTCGCCGCCGCTGAAGGTGACGCCCGCCGCGATGAGGCTCGCGTACTCGCGCATCTGGATGGCGAGGAAGGCGACGCCCAGGACGATGGTGGCGACGAGGCCGACAAGGAACTGGCGGCGCTGGTCCTTGCGGATGGCGTGGAGCGCCCAGTGCATCGTGGCGCCGGAGGCGAGAAGGATGAGCGTGTTGCCCGTCACGAGAGGGAGCGCGTGCGCGACGTGCTCCTGCGCCGCGGCCCACACGCCCGGGTGCTGCGCCTTGGCGACGAAGAAGGCGGCGAAGAGCGAGGCGAAAAGGGCGACCTCGGTCCCCAGAAAGAACATCATGCCCCACCACCCGAGCGGCCGTCCGGGGGCGACGCCGTGGTCGACGTGCCGCACGCGCCAGAAATGCACATCCTCGCGGGCCCACATCAGGAGCGGGACGACGAGCGCGAGGAGGCCCACGACGGGGGCGTAGCGCCACCCGGGGCCGAAGTCGCGCATCTCGAGCGAGAGGTAGAGGACGAGCGTGCCCAGGCCCACGAGGAGCGGGACGGGGGTGAGGTGCTCCTCGACGGGGTGGTCCTCATGAGACGACACGTGGGCGTGTGGCGCAGCCATCGCTCCCAAAGCTCCCGCGGGAGCAGCCGCGTGTGTAAGCAAAACACTGTCGACGCGTCTCGGGGGGTGGAGGTTAGAGACCTTCGCACGTCCACCCGATGCGCTGCAGCGGCAGACTTTTGGACGCTGCGGTCGCTGAGGCTCGCGGGTCAGGATGTCGCTCGCGCTGTTTCTCGCCCAGGACCTCTACGTCCCGCCTGCGACGGAGTCGGCGCGGGAGATCGCGTCGCTCTTCAACATCACGCTCTGGATCGCGCTCTTCGTGTTCGTGTTCGTGGAGGGGCTGCTCCTCTACATCATCGTGAAGTTCCGCAAGAACACGCGCGTGCCCCGCGACGAGGGGCATCGCGGCCACACGAAGGCGGAGGTGGTGTGGACGGTCATTCCGGCTGGCATCCTCCTCTTCCTCGGGTTCCTCAGCGCGGGAACGCTCGTGCAGATCGACGAGATCCCGGACGACATCGACCACACCGTGCGCGTCGACGCCTCGCAGTTCCTCTGGCGCTTCCTCTACCCCGACGAGAACGGCGTCGCCTACGCCGGCCAGACCGACTGGTGCTCGGGCGATGCGCGCTGGCGCTGCAGCATCGGGGAGCTGCGCCTCGAGGAGAACCTGCGCGTGAAGCTCGAGATCACGTCGCGCGACGTCATCCACGCGTTCGCCGTCCCCGAGTTCGCCATCAAGCAGGACGCGGTGCCCGGGAAGGTGCACGTTGCGTGGCTGCAGACCCCTGATGTGGGCGCGGAGCCGGTGAGCTATCACCTCCAGTGCATGGAGTTCTGCGGCGTGGGCCACCACGACATGACCGCCCGCGTCACCATCTTCCCGGCGGGCTCGCAGGCGCTTCCGTACGGCCCGCCTACCGCCGCCGCGCCCGCGTCGTCGTGAGGGCGGCCGCCAGCGCGAGCGCCGCGAGCGCGAGCGTGGGCGGGAGCGGCGTGCCCGAGCGGGCCGGCTGCACGACGTACTCGACGCCGCTCACCATGACGAAGCGCATCGACTGGTCGACGGTGGGCAGGTGGAGGAAGAGCTTCGCCGTGCGGTTCTCCCCCTGCACCGACTCGTCCGTCAAGCTCGCCAGCAGCCGCTGCTCGCGGCCGTCGAGGAGCGCCTCGCCGCCCCAGACAAAGAGGCCGCGGCGCAGCTCTGCGTCCGCCAGAAGCGCGGCGGTCGTGTTCTCCGCCTCGTGCAGCGAGAGCGTCGCGCGCGCCGGGACGCGCACGTCGATCTCGAGCGCGTAGAGGCTTCCGATGCCGCGCGTGGGGATGTTCGTGACGTCGAAGTAGATGGCGACGTCCTGCGCGAGCACGAGCGCGCCCTCGTCGCGGAAGGGCTTCCCCGCGAACGCGACGAGCA
This sequence comes from Thermoplasmatota archaeon, assembly GCA_035687045.1. Taxonomy (GTDB): domain Archaea; phylum Thermoplasmatota; class SW-10-69-26; order JACQPN01; family JAJPHT01; genus JAJPHT01. Next base: position 4,229 of record DASRYU010000186.1, on the reverse strand, counting down.
GGCTCATCCGCGGCGCGTTGCTGAGGTTGCCGATCCACGTCGCGCCCCAGCCCTGGACGTCCGCGACCTGCACGCGCTGGATGTCGGGCGCGCCCCAGTCGAACTGGTCGAAGCGCCAGGCGCGGACGGGCGTGTCGGTGGTGGGCTCGTAGAGCCCGTTGAAGTTGAGGTCGCGGTACTCGATGAGGCGCGCGAACCGCCACTCCGCGAAGAAGAGGTCCTGGCGGACGGAGGCGTCGCGCGTGTACTCGACGTAGAAGCGCCCGCGGGAGGGGGAGATCTCGTGCGACACGAGGTGGCGCAGCGGGTCGCGCAGCTGGTCGCTCGAGAGGAGGAGGTCGACCTCGAGGTCGGCGCCCTGCGGCTGGAGGTCGATGAGGCGCTGGAGCTGGCTGCGCTGGAGGATGGGCCGCGCGCCGGCGATGTGCGCTTCCGCGAGCGGCGCGGCAAGGAGGAGGACGAGCAGGAGCGCGGCGAGCGGCTTCGGGCTCGCGCGCGGCAGGGAGCGCGGCGTGCGCATCAGCCCTTGTGGCGCCATCGCGGGCCCTTGCCCTTGCCGGCGTCCTCGATGACGTAGCCAAGCTCCGCGAGCCGGTCGCGGATGCGGTCGCTCGTCGCGAAGTCCTTCTTCGCCCGCGCGCTCTCGCGCACCTCGAGAAGGAGGTCCATGAGCGGCGCGACGTCGCCGGTGTCGGCCTTCTCGTCGGGAAGCACGTCGAAGATGCTCTCGAGCTGGTGGAAGGTGGCGAGCGCCTTCTCGAGCGTCGCCTTCGACGCCTTCTCCGCGTGCTTGTTGATGTCGGAGGCGAGGTCGAAGAGAACGGCGAGGGCGACGGGCGTGTTGAAGTCGTCGTCCATCGCGGCCTCGAAGCCGTGCCTGCGCTGCTCGAGGAGCGCCTGGAGCGCGCGGTCATCGTCGTGCGACACGGGGCGCGTGTCGGCGTTCGCGATGGCGTGGCGGGCGTTCACGAGCATGTTCTGGAACTTCTCGACCGACTTGGCGGCCTGCCCGAGCGCCGCGAGCGAGTAGTCGATGGGGCTGCGGTAGTGCGTGCCGGCGAACCAGAGGCGCAGCGCGTGCGCCGGCCACTCGGCGAGCGCGGCGTTGAGCGTCGTGAAGTTGCCGAGCGACTTGCTCATCTTCACGCCGTCGACGGTGAGGAAGCCGACGTGGAGCCAGTACTTCACGAAGGGCGCGCCGTTCGCGCTCTCGCTCTGCGCGAGCTCGTTCTCGTGGTGCGGGAAGATGAGGTCCCAGCCCCCGCCGTGGATGTCGATGGTCTCGCCGAGCATCGCCTTCGACATGACGCTGCACTCGATGTGCCAGCCGGGGCGCCCGCGCCCCCAGGGCGAGTCCCACGACACCGTCTCGTTGGGCTTCGACGCCTTCCAGAGCGCGAAGTCGGCGGGGTTGCGCTTGCCTTCGGCGACGTCCTTGCGCACGCCCTGCAGAAGCTCCTCGCGGTTGAGGTGGCTGAGCTTCCCGTAGTCGGGGTCGCTCTCGACGCTGAAGTAGACGCTCTGCCCGTGCTCGTCCTGTCCCACGTACGCGTGCCCTTTCTTGATGAGCGTCTGCGTCATCTCGAGGATGCCCGCGATGCTCTCGCTCACCTTCGGATACGCGTTGGGGGGGCGGATGCGGAGCTTCGCGAACGCGTCGGTGCTCAGGTCGTGGATGCGCTGCGCGTACTTCAGCGGGTCCTCGCCGCGCTCGTGGGCGCGGGCGATGATGCGGTCGTCCACGTCGGTGATGTTCTGGATGTGCTTGACGCGGTGGCCGCGGTATTCGAGGTACCGCCGGATGACGTCGTAGGCGACGTAGGCGCGGGCGTGTCCGATGTGCGCCTCCTCGTAGGGGGTGAGGCCGCAGACGTACATCCTCACGTCGGGCCCGTGGAGGGGCGTGAACGCCTCCTTCTTGCCGCTGAGGGTGTTCGTCACGATGAGGGGCATCGCGCGAAGGAGCCGGAGCGTCGGGCTTCAATGTTTGGAAGCCTCCTGCGGTGGCCCAAGCGTCAAGGGGGATGCCGGTCCTGCGCGCGCATGGCATTCCTCGAAGGGCTCACCCCGCAGCTCTCCGAAGCGCTCGCGGCGCGTCTCGGCGTCTCCGCGCAGACGGGCTACGCGCTCGCCGCCGCGCTGGCGCTTGGCGCTTCCCTCGCCGTCGCCTTCGTCGTCAAGGCCTTCGTCCTGAGGGGCCTCCGCCTCGCCGCGGCCCGCTCGTCGAACAAGACCGACGACGTGCTCGCGAGCGCCCTGCGCGGTCCCGTGTACCTCTTCGCGCTCCTTCTTGGCGCCTGCGCGGCGGTGATGCTCACGCCGTCGCCCGTCACGCTGCGCGCGTGGGCGCCGCGCCTCTTCACCATCTTCGCGCTTGCAGGCCTTGCCGTCTTCGGCGCGCGCGTGATCGGGGGCCTGCTGACCGTCTACGGAGGCCGCGCGTTCTCGTCCATCATCGTGCGCTCGCTCGTGCGACGGCTCCTCGTCATCGTCGTCTACACCATCGGCTTCCTTCTCATCCTGGACTACCTCGGCCTCGAGATCACGCCGCTCCTCACGACGCTGGGCCTTGCGGGCCTCGCGGTGGCCCTCGCCCTCCAGGACACGCTCGCGAACTTCTTCGCAGGGCTGTGGGTGCAGGCGGACCGCCCGTTGGACGTGGGCCACTACGTCCGCATCGACGACGTCGGCGTCGAGGGCTTCGTCGAGGCGATCGGGTGGCGCACCACAAAGATCCGGACGCTGCCGAACAACAGCGTCGTCATCCCCAACGCGCGCGTCGCGTCGAGCGTCGTCACGGACTTCGACCTCCCGACGCCACCGATGGGGGTGAACGTCGAGATGCGCCTTGCGCCGGACGTCGACACGCGCCACGTCGAGCGCGTGCTCATGGAGGAGGGGCGGCGCGCGGTGGCGGAGCTTCCGGGGATGACGCGCGAGGCGGAGCCGTTCGTCCGCTTCAACGGCTTCGTCGAGAGCGGCCTCGCCTTCGCGCTGCACTTCCGCGTGAACTCGTTCGTCGAGCAGTACGCCATCGCCCACGAGATGCGCCACCGCCTCCACGAGCGCTTCATGCGCGAGGGCATCCGGCTGTCGTTCCCCATCCGCACGCTGCGCGTCGAGGGCGGCGAGGGGCTGCGCGCGCTCACGTCGTGAGGAGCGACGTCGCGAGCATCACCGCGTAGCCGAGCGCGAACGCGAGCATGGGGAGCGGGCGGAGGACGTCGCCGTGCTTGCGGATGGCGCCGCCCACCTGCACGAGGACGACGACGATGGCGCCGGCGCCGAGGCCGAAGAAGACGACGGGGAGCACGCTCCACGAGGCGAACGCGCCCAGCCACGCGCCAAGCACCGTGGGAAGCCCGGCGACGGCGGCGAGCGCGAGGAAGCGCCCCCACGGGAGGCTTCCGCCGCGCACGAGGGGCGCCACGATGGCCGGGCCCTCCGTCACGTTGTGGACGGCGAAGCCGATGATGAGCGTGGTGCCCAGAGCGAGGCTCCCGAGCGCGAAGGCGCTGCCGATGAGGAGCCCTTCGCCCATGTTGTGGAGCCCGATGCCGATGGCGATGAGGAGCGCGAGCCCCCAGGGCGAGCCCTTGGTGAGGCGGTCGAGCGCGAGCACGCCGACGACCGCGAGGAGCGCGGCGCCGAAGAAGACGCCGAGCCCCTGATAGCTTCCCGGCACGGCCTCGGCGAGCTCCAGCCCTTCCCCGACGGTGTCCACGGCGAGGAACGCAAGGAGGCCCAGCGTGAAGGCGAGGAGCGCGGCGAGCCAGCGGCCCGGAGCCTGCCGCATCGCGGGGAAGAACGCCATGCCCGCGGCCACGGGGAGGAAGCCGACAAGGATGCCGATGAGCGCGTAGTCGAGAAGCGCCGCCGGCTCGGGCTGCGGGGTGCGCGTGGCGACGGCGATCTCGTGCTCCCAGACGAGGCCCGTGTGCGTGAGGATGGCCAGCACGTGCGGCTCCCCCTCCACCCACGGGTACTCGATGGTGAGCGTGGCCGACTCGAATGGCCTGAGGTGCGCGTCCGGCTCGATGCGGAACTCCCAGAAGGCGTCGTCGACCATGACCTGCGCGATGGTCACGTCCGCGGCCGCGGCGTTGCGGACGAGCGCGACGAAGCCGGTGTCGGTGAGCGTCACGCGGTCGAAGGCGACCTCCTCGGGCGGGGGCGCGGTGCTTCCGAGCCAGCGCGCGGGGTCGGCGAGCGTGAGCCCGCCCACGAGG
>DASRYU010000185.1:0-15003 GCA_035687045.1 Thermoplasmatota archaeon | reverse complement strand
GGGTGGCCGACCCGAACGGCCCCATCGACGTGAAGGGCGAGAAGTACCGCGAGATGGACGTGCAGATCGTCGACACCGGGTACGGCCTCGAGCGCCTCGCGTGGATCACGAACGGCGAACCCACCATCTACCAGGCGCTCTTCCCCGACGCCGTCCGCTATCTCCTGCGCGAGGCGGGGCTCGAGGAGCGCGTCGCGCAGCCGCACGTGCAGCAGATGCTCGCGGACACGGCGCGCGCGTCGAGCATCATGTCCGTCGACACCGGCGTCAAGGTGATGGAGCTTCGCAAGAAGGTCCACGCCTCGCTCGCGGAGAAGGGCGTGCACGTCCCGTTCGAGGAGATGCTGGCGCTCTGGGAGCCGCTGGAGAAGGTGTACGCGCTCTCGGACCACGCGCGCTGCCTCGCGTTCATGCTCGGCGACGGCATCGTGCCGTCGAACGTCAAGGCCGGCTACCTCACGCGCATGGTCATCCGCAAGTGCCTGCGCATGATGGACGACCTCAAGCTCAAGGTCTCGCTCTACGACATCGTCGACGTCCAGCTCCACGCCTTCCGCGGCGACTTCCCCGAGCTCTCGTCGCACCGCGACTACATCAGGACGGTGCTCGAGCTCGAGACGCAGCGCTACGCCGAGACGCTCGAGAAGGGACGCCGCCTCGTCGAGCGCGAGGCGAAGTCGTACAAGGGGAAGGCGTACCCGCTCGAGAAGCTCATCGACCTCTACGACTCGCAGGGCCTGAACCCCGAGATCGTGAAGGCGGTCGCGGAGCCGCTCGGCGTGACCGTCGAGGTGCCCGACGACTTCTACAGCGCCGTCGCGACCAAGCACGCGAAGGCGAAGCCGGAGGAGCAGGAGGAGTACGACGGCGCGCACCTCGGCAAGCGCTTCGAGGAGCTGCCGCCGACGCGCGCCATCTACTACGAGGACTCCACCGTGCGCGACTTCAACGCCACCGTCGTGTGGACCGAAGGCGACCTCGTCGTGCTCGACCAGACGGCCTTCTACGCCGAGGGCGGCGGCCAGCCCGCGGACCACGGCGTGCTCCACACGGGCGAGCACGGCGGCGCGATGGGGCACAAGGTCGAGGTCGTCGACGTGCAGAAGTACGCGACGCCGAAGGGCTCCGTCGTCGTGCACAAGGTCAAGCACAACGCGCTCAAGAAGGGCGACAAGGTGCACGGCCACGTCGACTGGGACCGCCGCACGGGGCACACGCGCCACCACACCGCGACGCACCTCATCCTCGCGAGCGCGAAGCAGGTGCTCGGGTTCCACACGTGGCAGGGCGGCGCCCAGAAGGGGTACGACCGCTCGCGCGTCGACATCCAGCACTACCAGCGCATCACGGACGAGCAGCTCAAGGCGATCGAGGAGCTCGCGAACCAGGCGGTCCTCGAGGACCGCCCCGTCGAGAAGGTGTGGATGCCGCGCGACGTCGCGGAGAAGCAGTTCGGCATGCAGCTCTACCAGGGCGGCGTGCCGAAGGGGCGCGAGGTCCGCGTCGTGACGGTGAAGGACCTCGACGTCGAGTGCTGCGGCGGCACGCACGTGGTCTCCACCGCGGAGGTCGGGCCGATCAAGATCCTCCGCACGGAGCGCATCCAGGACGGCTTGGAGCGCATCGAGTTCGCGGCCGGCATGGCGGCCATCAAGGAGATGCAGCGCAAGACGGAGCTCCTCAAGCAGGCCGCGGAGACGTTCAGCGTCCAGGTCGAGGAGGTGCCGAAGGCGGCGCAGCGCTTCTTCGACGAGTGGAAGCAGCTGCGCAAGGAGAACGAGTCGCTCAAGGCGCGCCTCGCGGAGCTCGAGGCGAAGACGTTCGCCCCCGACCTCGAGGCGAGCGTCGCCGGGCACAAGGTCCTCTTCAGCGCGAAGCCGGTGGACGCCGCGACGCTGCGCACGCTCGCGCAGGAGTACGTCAAGGGCGCCGGCGCGACCGTCTGCGTCCTCAACCCGCAGGGCAACTTCGTCGTCGCCGGTGCTGGCGCCGTGGACATCGCGAAGGCGCTCGCGGCGGGGAAGGCCGGCGGGAAGGGGGAGCTCGCGCAGGGCAGCATCCCCGACTTCGCGGCGCAGGACGTCGCGCAGGCCGTCGCGAAGCTGCGCGCGAAGCTCGCGTAGGCGCTAACCGTCGCGCCGCGCCCAGCGGCCGTAGGCGTACTGCAGCTCCGCGTCCCGCACGAGCGTGAGCACGTCGGGGAAGAGGAGCGCGGCCCACGCCATGACGAAGCCGAGGATCACGCGGTCCGCGACGCCGCGCTCGCCGAGGAACAGGAACGCGAGCGGGATGAGGAAGGCCAGCACCGCGGCGAACGCGGCCGCGACGACGCCGCCCAGGCGCCCCTTCCACACGCCGGTGGCGGTGAAGGCCAGCGCGATGCCGATGAGCCCCATGCCGATGGCGCCCTCGAGCGCCGCCTCGAGCGCGAAGCCGGCGGCGCCGACAAGCAGAAGGATCGCGAGCCGCGGGCGCGCGCGGGTGGCCTGCCGGGCGAGCCGCGTCTCCTCGTACGGCACGTCGGCGTCCACCTCCGTCTCGAGGACGCGGCTCCGCTTCACCACGGGGCGGGCGACGCCGCCGCCCGCCTTCAGGCTGCCGGCGTGATGCACCGCGTCACGCGGCGGCCCCCGGCTCGCGACACGCTTATCCAGCGCGCCTGCCAGGCAAGCGCATGCACTGCGAGTTCTGCGCGTCCCCGCTCCCGGAGTCGGACCCCTCCAACCTCGCGCTTCTCCAGCACATCACGCAGCGCCAGGAATGCAACGAGCAGTACGGGTTCCTCCTCGAGAACCTCAACGCGTCCTGGACGCGCAACATGAGCGGCGGCTGACGCAACGCAAAAGCTGCCCGCGGCCTCTCGCGCGCCATGCGCCTCCTCGCGCTCGGCCTCGCGCTCCTTCTCGCAGGCTGCGCCTCGCCCGCGCCGCAGGCGGACGCGGAGGGCAAGGGGCCCGACTGGTCTCTCACCGCGCTCGACGGCAGCGTGCACACGCGCGACGCGCCCCCCGGCAACGCGACGGTGCTCTTCTTCATGGCCACCTGGTGCGGCAGCTGCCGCGCGAAGGCGCCCGTCCTCGCCGACGTGCTCGCCGACGCGGAGGAGCGCGGCGTGCGCGTCTACAGCGTCGGCTTCGATCCCTCGGAAAGCCCCGAGGAGCTTCGCGCGTGGCAGGAGCGGCATCGGCACGGCTGGCCCATCGGCGTCGACGAGGAGCTTCGCGTCGCCCGCGCCTTCGGCGTCCGCTCGCAATCGAGCGTCGTCGTCCTCGACGCGGACGGGCGCGTCGTCCAGCACTTCGGGTACGGCCAGGTGACGGACGAGGGGCTCCGCGCGGCGCTCGAGCGCGCGCTGCGCCGCGATGCCGCATAGAACAGCTCGCCGTCAATCAAAGCCCGCATCCAATCTCCCTTAGATACGCTCTCCCGACGCAGCGGCCGAGGTTGCCATGCACCCGACCGTTGCCGCCGTAGGGCTCTCCGCGCTGCTCATCCTCGCCGGGACCGCGCTCTCCTGCATCGGCGCGCCCCACGAGGGGACGACGGACGACGCCCGCGCGCCGCACGCCGACGCGCACGGCTCCTCCTTCGGCGGCCACGGCGCCGGCGCGCACGACTACCGCGGCGGGAAGGGGAGCATCCCGGGCCAAGGCGGGCTCTTCGAGTTGGAGCGGCGCTCGCGCATCGTTATCGAGAGCGACGCGGCGTTCAACCCCGCGAACGGCGTGCGCTCCGGGAGCGGCACCTTCGACGACCCGTACGTCATCAGCGGCTGGTTCGTCGACACCATTTACATTCACGACACGACGGCCGCGTTCGAGATCAAGGAGAACCACATCGGCGACATCCTCATCCTTGACTGGACGGGGCCGGGCGGGTACGTGCACCACAACGTCATCAACAACCTCCGCACGAACCGCAACGTCCAACGCGTCGGCGACCCGACGGCCGCCGTTTTCGAGAGCAACGAGATCCACCGCGTCGAGGAGCTGCGCCACTTCGACGGCATCCTCCGCAACAACACCATCGGGCGCCCCATGCTTCTCGGCCTCGTCGACCTTGGGCCGAGCGTCGTCCTCAACATCGCGGGCCTCAACGGCGCGGGCATCCACGACAACCTGATCCTCGGCGGCGTCGACATGAAGCTCCACGGCCACCACCACGCGGACGCGGCGGGCGCCCACTCGCACAACCACGGCCAGCCCGACGCGACGCAGAAGGAGGGGCACGTGGAGGACCACCAGACGCGCTACGTGGACTTCCTGTTCTACAACAACACCATCCGCGACAACGGCTTCGGGCTGCGCTACAACGACCTCGACCACGCCGCGGACGACCGCACCGCGACGAGCGAGCAGGAGCCCGACCTCGAGAAGCCGCACGTGCACCACACGCGCGTGACGCTCGCGAACAACGTCATCGAAGGCGCGACGCTGCGCGTCGCCGTCCTCAACGCGCTCGACGAGCGCCACCTGCCTGGGCAGTCGGCGGAGCTGCGCCTGCTCGGCAACAAGGTGCTCAAGCCGGCGGCGGGGGACGGGCTCGTCGTGCAGGACGTCTCTGACGCGCGCGTGCTTCTCGAGGGGAACCGCGTCGAGCGCGGCGAGCTCCAGCTCACCGGCACGAGCGGCATCCTCCTGCAGCGCTTCCGCAACGCCACCGTCGAGCTCGTCGACAACACGCTCGGCGCGTACAAGTACGGCATCCGGGCGCGCGAGTTCGATGCCAACACCACGTGGAGCGCCCGCGGGAACAAGGCTCCCGGCTCCGACGTCGTCCTCTACTGGGACGACACGGTCGCGAACGCTCCCCAGGGGGAGCAGGCGCACGCTCGGCACGAGGGCGGGCACGACGGGCTTGCGGACGTCGGCAGAACGTCCGAACCCCTCCGCTTTATACGGCTCCGCCCCTGAAACGACGTCCGGTCACCCGTGCACCGCGGCCTCCTCGCGCTGGCAGCGCTCGCTCTGCTGAGCGCGCTCGCTGCGCCGGCGGAGGCCTCGCACGGCGGCACCATCCGCGCGTCAAGCGACGCGGACCTTGTGGGGCCGCACTGGTCGGGCGCCGGCACGGCCGCGGACCCCGCGCGCCTCGTCGTCCCCACCCTCACGCCCTCCGGCGGCTACGCCGTCGAGCTCTCCAACATCCGCAAGCACGTGAACCTCAGCGGCCTCGCCATCGGCGGTGGCGGAAGCCAGTCCGACGCGATCCGGCTCACGAACGTCACGAACGTCACCATCTGGGACGCGACGCTCGAGTCGAACCGCGTGGGCATCCACGTCAAGCAGTCGCAGGACGTGCTCATCGCGGGGAGCACCGTCAAGACGTCCGGCACCGGCATCCTGCTCGAGGCCAGCCGCGGCGTGACGCTGCGCGACAACCGCATCGCGCTCAACGACCGCGACGTGTCGTTCCGCCAGAGCTGGGGCAACACGCTGCGCGAGAACAACCTCTCGACCGCGACCGGACAGGTCGGACTGTTCTTCGAGGACAACGCGTCGTACGACAACTCCATCGCGACAAGCAACGTGGTGAATGGCATCCCGGTGCGCTGGTACACCGGCGCGTCCCACGTCGTGATCTCCGACGCGACGGTCGACCTCACCGGCATCACGAACGTCGCGCAGGTCATGGTCTACAACTCGACGGGCGTCACGCTCGAGCGCCCCGTCGCGAAGTCGGGCATCGGGAGCGGCATCCTCGTCATGCGCAGCCAGGGCGTCACGCTCACCGCGCCCGTCGCGGAAGGGAACGCGCGAAGCGGCATCCACGTCGAGCTCGCGAACGGGACGCGCATCGCGAACGCGAGCGCCCGCAACAACGGCGCGAGCGGCGTCAACGTGCAGAGCGCGCACGACACGGCGCTCGAGTGGAGCACGCTCGCCGGCAACGGCCGCGAAGGCGTGCGCGTGACGAACGCCACGAACCTCGTCACCCTCCGGCACCTCACGAGCGCGTCCAACGGCCAGCGCGGCGTGCACGTCGAAGGCTCTCGCAACGTCACGCTCGCCGACAGCTCCTTCACGTCCGACGCCGTCGCCTTTCTCGCGTCGCGCGACCTCGACGTGCGGCGGAACGCCCTCTCCGGAGCGGCGCCCGCCGGCTTCACGCTCCAGGCCACCACGGCAGGCCGCTTCGAGAGCAACAGCGTCCGCGACCGCGCCACCGCCGTCTCCTTCGCCGCCTCCACGCGCAACCAGTTCGCGGAGAACACCATCGGGCTCTCCGGCCTCGGCTTCGCCTTCGACGGGCCGCAGTCCTACGACAACGAGCTCGCGCCCACGAACCTCGTGAACGGCACCGCCGTCCGCTGGTACACGAACGTCGCGGGACCCGTCGTCCTCCCCGACGTCGCCGTCGAGCTGCGCGGCATCACGAACGTCGCGCAGATCGGCGTCATCCGCTCCGGGAACCTCACCTTCCTCAACGCCACCGCGAAGAACGGCTCCGCCGCGGGCATCCTTGTCTGGGACTCGCACGGCGTGAACTTCACGAACGCGAGCGTCTCGGCGAACGCGGGCGATGGCGTCGCCGTCGACGGCGGCTCCACGTTCAAGCTCTTTCACGCGCGCGTCACGTCGAGCGGCGCCGACGGCGTCCGCCTGAAGGGAACGCACGGCCCGCTCGTCGAGAACACGCTCGTCGAGTCGAGCCGCGGGCGGGGCATCCACGCCGAGCTCGGCCAGGCGCCCACGCTCCGAGGCAACGCGCTGCGCGACAACGGCGGCATCGGCATCTCCCTCGACCGCGTCGGCCCCGGCGCCGCGGCCGCCGAGCACAACGTGCTCGAGCGGAACGCGGGCGGCGGCATCGTCGCGTCGAGCAGCGCCGTTGGGACGCTTCGCAGCAACACGATCCGCGCGAACGGGCAGGACGGCATCTCCCTCGCCTCCGTTCCCGCCGGCGCGCGCGTCGAGCTCAACCAGGTGAGCGAGCAGGCGCGCGCCATCCGGCTCCGCGCCGCGGGCGGCACGGAGCTCCACGCGAACACGCTCGCCATCGGCAGCGGGCAGTTCGGCGTCCACTTCGATGACGAAACCTCCTACGCCGTCACGCTCCCGCCCACGAACACCGTCAACGGCGTGCCGGTGCGGTGGTACGCGGGCATCTCCGGCGTCCACGTGGCGAACGTGAGCGTGGAGCTGCGCGGCATCACGAACGTCGCGCAGGTCATGCTGTACAAGGCGCAGAACGTGACGCTCGCCGACGCCGTCGCGGCGAACGGCAGCGCGCGCGGCATCCAGGTGCTGCGCTCGGCGAACGTCACGCTCGAGCGCCCGCGCGCGGAAGCGAACAACGACAGCGGCATCGCCCTGAGCCTCAGCAACGACACGCGCGTGCGCGGCGGCGAGACCGCGAGGAACCTGCAGGTGGGGCTCCGCATCGAGGGGAGCCCGCGCGCGAGCGTCGACGAGGTGACGCTGCGCGGCAACGCCAACGGCCTCGACGTCGTCAACGGCTCCTCCCTTCTGCGGCTCGCGAACGCCACGTTCCGCGACAACGGGGTGCGGGGCCTGATGGTCAACGCGTCGAGCGCGACGCTTGTCCGCGACAACCTCTTCCTGGGTCACGAGCGCGCGGTGCAGATGGACCGCGCGAACGGGACGACGTTCCTTGCCAACAACGTGACCTTGCGCGCCAATGACACCGCGTGGTTCTTCGCGGGCGCGGCGTCGTACGAGAGCGACGTCGGGCCGAGCAACCTCGTGAACGGCGTCCCGATGCGATGGCACACGCGCCTCAAGGACGCCACGCTCGCCGGCGTGCGGGCGGACGTTCGGGGCATGACGAACGTCGCGCAGGTCGCGCTCCTCCGCCCGGAGAACGTGGAGCTCGTGGGCGCGCTCGCCGCGAACGGGACGCTCCACGGCATCTACGTCGAGAACGGCCGCGGCCTGAGCATCCGCGGCTCCAACGCGAGCGGCAACCTCGGCGACGGCATCCATCTGCGCGACGTGAACGACTCGGAGGTGCGCGACAGCGCCGCCTTCGCCAACGGCGCGGGCCTCCGCTCCGAGAGGACGCGCGCGCTGCTCGTCGACAACCTCACGGCTCGGCATCAAGCGCGCGACGGGATCGCGGACCTCCAGAGCATCGACCTCCGCGTCGTGCGCTCGACGCTCGACGACAACGGCGTCTGGGGGCTCAACGCCACGCGCACCGAGCGCGTGAACGCGACGGACAACCGCGCGCGCGGGAACGGCGCGGGCGGGCTGCGCTTCCTGGAGACGAACGGCACGCGCGTCCTCGAGAACGAAGCCGGGAGCACCCACGGCGCGGGCATCGCGCTCGAGGCGGTGAAGCCGGGCGCGCAGGTGTCCGGCAACCTCGTCACGAAGAGCGGGAGCGGCATCCGCTTCGCGCGCACGGAGTTCGCGCAGCTTCGCGACAACACGCTCACGATCGGCCCGGACCAGGTGGGACTGCGCTTCGACGACGAGCTGTCGTACAACAACCACATCCCGACGAGCAACACCGTCAACGGCGCGCCGGTCCACTGGTACACCGCGCTCGCCGGCACCGAAGCGCACCCCGTGCGGCTCGCGGACGTGCGCAGCGACGTGCGCGGCGTCACCAACGTCGCCCAGGTGATGATCTACCGCAGCTCCTACGTCGACGCCTCCGGCGTCGTCGCCACGAACGGCATCGGGCGCGGCGTATACCTCTACCGCTCCTCGTCCGTGACGCTCGAAGGCGCGGACGTCTCCGACAACGCGCTCGCGGGGGTGGAGCTCGTGGCAACGCAATCCTCACGCGTGGCGGCCGTCTCCGCGCAGGGAAGCGGCGTCGGCGTGCGGCTCGTCGACTCGCTGAGCAACGTCGTGACGGGCGTCAACGCCAGCGGCGCGAGCGTCGGCGTGCGCCTGGCGTCGAGCGCGCGCGACAACCGAATCGACGCCGTCGAGGTCAACGGCACCGCGCGCGGCGTGGTGGACGAGGGCTGGAGCGGCGGCGGCCTCCTGGGGCCGAACGCCATCGCGGACGCGGGCGCGAGCAAGCGCGTGCGCGTCGGCGTCCCGCTGAACTTCACGGACGTGGTGGCGACGTACCGGCACGAGAGCGCCCGCATCGTGGAGCAGCGCTGGAGCTGGGGGGACGGCACGCCCGACACCACGAGCACGGCGTCCGCGCTCCTCAAGCCGGCGCACGCGTACGCGCAGCTGGGCCGCTACCGCGTCGACCTCACGCTGACCGCCGCCGACGGCTCCACGCTGCGCGACGCGCTCTGGGTCGACGTCGTCCCGCCGCTTGGCGCTCCGCGCGAGGTCGCCGTCGCGTCGGGCGACGGGAACGCGACGCTCACGTGGCTCCCCCCGGAGAGCGACGGCGGCCTGCCCGTCACCGGCTACCGCGTGTACCGCGGCGAGAACCTCTCCAGCCTTACCGCCGTCGCCACCTTGAGCGCGCTGCGCCACGTCGAGACGGGGCTCACGAACGGGCGCGCCTACGCCTACGCCGTCGCCGCGCTCAATGCCGAGGGCGAGGGGCCGCGCGCGTTCGCCGTGGCGCTCCCCGCCGGCGCGCCCCCGGCGCCCACCGCGCTCGCGGCGCAGGCTGGCGACGGCAAGGTCACGCTCACCTGGCAGCGGCCCACGACAAGCAACGGGGCGCCCATCGAAGGCTTCCTCGTCCTGCGCGCGACGGGCAACGGCAGCCTCGCGCTCCACGCGCGCATCGGGAACCAGACGGCGTACCTGGACCACGGGCTCGCGAACGGCGTGCGCCACACCTACGCGCTGCGCGCCTTCAACGCGCTCGGAGAGAGCCCGCTGAGCGCGAACGTGACCGCCACGCCGCTCGGGCCGCCCGGCGCCCCGCGCGCGCTCGTCGCGCTCGCCGGCGACGCCTCCGTCGTCCTGCGGTGGGCCGCGCCCTCCTCGGACGGCGGCACGCCCGTCACCGGTTACCGCGTGCTGCGCGCGACCGGGAACGCGACGCCGGCGGAGCTTCCGGTGACGCTGGCCGCGAACGCCTCCACGTTCCGCGACACCGGACTCTCGAACGGCGAGCGCTACACGTACCACCTCGTCGCGCTGAACGCGCAGGGGCGTGGACCCGCGAGCGACGGCGCGAACGCCACGCCCTCGGCGATCGACGCGCTCCGGCCGCTGGTCTACGCGCACGAGCCGGCACCCGGCGCGAGCCTCGTCGACCCGCCCGCCCGCATCGGGGCGATGTACGTCGACAACGACGGCGTCGTCCTCGAGAGCGTCGCGCTCTACCTCGACGGCGCGCTCGTCGGCGCGCGCATTGGAGAGGCCGGCGCCTTCTACGAGGTGCCGGCGCCGCTCGCGCGCGGCGAGCGCACGGTCAGGCTGCTCCTGCGCGACGCGAGCGGCAACGAGGCGAACGAGACGTGGACGTTCCGCATCGTCCGCGAGGAGGAGCTCGTCGCGCGCTTCGTGCAGAGCGGCCACGCGCTCGAGCCCGCGCGCGCTGCCCCCGGGGAGAACGTGACGGCTCGCCTCGCCGTCCGCAACGTCGGCCTCGCCCACGGCTCGACGCTCGTGCGCGTGCTCCTCAACGGCAGCGAGGTGGCGAACGCGACGGTGGAGCTTGCGGCCGGCGAGGAGACGGCGCTCGCGCTCCCCTTCCCCGCGCCAGGCCCGGGCGCGCACGAGGTCATCGTGGGCGAGGCGGGGCTCGCGCTTGTCGTCGCGCTCGCCGAAGCGGTGGAAGAGGCCGCGCCCGCCCTTGAGGAGCCCACGGAGCCCCGCCGCCCGCAGCGCGACAGCGACCCGCCGCCGCGCGAGGACGCGGCGGAGACGCCCTTCCCCGCCTCACTCGCGCTCGCCGGCGCGCTCGCCGCAACAGCCTTGCTGCGACGGCGCCGATAGCGGCGCGTGCTGAGCGACGACGTGCGCGCGACCCTGCGCGCGTTCCCCGACTTCCCAAGCCGCGGCATCCTGTTCCAGGACGTGGCGCCGGTGCTCGGCGACCCTCAGCTTCTCCGGCGCGTCGTGCACGAGATGGCGGCGCCGTGGCGCGGGCGCGTGGATGCCGTCGCGGGCGTGGAGTCGCGCGGCTTCATCCTCGGCGCGCCCATCGCGATGGTCCTCCACGCGCGCTTCGTGCCCATCCGCAAGAAGGGGAAGCTTCCGGGCGCGCTTCTCGCGGAGGAGTACGACCTGGAGTACGGCCGCGCCACGGTGGAGATGCAGGCGGACGCGGTGCGGCCGGAGGAGCGCGTGCTCCTCGTGGACGATGTCCTCGCGACGGGCGGCACGGCGAACGCGGCGCTGCGCCTCGTCGAGAAGGCGGGAGCGCGCGTGGCGGGCTTCTCGTTCCTTCTTGAGATCGCGGCGCTCGGCGGCCGCGCGAAGCTTCCCCGCGAGGCGACGGTCATCGCCACGGTGTAGCGCTACTTGTCGCCCTTCGCGACGGGGCGCATCGGGTTGCGGATCCACTCGGACCACGAGCCGGGATAGAGCGCGGCGCCGGGGAGGCCCGCGATGTGCATGGCAAGGATGTCGTGCGGCGCCGTGACGCCGCTCCCGCAGTAGAAGGCGGCTTCCCTCGGCGGGAGCCCCGCGAGCGCCGCCTCGTACTTGGCGCGCAGCACGTCGGGCGGGAGGAAGCGGCCGTCCTTGTCGGTGTTCTGCGCGAACGGAAGGTTCACCGCGTGCGGGATGTGGCCGCCGACGGGGTCGACGGGCTCGACGTCGCCGCGGTAGCGCTCGGGGGCGCGCGCGTCGACGAGGCAGCGCGGCGCGCGGGTGGTGAGCTCCCACGTCGTCACCGTCGGCATCGCGCCCGGGTGCCCCTTGAACTTCCGCGGCTTCGGCGTCGGCTCCTCCGTCGACACCGGATGCCCGGCGGCGGTCCAGGCGGGGATGCCGCCGTCGAGCACGGCGACGTTCTCGTGGCCGTAGTAGCGCAGCAGCCACCACGCGCGGCTCGCCCACGCGCCTCCCCAGTCGTCGTACGCGACGACCTGCACCGTCTCGTCGATGCCCCAGCGCGAGCAGGTCGCGACGAAGGCGTCCACGTCGGGGAGCGGGTGGCGCCCCGTGCCCGGCGTGATGGGCGCCGAGAGGTCGCGGTCGATGTGCGCGTGGACCGCGCCGGGAAGGTGGCCCGCGCGGTAGCGCCGCGGCCCCTCCTCCGGGTCGGCGAGCGCGTGGCGGCAGTCGAGGAGCACGAGGGGCATCGACTCACCGAGCTTCGCCCAGCGCAGCGCGTCCGCCAGGCTCTGCACGTCCACGACGGTGGTCCACGGCGGGCGACCCACGTCAGCACCCCAGCGCCCGCACGCCGGCGAGCTGCGCGAGGAGGCCGGGGCCCGGAGCGCCGCCGGTGAGCGCGCACGGCGTGCCGAGGATGGCGAAGGCGAGGAGCGCGATGAGGATCGCCGGCATGGCGTAGCGCACGATGGGGAGGATGACGCCGCCGAGCTTCGGTCCCACGCCCTCGTCGATCCGCTCGCGCGCGACCGCGGCCGGCGTGCGCCAGCCGACGTAGAGCGCGACGAGGAGACCGCCCGAGAGGAGCATGACGTTCACGAAGGGGCCGCCCTCGAACGAGAGCACCTCGACGGAGAGCGCCGCCATGATGCCCGCGCCGTAGATGAGCGTGCACACGAGGAGCGCCGCGCGGCGCCGTCCCGCGCCGTGCTCCTCCACGACGTACGCGATGGCGGGCTCGGCGAGGCTGACGACGCTCGTGAAGGCGGCGAAGAAGACGGCGAGGAAGAAGAACGTCCCGAGCACGAGGCCGAGCGTGCCCATCGCGGTGAACGCCTGCGCCATCGGCCCGAAGATGAGGTCGAGGCCCGCCGCTCCCGTGCCGAGGAGGTTGTACGTCGAGAGGAGCGGGAAGACCATCATGCCGCACATGAACGCGAACGCGAGCGTCGAGAGCGCGATGATGGTCGCGTTCTTCACGAGCGACTTCCCCTGCGGAAGATAGCTCGCGTACGTCATCATGACGCCCATGCCGACGCCAAGCGAGAAGAACGTCTGGCCGATGACGGCGGCGAAGACGGGGATGCTGAGGGCGGAGAAGTCCGGCTTCAGGTAGAACGCGTACCCGGCGCCGTTGCCCGGAAGCGTGGCCGCGTACACGACGATGCCCGTGATGATGAGGAACAGGCTCGGCATGAGGACGAGGTTCAGCCGCTCGATGCCCTTCGACACGTTCGTCGTGAGCACGAGGAAGCAGAGCGTCATCACGACGAGGTGGCCGAGAAGCGCGTCGGGCCCTTCGAGCGCGTCGAACTGGTAGGCGCCGGGGTCGGCCGCGTACGCCCCGGTCGCGGCGCCGAAGATGTAGCGCAGCACCCAGCCCGCGATGACGGCGTACCAGGAGAGGAAGAAGCCGGCGAGGATGAAGAAGAACAGGCCCGCGAGGCGCCACTTCGTGCCGCGCTTGCCTTCGAGGACCTCGAAGGCGCCGGCGGGGTTGCGCTGCGCGCGCCGCCCCATGCTGAACTCCGCCGTGAGCATCGGGATGCCGACGACGATCATGACGATCGCGTAGAGGATGAGGAAGGCCGCGCCGCCGTTGTTGGCGACCTCCATCGGGAAGCGCGAGATGCTGCCGAAGCCGATGGCGCTCCCCATGGCGGCGAGGATGAAGCCGATGCCCGTCGCCCACTGGCCGCGGCCCGGGGCGGCGCTCATCGGCCCACCTCCGGACCCAGAAGCACCACGCTCCCCTGGTACGACTCCAGCGACGCGCGCACGACGAGCGTGAACGTCTCCCCCGCGAGGGGACCGGGCGCGCCGGGGGCGAAGCTCGCGCGGATCGTCCACGCGCCCACGCCCATCGACGACGACAGGGTCTCGTTGAGCGCGTGGCGCGCCGCCTCGAGCGACGGTCCCTGGATCGTCGGCGCGTTGGGCACCTCGGCGAGCCGCACCTCCACGGGCAGCGTCACGGAGGCGCCCGGCCCCGCCGGCAGCTCCCCCTCCACGGCCGTCGTGTCGTTCGTGGGCGAGACGACCTCCACGCGCACCGCCACCGGCTGCACGCGCGCCGCCGCCCCGCCGACCGTCACCGAGAACGTCGCGCGCGTGAGGTTGCGCTGCGTCACGTCCAGCGTCGTCTCGACGTCGCCCGCGCCGGTGCGCGACGCCGGCGGCGCGTCCGCCTCGCTCGTGCGCAGGTCCCACTCGATGGTGAAGGTGGCGAGCCTGTCGTCGGTGTACGTCATCACGCCGAGGACGGAACCTGCGGCGGCGAGGACGAGCGCGGCCACGATGAGCACGTCGATGCGCTGCAAGCCTGCTCCCGCGCCGCGCACGACAGAGGGGCCACTTCACGCTTCCGAGCGGACGGGCGCCTGGCCGCGTCGCGGGGAGGAAAGGCTCATCTGCGCTCGGGACTAACGGCGCACGCCTTCCTCGAAGACGCCGCAGACCCGCGAGGCATACGCGCCTGCGACGAGCCTCATCCGCCGTCGCTGAAGGGGAGTGATGCGATGATCACCCGGAAGGTGACAGGCCGCAAGGCCAGCCGCGCCTACGCCACCCGTGCGACCACGTGAACTCGGGACTTCGGTGCGGCACACTTTCTTTCGAGCGTCACTTCGTGGCGCGCCTCCCAAGCTCGAGGTCTTCGACCTCGAGCTGCGCGCCACTTCGTGTCGAGTGGCCCCCGATGAACCGGTTCCGGAACGAGGCGGAACCCGTTCCGAGCGTCGTTCCTGGCAGGATCGTGAATGGAGCCAGTTCAACAAGAGAAGCGGAGCCGCGCGGCCTACCAGGCCCAACGCCGGCTCCAGTGCGTGACGCTCTACTCCGCGCGCCTGCCGAGCGGCGGCCAAGGCGGGCGGGTACGCGAACTTCAACGCGTGGCTCCTCCAGATGCTGGCGAACGCCACCAGCGGAGCCATGTACCCGCCCGAGTACGTCGAGGGGCCGAAGAAGGAGGTCGAGAAGCTGCGCGGCTGGCTCGACACGGCGCGCGACGAGGCGGCGGACGACCGGGCCCAAGTGGAGCTCCTGCAAGCCGCTCAGGATACCCTCCTGACGCTGCTTCATGGGCTTCCGGAGGGTGGCG
>DASRYU010000184.1:0-8489 GCA_035687045.1 Thermoplasmatota archaeon | reverse complement strand
GAAGGTCGCGATGAGGACGGCCGACACGATGGTGTTGGGGCGGTCGAAGAGGACCTGCTCGTACCCTTCGTCGAGCCGGTCGGCGCTCCAGATGAAGTAGGAGCCGAGGAAGCCGATGGCGGCGAGGAGGGAGGCGGCGGTCGCCGTGACCCAGGGGGTGCCCACGAGGAGCCAGAGCGCGAGGGCGGTGGCGAGGCCGAGGACGGCGCCGAGAGCGATGCGGACCCAATACGGCATCATCGGAACGTCGGGCCCCCCTTCGGCGGCCGGGGCTATTTGAACCTCGTGAGGGTCCCGCGCCCGCGGGTCCTCCGGGCCGCCGGGGGAGACGGTCCCGCGCCCTACTCCGGCTTCTCCGGCTGCGGCTCCTCGTAGACGATGGTGCGGTCGAGCGGGAGCGCGAGCGACGCGCCGTCGAGCGAGATGGTGATCGTGCCCGGGTCGGTGATGGGCTCGAGCGCGGGCGCCGGCTGCCCGTTCCGCACGACGTTGAGCGCGGCGATGAGCACGAGCGTGCTGCCCTTCTTCACGACGTCGTCCTGCGGGAAGAAGCGCACGCGCACCTGCTGCGTCTGGCCGCCGATGTCGTCCTGCCCCTTCTCGAGCGAGGCGACGTGGTTGAGGCTCATCGCGGCGAAGTTGAACGGGCGCAGCTCGCCGCCCGCGGTGCGCTCCGCGAGCGTGAGGATGAGGGCGGCGCGGCGCGCGCTGGCGGTGACGTTCGCCTCGAAGACGGGCTGGCCCGCGAGGTGCCAGTCCTCGAGGAGCGGCTCCGACTCCCACGCGACCATCTCGACGGGCAGGATGTCGACGCTGCCGACGGCGAGCCCCTCGCGCGTGGAGTAGCTCGCCTCGCCGGAGCCGGGCGCGGCGCCCAGCGTCCCGCCCTCGCCGGGGTGGAGCGTGACCCACTCGACGTCCTGCGGGGGCCAGCGCGCCTCGTGGCGCCACATCTCGTCGTCGTCCTGCACCTGCACGGCGGGCGCGTCGAGGATGCCCGTGTCGACGCCCTTGAGGAAGTGGTCGAACCACGCGACCATCGTGAGCTCGAACCAGTCGGCGCGCTGCGGCCAGTTGTGGCCCCACTGGCCGATCCAGACCTTGACCGGCACGCCCGTGTCCCAGACCGCGTCGAGCCAGTCCTCCATCATGTGCGGCTTGACGTTCCAGTCCTGGAGCCCGTGGATGTAGAACACCGACGCGCGCTCGCGCGGGCCGGCGGCCTCGAGCTCGAGCCGGAAGTCGCGCGCGAGCCAGTAGGCGTCCTTGTTCCCGTCGAGCGTCGACGAGACGCCAGCCTCCTGCACGGCGAGCTGGTCCTGGCACGCCTCGCCCGCGATGGCGCCGGGAAGCGCGAGCGGGTCGAGAAGGAAGTTCGTGCCCTGCGGCCCGAGGCCGACCATGCCCCAGTAGTACGTGTTGAACCCGAGGCCCTGGATGAAGATCGGGACGCCGTTCACGAAGTTGTACTTGTAGAAGTCCGAGATGCCGGAGATCGGCACGATGGTCTTGAGCGCCGGCGGCGCCTCGATCCACACGTCCTGCGGCGTCGTTCCGGGATAGCTCACGCCGATGAGGCCGACGTTGCCGTTCGACCACGGCTGCGCGGCGAGCTCCTCGATCACGGCGGCGGTGTCGCGCGCCTCCTCGGGGCCGCCCTGCGTGAAGCAGCCGCCGGAGTTGCCCGTGCCGCGCACGCTCGTGACGCCGACGGCGTAGCCGCGCTCGAGAAGCGTGCGCATCGCCCTGTTGAGGCCGTGCTGCTGGAGCTCCGGGATGACGAGGGGGCCGCCCTCGTAGTAGGGCGTGACCTCGAGGACGAGCGGGAACGGCCCGTCGCCTTCGGGGCGCACGACCCACGTGTCGAGAAGGATGCCGTCGGGCGCCGCGATGGGCAGGTGCTCGAGGACGGCGGTGAACGGGGTGAGCCCCTTGATGGGCTGCGAGACGTCGCGAAGATAGCTCGGCACGTCCGCGGCCGCGAGCGTGGCGCCCGCCGGGTCAAGCTCGGCGGCGGGCAGCGTGAGGCAGCCGGGCAGGACGAGCGCCAGGGCTGCGATGAGGGGTAGCCTCCACTCCATGCGGCGCGAGTGCGCGCAGGGGAGCATGAAGCTTCACCGCCCGCCGGGGGGCGGGTTCAGCGGGTCATCCGGCGCACGCGCGCCTCCCAGTCGGCCCAGACGGCGTGCTCGCGCGCCATCGGCGCCACGGCGTTCGGCGCGAGCAGGCCGGCGTCGGTGGCGATGCCGGCGACGAGGTCCGCCTCGGTGCGGTCGAAGTAGATGTTGCGCACCTGCACGCCGCGGGGCGCGTCGGGCCACACCTCGTCGGGCGCCTTCGCCTCGAGCGGCAGGGTCGTCGCCGCGCTGACCTTGAAGCGGTCCGCGGCGGCGTAGAGGGGCGTGCCGGCGCGCGCACACGCCATGCCGAGAAGGCGCGTGCCCACCTTGTTGACGAGGCTCCCGTCGCCGAGCACCGCGTCCGCGCCCACGAGCGCGACGTCCGCCTCGCGCGCGTGGAGCCCGAGCGCCGCGTCGACGACTAGGATCGTCTCCACGCCTTCCGCCGCGAGCGCGCGCGCGAGCTCGCGCCCCTCGAGCCCGGGGCGCCCTTCCGCGACGACGACGCGCGCGAGCGTGCCGCTGCGGTGCGCCGCGCGCAGCGCCTTCGTCACCGTCTCGCTCGCCGAGTGCGTGAGCACCGTCCCGCGCGCGAGCGCCGCCGCCTCGCGCGCCGCGCCCCCGCGCGCCTCGAGCACGCGGTCGCGCGCGGTCTGCGCCGCCTTCTCGCACGCGCGCGCGGCGGCCGGCGCGTCGCGCGCGAGGCTCACCTCGTGCATCGCGTGGTTCACGACGTTCGCGATGACGGGCATCGACGGCCGCGTCGCCCGCAATGCGCGCGCGAGGTCCGCGAGCTGCGCGAGACCGCGCGCGTCGCGCGGCGCCTCCGCCCCCGCGCGCTCCAGCAGGGCGAGCGCGTCGAGCGCGAGAAGGGACGCTCCGCGCTCGCGGTCGGCCGCGATGCCGTCGACGCCCGCGCGCCACGCCGGGGGGAGCTCCACGCGAGGGCGCACGCGGCGGCGCGGCTTGAATCCGGGGGGTACCTCAAGCGCCCTCACGAGAAGGGCTATGGCCGTCCTGGGCGAGCGGGTCGCATGGACGCGCGCCTGCGCCTCGTCCTTGTCCTGGGCTGCGCCGCCGGGGCGCTGGGCGCCCTGAGCCTCGCGCTTCCGTCGCCGTGGGACCTTGTCGCCGTCGCGCCGTGGGCGCTCGCGCTGGGCGGCCCGCTCGCGCTCTGGCTCCTCCACCCGATGCTCCTCGCCGACGAGCGCGGCTGGGCGCGCCTCCTGGCGTACGCGCTCCCTGGCCTCGCCGTCGCGGGCGCCTTGCGCGAGTCGCTCCGCGTCCTCTGGGGCCCCTTCGGCCAGGAGTTCGCCCAGCGCCACCACGCGATGCTCGCGCTCCACGCGCTCTGGCTCCTCGCGACGCTCGCGCTCGCGTTCGCGGGCGCGCGGCGTCTCTCGCGCGACGAGCGCGGGCCGACGCTCGGCCTCGCGCTCACGGCGCTTCTCGCCGCGACGGTCGCCGACGTCATGCTCGCCCTCGTCCTCGTCGAGGTGGGCGCGCTCCTCGCGGCGTCGCGCTTCGAGCGCGCGCCGGCGGCCTGGGGGCGCGCCGCGGCCGCCGCCTCCATCGTGCTCCTCGTCGGGCTCGCGGGCCTCTGGACGGCGGCGGGCGCGCCGTGGCCTCCGCGCCTCGCGCTCGACGGGACGGCGTTCGGCCTCGGCATCCTTCCGCTCCTCGCCGCGGCGGGCCTCGCGTTCGTCGCGACGCTCCTTCTCGCGGAGCGCGCGCCGCGCGCCGCTCCCGCGTAGCCCAAGGCTTTTCCGCGCGTCGCCGCGTCGCCCCCGCGTGCCCCTGCGCATCCACGTCCGCGCGCCGCTGCGCCCGACCGAGGACCCCGAGAAGGTCGCGCAGGCCATCCAGAAGATGTTCCCCGGCGCCAAGCCGGAGCTGAGCGAGCGCGAGGTCACGGCCGTTGCACCCGACCTGGAGCGGCTGCGCGAGCTCATCCGCTCGCTGCGCATCCCCGACACCGCGCGCGGCGCGATGCTCGCGGGCCTGTCGCTGGACGGCAGAAGCGCGCGCTTCCTCCTCGGAAAGCAGGCCGCGGCCGCGGGGCGCGCGCACTTCGGGCCGCTGCGCTCGCCGCTGGGCGACCTCGAGGTGACGCTCTACGGCGACGAGGAGCACGAGGTCGAGCGCGCCATCTACCGCGTGGCGCCCGACACGACCGTGCCGCCCGAGTGGGCGGAGATCCCCGAGTCGCTGCGGCCGCAGCCGTAAGGCGCTGGCGCCGACGCCGACGCCGAGGCCGAGGGAGGCCGAGGCTGAGGCGCGAGGTCGAGGACGCTCACCGCGGAGGACGCGGAGCGCGCGGAGGACGCGCGGAGAGTTAGTTAACGACATTCACTAACGCTCCGCCCGCCTCGTCCTCGTCCCCGTTCTCCTCGTCCTGCCTCGTCCTCGTCCTTGTCCTCGTCCCGTGCCTCGGCGTCGGCGTCGGCCTCGGCCTGCGGCCGTTCGTCAGAACGGCCGCTCGCCGTACGCCTTCTCGTGGCGCTCGAGGGCCTGCGCGAGCGTCGGGTGCCCGGCCTGCGCGCCCACCTGCTCGACGGCGAAGCTGCCGAGGACGTTGGCGAAGCGCGCGGCGATGCCAAGCTCCGCGCCGCGCTCGAGCGCGAACAGGAACCCCGCGCGGTGCGCGTCGCCCGCGCCGGTCGGGTCGACCGCCCGGACGCCGACCGCGGGCGCGGCGTAGCGGCCGTTGGGCGTGTGCACGAGCGTGCCCTCGCCGCCGCGCGTCTCGACGACGGCGCCGGGGCCGCTCTCGAGCAGGCGCTTGAGCGTCCAGCCGCGCTCCTCGAGGATGGTCATCTCGTGCCGGTTCGCGAAGAGGAGGTCCGCGTGCTCGAAGCACGCCTCGATGTCGCCGAAGTCGCGGTGGAAGATCTCCTGGCCCGGGTCGAACGAGACCCATTCCGCCTCCCGCATGAGCGCGGGGTAGCGCGAGATCTCGCCCGCGCAGAAGTGGGCGCGCGCTCCGCGGAACGTCGCAGGCGAGGGCGCGAACTCGCTCGACGCGCCGCCGTAGAAGTACGTGACCTGTCCGCCCGCCTCGTCGAAGAAGACGTACGCGCGCGACGTCGGGAGCGAGCCGACGGCGAGCGCGTGGAGGTCGACGCCCGCGGCCGCGAGCGCGGCGGCGTACGCGGAGCTCGCGAAGTCGGGGCCGACGCTGCTCACAACGCGCGGCGGAGAGCCCAGGCGAGCGAGCGCCATCGCGACGTTGCCGGCCGTGCCGCCGGGGGCGTCGGGCTGCAGGCGCGTCACGCCGCCGGTGTGCTCGGGCGTGGCGAGCGCCTTGACGCGGGCGAGCGTGTCGAAGGCGAGCGTTCCAACGACCGTGAGCACGAGCGAGCCACCTGTTGTACGCTCAATGAAGCCTTCCATCCTTGTGCCAATCGCCTTATGGCGCTCCGGGAGGGCAATGAGGATGGGAACCATCTTGTCGACTTCATCGCCCAGCGCTCCTTCCGACGGACTGGACGAGGTCCTCCAGGCGGTGGAGGCCACCACGCGCGACACCACGACGCTCCGCGCGCCCCCCATGGAGATCATCGAGGAGCCGACGGCGTTCGTGCTGACCTGCGAGATGGGCTCCGCCGAGCGCGAGGACATCCGCGTCGACGTGAGCCCGCACCGGGTGGTCGTCGCCGCGCTCCCGCGCTCGCCGCTGGACGCCGCCGTCCGCGCGAAGAAGGAGGGCGCCCCGTACCAGGACTTCGAGCGCGCCATCCCCCTCCCGGCGGAGGTGGACCCGGAGGCCGCCGAGGCGCGCCTCAACAACGGCGTCCTCGAGGTCGTTCTCCCCAAGCGCAGCGTCGGCGGCTCGGGCGTCTACCGCCTCCCCGCGATGTGACGCCGCGGGGGCGACCCGCCCCTGCTATCAAGCTTTCTGGCCGACGCTCGCTCCCTCACGCTTAAGAGCGAGAATCCTTTCCCCGGCCGATGGCCGCCTCCCGTCTGCAGCGCCTGCGACGGGAGGGCCTCTCCGAGTCGTTCCCCTTCGCCGGCCCCGCGTTCCGGCGGGCGGCGCCGTGGCTTCTTGCCGCGGTCTTTCTTCTCGGCCTCCTCACGCGCCTGCACCCGGCCGTCCGCTACGGCGTCTGGGGCTCCGACTCGGGCGAGTACTACTTCCTCACGAAGCAGCTCGTCGAGACCGGCCGCGTCCTCTTCGACTACGACGGCTGGGGGCTCGCCTACCCGTACTTCCCCGGCATGTTCGCCCTGAGCGGCGCCGTGCACGCGGTCATGGGCGTCGACCTCTTCTACGCCGTCCAGTGGACGACGCCGTTCGTCGCGGCGCTCATCGGCGTGCTGACGGGGCTCCTCGCCTACCGCGTGACGAGCGACCCGCGCGCCGGCGTCCTCGCGGGAGCGTTCGTCGCGGCGACCGCCGCCGTCGTGCTCACGACGAGCCACGCCATGCCGGGGTCGCTGGGGCAGGTGCTCCTCGTCGCGATGCTCGCGCTCCTGCCCGACACGTACCGCGACCGCTGGAACCTCGTGCCGCAGGCCATCCTGGGCGCGGCGCTCCTCCTCACGCACCACCTGTCGACCTACTTCGCCATCGGCATCCTCGCGTTCATCCCGTTCTACCGCGAGATGACGCAGCGGCACTTCGACTGGCCGCGCCTGCGCATCGAGCTCCCGCTCGTGGGCGCGCTTCTTCTCGCGAGCCTCGTCTGGTGGCTCGCGGTCGCCGACCCGTTCCGCGAGGAGATCGTCGGCGACGCGCTGCCCTTCCCGCCCGCGGTGACGGTCATCCTGTTCCTTCTCGCGCTCGCGGCGCTCCCCGCGCTCGTCGTGCTCCGCCGCTCGCGCTCGGAGTGGCACCTCGACCCGCGCTACGCGAGCTTCCCCCGCCAGCGCGCCTACATCCTCGGAGGCTTCCTCGGCTTCTGCTCGATCATCGTCGGCGTCATCCTGTTCAAGCTGCCAGGCTCGGACATCGACATCGGCTGGATCACGCTCTTCTACGCCGTCCCGCTCCTCGCGTGGCTCGCGTTCCTCCCGCTGGGCGTGGGAAGCATCCGCTTCCACCGCTACGGCAGCATGCTCGTCGCGTGGCTCTACGCGCTCTCGGCGTCGCTCGTCTTCGCCATCGCCATCAACAGCAAGGTCCTCTTCCCGTTCCGCCACGTCGACTACATCGTGACCGCCATGGCGCCGCTCGTCGCGGTGGGCATGCTCATGGTGTACGACCAGGCCGTCGCCTCGCGCGTGCCCGGCGAGCGCGCGAGCGTCCGCACGAACGCCATCCTCGCCGTCGTCGGCCTCATCGCCGCCTCGGCGGTCCTGAGCCTCCCGCCGCGCGAGACCATCGGCGGCTTCGAGGAGGGGATCAGCGTGGCGGAGCTGAGCGCCGTGCGCTGGGCGCGCGACAACCTGCCGCCCAACTCGACCATCGCGGGGGACCACCGCCTGAGCTCGCTCCTCTTCGGCCTCGCGGGCATGCACCCCACGTGGGACTACACGCCCGTCACGTACCACGCGGAGACGCCGGAGGAGGCGCTCGAGGAGCTCGCCGCCGCGCGCGTGCCTCCGCGCGACGGGAACGCGCGCATCGACTACGTGATCCTCAGCCCCGAGATCGAGGCGGGCGTGACGCTCCTGCAGTGGGAGACGAGCCGCCCGATGAGCCCCGCCGCCATCGCGAAGTTCGAGGACGAGCGCTACTTCGAGAAGGTGTACGACGAGGACGGCGTGCGCATCTACCGCGTGCGCTGGGACGCCGTCGCGCCCGACGCCGCGCCCCTCGCGTGAGCCTCGCGTTCCCGCGGTCGAAACGCTTATGAGGCCGCCGCGTGTCGCCGGGTGCAGCACCCTGGCCCGATTGGGGTAGCCTGGTTCATCCTCGGGGACTGTGGATCCCTGGACTCGTGTTCAAATCACGGATCGGGCCCTTTTAGCGCCGCGTCGGCGCCCCCACGCCGCGCGGCGTGGGCGCCGCCGCGCCGACTCGTTCTTCACGGCTCAGGGCGAGAGCGCGCGCTCGACCTCGAGGACGCGCCGGTGCGCGAGGAGCGCCAGCCGCTCCGCCTCGGCGAGGTGCTGGCGCAGCGCCGGCGCGGCCTGCGCGTCCGCCGCCCGCAGCGCCTCGTGCGCCTCCTCCACGGCCTCGAGCGCGGCGTCGAGCGCCCGGAGCGCGAGGCGGACCTCCCCCGAGGCGCCCTCCTTGGCGCGCGCTTGCCAGGCGCCGGTGCGGGTCGCGTCGGAGGCGAGGTGGGCGAGGATGGCGCGCAGCTCCGGAAGCGCGAGCGGCTTCTGGACGATGCCGTCCACGCGCGCGGATAGGCCCTGCGCGAGGTCTTCGCGCTCGCCGTCGGTGAGGAGGATGACGCGCGCGTTCGGGCATCGCTTCTC
>DASRYU010000183.1:0-16279 GCA_035687045.1 Thermoplasmatota archaeon | reverse complement strand
AGCGGGCGGTGATCTCGACCGTCGAGCCGGCGGGCGCGCGGGTCGAGACGGCGAAGCTGCCCCACGACTTGAGCGCGAGCGCGACGCTCGTCCCCCCGTTCACCCGTGCGCTCACGTCGGTGGGGCTGCCCGCGACGCGCGCCTCGATCCACCATTCGTTCCCCTTGACGTTCGAGAACGGGCTCCACGCCGCCACGGCGGGCGCGGGCTCGACGGCGGGCGGCGGGTCGAGCACGGGCTCCGCGTCCGGTTCGACCTCCCCGGTCGCGACGGCCGCGTCGACGGTGGTGACCTCCGCGTCCTCGGCGACGTTCGCGGCCTCCTCGAGGCGCGTCGCGGTGGGAGCGGGCTCGGCGCGCGCCGCGCGGACCCCTTCCACCCACTCGGCGAGCGCGAGCTTCTGGCTGGCGTCCGCCCGCACGAATCCCCAGTGCCGCTCGGCCTCGCCGTAGTAGTTGCGCGTGTCGGCCTTCGGGTTGTCGACCAGGTCGCGGTAGAGGACGGCGCGCAGGCCGACGTCGCGGAGCTCGTCCTCGCGCGCGAAGAGCTCGGTGATCTCCGCCGCCTGCATGCGCTCGTACTTGGAGGAGGGATAGGTGGAGAGGGCGAGGTCGGTGAGGATGGTCGCCTTGTCGTAGCGCGCGTGCAGGTGCGAGGAGGCCGCGCGCACCGCGTCCACGGCGGCCTGGTAGGATGCGTCGCTGTCTTTGGTGCTTGCGCGCATCGTCTGGAATCCGAGCATGTCCGAGCTCCCGATGGCGAGCGGGAAACGGTCCCAGTTCTCGGAGCGCCAGTTGCCGAAGCTCACGACGACGTCCACCCCCGGGACGCTCGCGAACTGGTCGAGCTTGCGGGCGAGGAGCGCGTCGAAGGTGGGCGCATAGGTCGCGCCGTCGATGTCCTTCTTGTTGAACTCCGTCTCGACGATGACGATCGCCTCGCGCCCGTCGAGGCGCGACTGCAGCTTGGACTGGAGCGTGGCGGCCATGGCGTCCCAGTCGGCGCGGCTCAGGGCGACGCCGTGATAGCGGTTGGTGCAGCCGGATTGCACGCACGAGGCGCTGATGTCGTCGCCCCAGTACCAGAAGTGGATGACCGGCGTCACGCCCTTCCGCACCGCGTCGTCGAGCGCGCGGTCGAACCCGCCCCAGCCGTAGACGTGCATCCAGGGTCCGACCCAGAAGACGGCCATGTCGGGCTCCGCGCCGGCGACGACGAGCGCGTCGACGTTGCGCACCGCCATCCCGAAGCGCAGCGCGTCGGACGAGGCGGACGCGGGGGGCGCTGCGCTCGCGAGGAGCGGCGCCAGCAGGAGGATGGCGAGGAGGACGGCGTGAGCCATGGTGACGCTGGGTACGCCCTGCGGTATCCCTGCCCTACCCGGTGCGCCCGAGGTCGGGGCGTTCGCCGCGCCAGAAAAGGCGAAGCTTCATCCCGAGTGCGGCCCCAGGCTCCGCGCGTTCGGGCCTCGTGCGCGGCGGCCAAGGGGAAGCTCCTCCCGCGGGGCTCTTGCTCCCGCTGACGCGGACCGAAATGCGGAGAAGAGGGAAGGAAGACCGGCGACGCGGGGACGCGCCGCCGGCCGGGGGGAGGCAAGCTTAGAAGTCTTCCTCGCCGCCGCCGCCGCCCTTGGGAGCTTCGAACTCCTTGGCGGCGATGACGTCGTCGATGCGCAGGATCATCGTGGCGACCTCGGTGGCGCTCTGGATGGCCTGCGTCTTGACGCGGAGGGGCTCGACGACGTTGTTCGCGAGCATGTCCTCGACCTTGCCGCTGTCGAGGTTGATGCCGGCCGTCTTCTGGCCCTTCTCGTGCGCGCTGCGGAGGTCGACGAGCACGTTGATCGCGTCGAGGCCCGCGTTCTCGGCGAGCGTGCGGGGGATGATCTCGACCGCGTCGGCGAACGCCTCGATGGCGAGCTGCTCGCGGCCGCCGACGGTCGCGGCGTAGCGGCGGAGGTTGAGGGCGACCTCGACCTCGGGCGCGCCGCCGCCGGCGACGAGCTGGCCGTCCTTGAGCGCGGTGGCGACGACGCCGATGGCGTCGTCAAGCGTGCGCTCGACCTCGTCGATGACGTGCTCCGTGCCGCCGCGGCAGAGGATGGTCACGGCCTTCGCGGAGGGGCACTCCGTGATGAACGTGAGCTCGTCGTTGCCGATCTTGCGCTGCTCGACGAGGCCGGCCTGGCCGAGGTCCTGCGCGGTGAGCTCCTTGAGGTTCGAGACGATCTTCGCGCCGGTCGCGCGCTGGAGCTTCTTCATGTCCTTCTCGGAGACGGACTTCACGGCGAAGATGTTCTCCTTCGCGAGGAAGTGCTGCGCGAGGTCGTCGACGCCCTTCTGGAGGAAGAGGACGTTCGCGCCGCTCGCCTTCACCGTGTCGACCATGCGGCGGAGGGTCTTCTCCTCCTCGTCGAGGAAGGCCTGGAACTGCGAGGGGTCGGTGATCTCGATGTTCGCGTCGACCTCGGTCTTCTTGATCTCGATGGCCGCGTTGAGGAGCGCGATCTTCGCGTTCTTCACCTGCTTGGGCATGCGGGTGTGGGCGCGCTCCTTGTCGAGCACGACGCCGAGGACGAGCTCCGTGTCCTGGACGCTGCCGCCCGTCTTCTTCTCGATCTTGATGCTGTCCTTGTCGACGACGGTCTTGCCGTCGGCGCCCTTCTCGGCGACCGCGCTCACGGCGCGGACGGTGACGTCGGCGAGGACGTCGCTGTAGGCGGAGGCGCCCTTGGACGCCATGGAGGTGCGCGCGATGCGGAGGAGCGTCTCGCGGTCGTCCGCCTTCACGTTCGTGGCGATGCCGCGGAGGATCTCGAGCGCCTTCTCGACGGCCATGCGGTAGCCCTGCGTGATGACGGTGGGGTGGACGTCCTCGATGAGGTCCTCGGCCTGGCGGAGGAGCTCGCCCGCGAGGACGACGCTGGAGGTCGTGCCGTCGCCGACCTCGGCCTCCTGGGTCTTGGCGACCTCGATGATCATCTTCGCGGCGGGGTGCGCGACGTCGATCTCCTTGAGGATCGTCGCGCCGTCGTTCGTGATGACGACGTCGCCCATCGAGTCGACGAGCATCTTGTCCATGCCCTTCGGGCCGAGCGTCGAGCGGACAGCCTCCGCGACCGCCTTGGCGGCGAGGATGTTGTTCGACTGGGCGTTGCGGCCCTTCGTGCGCTGCGTTCCTTCCTTCAGGATGACGATCGGCTGGTTGCCCATCATGTGGCTTCACCTACGTTGGAATCTCATTCGATGTGCACGGTGTGACCCGTGTCGGTGCGCCCGTTCTGGCGCTGGATCGTGACGTCCAGGATGCTGTTCTTGAACGTCGCCTTCGCCGTGTTCGGCTGGACCTTGCACGGGAGGCGGATGACCTTGTGATAGCGGCGCTGCCCCTTGTCGACGCGGACCGCGATGGTCTCCTCGGCGACCTTGAGCGAGACGTCCTTCTTCTCCACGCCGGGGAGCTCCACGGTCACGCTGACCTCCTGGTCCCCCTCGATGACGTCGGAGAGCGGCTCGCGGACGAGGTCGTCGTTGGCCGCGCCCGCCTCGATGGTGGGGGCGTTGGGTCCCGCGAACCCGGGGGCGGCGGAGCCGAAGGGCGTGAGGTGGGGCATGCCGTCCTTGCCGATGCGCATGGAGAAGCCGTAGACGAACGGCTGCTCGCGCTGCGGGGATTCGGCGTGCTTCATGGCGTCCTCCATGATCTTGCCGATCATGCCCTGCATGCGGGCGAACTCCTTCTCGAACTGCGCGAACAGGTCGGGAGGGACGCCGGGGCCGGAGAAGGGGAACCCTCGCTTGCGCCAGGCGTCCCAGGGGTCTTCGGGGGCCATGTCTTCGAGGTCTCCGAGGCCCCTAAACGAGGACTTCTATAAGACGGTTTCTGCTCTCGAACAGCGCCCGACGAACGCTGCATGCGAAGGCGAGGCAAGGCGTTGCGACCACCGCGGCGCCACGTCCATCCTTTTATACTCGAAGGCGGCATCGGCCGAGCAGGAGGAGCGGCATGGACCCGGAGCTTTCTGAGGGTGAGGAGGTCTTCCGCGACAAGTGCGGCGTCGTCGGCGTCGCGCTTCGCGAGCCGGACGCCCAGGCGGCCCCCCTTCTCTACTACGGCCTCCACGCCCTCCAGCACCGCGGCCAGGAGTCGGGCGGCATCTCCGTCCACGACGGCCGCGTCACCCGCACCCACAAGGGGATGGGTCTCGTGGACTCCGTCTTCAACGCGGACGTCTTCGAGGAGCTTCCCGGCGCCGTCGGCGTCGGCCACGTCCGCTACGCGACGACGGGCGCGAGCCGCCTCGAGAACGCCCAGCCCGTCGTCATCGAGGCGTCGCTGGGCACGCTCGCCCTCGCCCACAACGGCGACGTCGTGAACAGCGCGACGCTGCGCGACGAGCTCATGGCGAAGGGGTGGGGCTTCCTCACCACCAACGACACCGAGGTCGCCGTGCGCCTTCTCGCGACGGAGCTCGCGAACCACGACAACCGCATCCGCGCCATCCGCGCGGTCATGAAGAAGCTCACCGGGAGCTACTGCTTCGTCCTCCTCCTTGGCGAGACCATCTACGCCATCCGCGACCCCCTCGGCATCAAGCCGCTCTGCTACGGCGAGCTCAAGGAAGGGAAGGGGTACGTCGTGGCGAGCGAGTCGACGGCCCTCAACATCCTCGACGCGCGCCTCGTGCGCGACGTCTCGCCCGGCGAGATCCTCGAGATCTCGAAGGACGGCGTGAAGAGCCACCCCGCGCTCCAGGCGTCGCCCGAGATCGCGCACTGCATGTTCGAGTACGTCTACTTCGCCCGCGCGGACAGCGTCATCGACACGCGTCCGGTGCACGACGTGCGCACGAAGATCGGCGAGCGCCTCGCCAAGGAGGCGCCCGTGCAGGCCGACGTCGTCATCCCCGTCCCCGACTCCGGGCGCACGCACGCCCTCGGCTTCGCCTCCGCGAGCGCCATCCCGTTCGCGGAGGGCCTGATGAAGAACCGCTACGTGCACCGCACGTTCATCATGCCCCAGCAGACGCAGCGCGACATCGGCGTCCGCATGAAGCTCAACCCGGTCGAGGCCGTGGTCAAGGGCAAGCGGGTCGTCCTCGTCGACGACAGCATCGTGCGCGGCACGACGATGAAGCGCATCGTGAGCATGCTGCGCGAGGCGGGCGCCGTGGAGGTCCACGTGCGCATCGGCTCGCCCCCCATCACGAGCCCCTGCTACCTGGGCATCGACATGAACACGCGCACGCAGCTTGTCGCGGCGAACCACACCGTCGACGAGATCGGGAAGCTCATCGGCGCCGACTCGCTCGCCTACATCTCGCTCGACGGGCTGCAGGGCGCCATCGGCCACGACCCGCGCCACCTCTGCACGGGCTGCCTCACCGGGCAGTACCCCGTCGACATCCCGGGCGAGACGAAGCGCAAGCAGGCGACGCTCTTCTGAGGCGCCGACGCCCGCGGCCTTATGCGCCCTCACGCGCATGCGCTCGGCATGGGCCTCACCACCTGGCTGAAGGAGCGCCGCCTCGAACGCACGCACCGGAAGCTCAAGCACCTGCGCGCGCTCCAGGCGCGCGTGCGCGAGCAGGAGGCGGAGGTGCACGAGCTCAAGAAGCGGTCCGCGCCCAGCACCGAGCTCGACGCGAAGGAGCGCAAGCTCCACGAGGAGCGCGAGCGCCTGACGCACCAGATCCGCGAGCTGGAAGGTGCCGAGAAGCAGCTCAAGGCGGAGCTCAAGACGACCGCCTGAGCCCGGACATCGCGTGATGCCCGGAGAAAGGTGATAGCCTGCGGGCGGCAAGCTGGGCGCGCATGTCCTACGACATCCGCGACTGCGACGTCGAGCTCGACGACCTCCGCCTGCGCATGCTCTACGAGGAGTATCTTCTCCGCGGCACAACGGCACGCTGATGCCGCCGCGCGCGCTCGCCCGGCCGTTGGCCCCGCCCACCGTCCGCCTCTACTGGGAAAGCCCCACCGCGAAGACGGCCATCGCGACGGTGACGGGGCACGCGGGGGGCGGGTTCACGCTCGACCGCACGCTCTACCACGCGCCGCTCGCGGGCTATCACCACGCGCAGCCGTGCGACCTCGGCCACGTGCTGGCCGAGGGTCACAAGCTGAAGCTCACGAAGGTGTTCTGGGACGCGCACGGCCGCCTCGTGCACCGCACGAGCGGGCCCCTGCCGAAGGTCGGGGCGCGCGCGCAGCTCCACCTCGACGCGGAGCGGCGCGAGCTCCAGGCGCGCGCGCACGCCGCGATGCATCTTCTCGTGACGGCGGCGGCGGAAAGCCACGCGACGTTCCTCGATGCGCCGGCCGTCGTGGGCGGCGGCGAGGCGCGCGTGACGGTGCGCTTCCGCGAGGATCCAGCGGTGGCGCTCCCGCGCGTGGTGGCGCGGGCGCAGCAGCTCGCCGACGCGCGCGAGGACGTGACGGCGAAGTGGGCGCCGCGCGAGGACGCGGCGAAGCTCGTGACGGAGGGGCCCGTGCCGCTCGATGCCGTCATGCCCGCCGAGCCGTCGCTGCGGCTCGTCCAATGCGGCAAGCGCAGCGTTCTCCCCTGCGACGCGCCTCTGTGCGCGCACACGTGGGACGTCGGCCCGATGCGGCTCGCGCTCGTGCAGAGAAAAGGCGAAGGCGTCCGCTTCGGCGTCAAGGTAGCGTAGCGCGCGAAGCGCGCGGAGCGGATGCGAGCACCGCAGCGACCGCCGGAGGCGGGCGCGAGGAGCGCAGCCGACTTACCTGGACTGGAGCTTGGCGAGGGCCGCGTTGCGGGCCTGCTCGCGCTGGACCTTCGTGGGGTCGCAGAGGTGGCTGGGGCCGCGCATCTTGTGGCCACAGTTCGGGCACATTCCCTTGGCGGGCATCGGGGCGGCGAAGGCGGGTCCCCCTGATAAGCGTTGGCCGGGAGCGCGCGAGGGCCGCCGCGGGCGCGCCGCCTCCGCGCGCGACGGCCCGGGCTCAGAACGGTCAAATAGGGGAAGGTTCTTCAACGGCCCGTTCCCCGGGTGGAAACCCAGGGAAAAACAGCGACCGGGCTCATGGTCTAGTTGGTTAGGACAACTCCTTGACATGGAGTAGATCCCCAGTTCGAATCTGGGTGAGCCCACTCGGCTTGCAAGGCGCCTCGCGCTTCGCAGGCCCACGCAACCCGGGCGCGTAGATCAGTTGGTAGATCACTCCCTTGGCATGGGAGAGGCCACGGATTCGAATTCCGTCGCGTCCACTACCTTTCTTCCATTCCTTCTGCCGTAGCGCGGGCTACGCGCCTCACGTGCTCGCGGTCGCGGCGCGGAAGAACTTCCTTTTCGGCGGCGCCTCGAACGGCAGCGCGAGGTCCACGCACACAGGGAAATGATCGCTGGGCAGGATGCCCTCGGGCGCGTCGCGCACGACGCGGTAGCGCAGCACGCGCACGGCCGGGCGCGCGAGGACCCAGTCGAGGCGGACGAGGCCGCGCCCGCGGAAGTGGTGGAACGTGCCGGCGTATCGGGGGCGCCGCTCCTCGGCGAGCCGGAGCGCGTCGTAGAAGCGCGTGGGCTCGCGCGTGAGCATGCGGTGGGGCTTCGCCCACGCGGGGCTGTTGAAGTCGCCGACAACGAGCGTGGGCTCGTCCATCTCGCTCTCGCCCAGCCGCTCCTTGAGGAGCGCCACCGTCTTCGTGCGCGACGAGGGCACGAGATGGTCGAGGTGCGCGTTCGCGACGCGGAAGCGCGCGCCCGTCTCGATGTCGATGAACCGCGCCCACGTGACGATGCGCGGCACGTCGTTCACCCACGTGAGGGAGGAGGGCACGTCGGGGAGCGGGCTCAGCCAGAACTGCCCCTCGTCGACGCGCGTCAGGCGGCGCGTGTCGTACGCGATGGGGCACCCTTCGCCGCGGTCGCCGCCGTCGCGGTCCCAGCCGATCCACCAGTGGTGCGGCATGTTCTCGAGAAGGTCGTCCATCTGCTCGGGGTACGCCTCCTGCGCGCAGAAGATGTCGGGAGCGAGCGATTCGAGGACGCGTCGCGCGGCGTCGCGGCGCTCGCGCCAGGGGTGCTCGACCTCCTCCTCGCTCGGGGCCTGGTGGAGGATGTTCCACGTCACGAGCCGGAGCGTGCCCATGCACGCTTTCCGGAGGCGGGGCGGGTTCTCGGTTATGGCCGCTTCGTTCCTGGCGGCGTAGCCACTTCCCGCCTCGGAACCGCCCCTTCATGCTCCTCTGGTACATCCGCGCCGCGTGAAGCCGGCCTCCGTGCGCGTCTCGCGCGTCATCGGCGTCCCCGCCGCACGCGCGTACGCGATCCTGTCCGATTACCGCCAGCACCACCCGAAGATCCTGCCCCAGCCCACCTTCGGGGCGCTCGACGTGGAGGAAGGAGGCGTCGGAGCGGGCACGCGCATCCGCGTCACCATGCGGGTGATGGGCCGCCCGCGCGTCCTGCGCATGCTTGTCGGCGAGCCTGAGCCCGGCCGCGTCCTCGTCGAGGAGGACGTGGACACCGGCGACGTCACCACGTTCACGGTCAGGCCCCGCGGCGACGCGGCCTGCGAGGTCGAGATCGCCACGACGTGGAAGGCGAAGCCGGGCGTCGCGGGCTGGCTCGAGCGGATGTTCAACCCGCGCGTCGCGGGCCCGCTCTACGAGAAGGAGCTCGAGAACCTCGAGGCGTACGCGCGCTCGCTCGTGAACGCGCGCGCCCCTCCGAGCTGATTTAGGCTTTCGCGTGCCGGGCGCCGCGCGGCGCGCGCGCGGAGAGTCGCTAAGCCGGCGCCGCGCGTCCTCCTCGCGCATGGGAGCCCGGAGCAACATCGTTGTCCGCTTCTCCAACGGCGCGCGCATCTACCTCTACACGCACTGGAACGGCCGCGACGTCCCGCGCGTCGTGCACGAGGCGCTCCGCCTGACGACGGGCGAAGGCGGGCGGTGGAAGGACGAGGGCGTCGTCTGCCGCGCGCTCGCGACGCGCCTGTGGCGGGGCGAGGAGGACGAGCTTCTCGGCTTCAGCCTCTCCCCCTACGGCACGTTCCCCGACTTCGACGAGTACCACGTGGACCTGGCGCAGCAGGTGGTGCGGCGGGTGAGCGCGCTGACGGAGGACGTCGTGGGCGAGTGGTCGTTCGACGACTTCGCCGCGCGCGATCCGCGCCTGGTGGCGCGCGAGGCCTAGCCGCGCTTCTTGTTGTTCACGAAGCGAGCGACCTCGTCGCTGCCAAGCTCCTCCTTCGAGCGCTTGCGCAGCGGCTCGTCGAGGCCTGGGTCGTTCTTCTTGTCCATCGCGAAGCGCTCGCGTGCGGCGGGCGTCAGGCTTCTGGCCGCTTCATCCACGCGACGAGCTCCGGGACGACGCGGCGCTCGAAGGCCGCCCGCGCGTCCATCGCCTCGAGCGCGCGAGCGTACGCCTGCTGCGCGACGCCCTTCAGGTTCTCGTCGTAGAACCGGACGAGGTCGTCGCGGTGGCTCGCGGGCAGGTTCCCCGTGTGCTCCACGAGGAAGCCCGTCCACATGTCGCCCAGGCGCCCACGCACGTCGCTCCAGTGCTCCTTGAGGTAGCCCCACGCCGCGACGCGCGCGTGGCGCTCGTCGAGCATCAGCCGCAGCATGGGCCCGAGCGCCTCGAGCGGGAAGCGCCCTTCACCCATCATGCGCAGCGTGCGCGCGAGGAGAGTCGGGTCCTCGAAGAGGGCGAGGCTGTAGAGGTAGCGCTGCGCAAGCTGCGGCGGCGCTCCCGACGCGCGCCGCGCCTCGTACACCGCGAGGTGCGCGTCGTGGCGCTTGGCGTCGCCCACGCGCGCGGCGAGCTGCACGGCGGGCCCCGCGAGCGTCGGGTCGACCCCGCGCGGGTCGCGCGCCTCGCGCGCGGCGATGTCGACGGCGGTGCGGAGCGC
The DNA here is from genome assembly GCA_035687045.1 of Thermoplasmatota archaeon. Taxonomy (GTDB): domain Archaea; phylum Thermoplasmatota; class SW-10-69-26; order JACQPN01; family JAJPHT01; genus JAJPHT01. The sequence continues at coordinate 6,404 of DASRYU010000183.1, read as the reverse complement.
GTCCTGGTCGCGCGCGAGCCGCCCGAGCGCCGAGAGGACGGTCGCCCGGCGCTCCGTGTCGTCGCGGCTCTCGCCGACGCGCGGCTCGAAGCCCAGCCGCTGCGCTTCGGGCAGGAAGAGCGCGCGCACCCACGCGCGGAACTGGGCATGCGCGTCGGCGTCGCCGGCCTCGGCGAGCACGTCGTCCACCTCGTCGAGCGCGTGCACCGCGTCCTGGAGGACGTGGTGGTCCTTCGCGTGCCGCACGACGGGGCCGACAAGCTCGAGGAACGCGCGGATCGGCTGCCGGCCGTTGCGCGCGAGCGCCCACGCGTCGTCGAGGACGTCGCGCTGCTCGGGCGCCGTGAGCTCGCCCATGTGCGCGACAAGCTTCCGGCGCAGCTCCGGCGCGAGCTCCTGCCGGTAGAAGCCCACGCCGTCGGCGTTCGCGACGGCCCAGCGGAGGGAGCCGCGGAGCGGGAGCGCGAGCGTGCCCTCCGCCGCGTCGAGGAGGTGGCGCGCCTCGTGGACCCCCGCGTCGTCCGCGTAGCGCACGACGAGGGGCACGGCCCACGTCTGCTCGTTCGTCGGCGCGTCGGGCTTGGAGAAGAAGCGCTGCTGGCGGAGGCGCAGCGCGTTGCCCTCGAGCGCGACGGAGACGAGCGGATAGCCGGGCTGGAGGATCCACGAGCGCGAGAGCGACTCGACCGGCTGGCGCGACGCCTCCTCGAGGTGGCGCCACAGGTCGTCCCCCTTCGCGTTGCTCTCCGCGAACTCCTTCATGTACGTGCGCAGGCCGGCGCGGAACGCGTCCTCGCCAAGGAAGCTCTCGATCATGCGCATGAGGACGCTCCCCTTGCTGTAGGTGACGGCGTCAAAGAGCTCGGTGGCCTGCTCGGGCGTCTCGACGGGCGTGTAGATGGCGTGCGTCGACTCGAGCGCGTCGGTGCGCAGCGCCTCGCGCTTGTTCTCGTAGAAGTCGTCCCAGAGGCGGTACTCGGGCGCGACGGCGTCGGCGCTCTTGTGCGCCATCCACTCGGCGAAGCTCTCGTTGAGCCAGATGTCGTCCCACCACGCCATCGTCACGAGGTTGCCGAACCACTGGTGCGCGAACTCGTGGGCGATGACGCGCGCGATGAGCTTCTCCTGCTGCCAGCTCGTCGTCTTCGGGTCGCGCAGGAGAAGCGACTGCCGGAAGATGACGAGCCCCGAGTTCTCCATCGCGCCCGCGCTGAAGCTCGGCACGGCGATCTGGTCGTACTTGTCGAAGTGGTAGGGCGCGCCGAAGTAGTCCTCGAACCACGGGAGGAGGCGCGCGGCGAGGTCGTTGCCGTACTCGCCCAGCGTCTCCTTCCCCTCCATCGCGTACACGCGCATCGGGACGCCGCGCACGACCTTCTCGGGCGTGCTCGCGAAGCGGCCGATCGCGGTGGCGAAAAGGTATGTGGACATCGTCTTCGTCGGGGCGAAGCGCCACGTCTTCTGCCCGTCGCGCTCCTCGACGTCCTCGAGCGGCCCGTTGCCCAGGACGAGGACGTCGGGCGAGGTGGTGACGCTCAGCTGGAAGCGCGCCTTGAACGCCGGCTCGTCGAAGCAGGGGAAGATGGCGCGCGCGTCCGTCTCCTCGCACTGCGTCGCGAGGCACTCCTCCGCGCCGTCCTTCGAGAGGTAGAGCCCCTCCATGCTCCGGCTGATCTTCCCCTCGTACTCGATCTCCAGCGTCGCCTCGCCGGCGGGCGGCGTCTCGTCGAGCGCGAGCGCGATGACCTCCGCGTCGGCGTCGTAGGAGGCGAGCGCGGGCATCGCCTTCGCGCCTGCGCGCAGCGTGGCGGAGCGCACCTCGAGGTCGCGCCCGTGGAGCTCGATGCGCTCGCCGGCGCGCGAGATGTCGAGCCCGATGCGCACGCTGCCGCGGAAGGTCGGCTGCCCCACGCGCGCGTGCAGGTGGATGTCGTAGCGGCGCGGCCGGATGTGGCTGGGGAGCCGGTACGGCTTCGTCATGTCGCGCGGCCAGACGCCTTGCCTCCTTTGAAGGCGTCGGGTCGCGCCGGCCTACGGCGCGGCGCGGACGCGGAACACGCGCCCGCCGAGGTCGGCCACGTAGAGCTCGCCACGCTCGTCCTCGCCGAAGCTGGAGATGAAGTAGGGCGTGTCGAGGAGCTGGACGGGCTGGAACACGCCTTGCGAGACCTCGCGCGCGCCCCAGATGACGCCGCTGCAGTAGTCGCCGTAGACGTACCAGCCCGAGAGCGCGGGCTCCGCCTCGCCGCGGTAGCGGTAGCCGCCCGTCACGCTGCAGTGGGGCACGTGCGTGTAGACGATGACCGGGAACGTGCGCCCTGCGGGGGTGGGCGTCGAGCCGCCCCCGTAGGGAAGGACGCCTTCCCAGCCGTTCCAGCCGTAGTTCTGGCCACCGGGGCTCCCTGCGGGCTGGAAGTTGATCTCCTCCATCAGGTTCTGGCCCACGTCGCCGATCCAGAGGTCGCCCGTCTCGCGGTCGAAGCTGAAGCGCCACGGGTTGCGCAGGCCGTACGCCCAGATCTCCGGTCGGCCGCCGCCGTTCGCGAACGGATTGTCGGGCGGGATCGCGTAGCCCGCCGGACCCGAGACGTCGAGGCGGAGGATCTTGCCCAGGAGCGTGTTCGTGTTCTGCCCGTTCCCCTGCGGGTCCCCCGCGCCCCCGCCGTCGCCCGTCGACCAGTAGAGGTACCCGTCGGGGCCGAAGGCGAGCATGCCGCCGTTGTGGTTCGCGTAGACGTCGGGCACCGTCAGGAGCACGGTGCCGTTCGGGTTCGGACGGCCCGTGCTGGCGTTGAGCGTGAGGCGCTCGAGCGTCGCGTCGCCGTTGGGCTGCCGCGAGTAGCTGACGTAGACGCGGCCGGAGGTCTCGAAGTCGGGCGCGAACGCGAGGCCGAGGAGCCCGCGCTCGCCGCAGCATCGCACCTTCGGCGTGATGTCGAGCCACGTTCCTCCGCCCAGGAGCTTCACGCGGCCCCCCTGCTCGACGACGAAGACGCGGTCAGAGCCATCGTCCGCATGCGTCACGAACAGGGGCAGGGCGAGACCGGTGGCCACCGTCTCGAGCGTGAGCGTCGGCGCGACGGGCCCTGCGGCGGCCGGCGCGAGCGACGCGAGAAGAAAGAGCCCGACGAGGGCATGGGCGAGCGGGCGGTGCGGCAGGTGTTCCTCTCCCGCCCCGCGAGGGAGCGGCGCCGGCTTATCCCTTCCCTGGAGAGGCTATCGACGCCGCGGCCACGCGAGTCATAGGGGCTGGCGGCGTGCTCGCGTCGATGGACGAGACGAAGGAGTCGCCGCACGTGCGGCAGATGGGCATGGAGTCGGAGACGGGAGGAACGGCGGGCGAGACGCACGACGCCATCCTCATGCGCGTGCTCGGGCGCGAGCGCGGCCTCGAGGTGGCGACGAAGGACGGGCCTCCGCGGCCGCGCAAGTAGCCGCAGAAGAGAGGGAGACGGGGCGCCCGCCGTGCCCGAAGGCAGAACGGCGACTCGTGCGGCAGGCGCCCCGGCTCGTGTGGGAACGCAAGGCCCGCGGCGACTGGGTTGGTTGGGGGAGGAGGTCGCGGGCCTTGTGACCGCATTCGCCACGTCGCCGCCTGCCTCTGAAGGTGTCGCCCCTGCACCCGCGCGGGTGCGATACGCTTTTCGCGCGGGGCCGGCTCCCGCGCGCGTGCCGTTCTGGCCTTACCGTTACGAGCTGCGCGTGCAGTGGCGCGACCTGGACGCCGCGGGGCACGTGAACCACGCCGTGTACCTCACGTACATGGAGAACGCGCGCACGACGGCGTATTTCGAGCTTGTCGGCGCCGAGCGCGCGAACGAGCTGGACATCATCCTCGCGCGCGCGGTCGTCGACTACCGCAGCGCCGCGACGATGTTCGACGAGCTTGTCGTCGAGGTGACGCCGGGGCGCGTGGGCGAGACGAGCTTCACGCTGCGCTACATCATCACCGAGAAGAAGAGCGGCCGCCTCCTCGCCGAGGGGGAGACCGTGCAGGTCTTCTACGACTACGCGAAGCAGGAGAAGAAGAAGGTCCCCGACGCGCTGCGCGCGAAGCTGGCGCCCTGACGGGCGCAGGGAGAGAGGGAGCGAGGGAGCGAGGGAGAGAGGGAGCGAGGGAGAGAGGGAGGAGGGGCCCTCGCTCCCTTCCTCGCTCCTCCCATCCTCCCTCAGGCGAAGCTGCCCGTGGCGACGAGGGCGAAGGGCTGCGGGCCCTGCGGGACGTTCGCGCCGACGACGCGCAGCGTGTACGTGCCCGCGACGGGGCTCGCGACGTAGACGGCTTCCTCGACGTTGCGGTTGTCGGGCGCGCCGAGCACGTTCCCGTTCGGGTCCACGACGCGCAGGTCGAGGTCGTTCACGAGCGTGGGGTTGGCGCCCGCCGCGCCGGGGTAGTCGCTCCACGCGAGCATCACGCGCAGCGGCTGGCCCGCCTGCACCTGGAGCTGCGCCTCGTAGAGCGAGCCCGTCGTCGCGGCGACGCCCTCGTCGGTGAGGACGCGCAGCCCGCGCGCGTCGCCCGCGAAGTAGAGCGCGTCCTCGAGCGTGACGCGTCCCCACCCCTGCACGTGGTTGGGGAAGCCGGCGACGCCGCGGTCGCCTCCGACCTCGCGGCCGCTGATCTGGAGGATGGCGCGCACGAGCGCGGCGGACGGGTCGTGCGCGTTCGAGCTGGGCGCGCCGGTCGGGTAGTAGCCCTTCGCGAAGTAGTCGCGCACGAGCGCCGCGGCGCCCGCGACGGCCGGCGTGGACATCGACGTGCCGCTGATGCACGCGTAGGAGGTCGCGGTGCCGAGGTACGAGGACGTGACGCACGCGCCGGGCGCGACGACGTTCGGCTTGATGCGCCCATCGGCCGTCGGCCCGATGCCGGAGAAGGACGCGACGCTGTCGGCGGAGGCGCCGTTGTTCGTGGCGCCGATGCCCATGGCGCTCTTCGCGACCGCCTCCGGGCGGATCGTGCTCGCGAGGTTGCCCATCGAGCGCAGGATGAGGAAGTCGCGGTTCTCCCACACGTAGGCGTCGTGCTGGCGCGCCTTCTCCGTGTAGGCGGAGGTGTGGGCGGAGCCCCACGAGTTGGAGTTGATGCGCGCGCCGCGGTCGTACGCGGGGTCCCAGTAGGCGCTGTAGTTGTTCAGGATGTGGAACGTGGCGCCCGACGTGATGTCGCAGATGAGGAGCTTCGATGCGTACGCGACGCCGTCGTTGCCGTTGCGCATGCCGTGCATCGGCGCGTCGCCCGCGATGGTGCCGGACGTGTGCGTGCCGTGGCCGTCGGAGTCGTCCGAGTCGCCGCGGATGCCGTTCTCGACGGGCGAGTAGTAGAGGTCGATCTTGCCGTGCGGGGCCAACGGGAGCTTCACGGGCGCGAGGTGCGCGTTGTACTGGAGAACGGAGTTCGACGCGTCGTTGTGCATCTCGTGCGTCATGCGCACGAGCGCGATGGGCGTGCCCGAGACGCCGACGGGGTCCGTGTTCGTCCCCGTGTCGCAGACGCTGACCTTCTGCGACGAGCCGTCGACCCCCTTCGCGTGCACGGGCCACGCGTTCGTGGTCCCGCTCTGCGTGATGGCCGACGCCTGCGCGTTGTCCGTCGACCCCTCGTCGTGCGCGGGCTCGATCCACGACACGCTCGCGAGACGCGCGACCGCGCGCGCCTGCTCGGGCGTGGCGAGAAGGTCGATCACGTGCTCGAGCGGCGCCGTCGTCCACTCGAGCGGCGTCGCGCCGGTGGAGGCGATGTCCGCAAGCACAGCCGGCAGCGGCTCCTCGAGGAACGCGAGCGCGGTGACGCGCGCCACGCCGCTCGCGTGGAGCTCGGGCGCGAGCTTCCAGCCCGGGTGGTAGGGCTCGATGGCGCGCACGACGTCCATCTGCGCGAGCGCCGCGATGCCGGCGGGCGAGGCGCGCACGAGGTACGCGTGGTCAGGCATGTAGTCGTAGACGGCGATGGCGTGCGCATCCAACGCCTCGCGCCACTCCGCCTTCACGGGCCCGCGGAACTGCACGACCTGGAGCGGCGAGGCCGCGTGCGCGCGCAGGTCCCCCGGCAGCGCCTCCGCGCTCCGCCCGCCGCGCCCCAGCTGGTGCGTCAACGGCGCCACCTCGACCCCCTCCGCGCGCAGCGCCGCGACCTCGTCCGCGCGCAGCCGCGCCGTCGAGAAGACGCCGTAGTCGTCGATGAGCCACATGCCGCGCGCCTCGAGCGCGTGCCCCGGCAGGGCGACAAGGTGGTCCGTCGGCTCGTCGGCCGCGCGCACCGCGGCGGCGACGCCGAAGGTGGACGCGAGGACGAGCGTGGCGACAAGGAGCGTACGAAGCGGCGTGGTTCCCAAAGGCGAAAAGCCTCCCGCCCCGCGGACGCGCCCCGGCGAGGATAAGACTACCTGCGGACGAGGGAGGGT
>DASRYU010000182.1:0-4667 GCA_035687045.1 Thermoplasmatota archaeon | reverse complement strand
TCTCCATCGTGAGCTCGAGCAGGCCCGCCGGCTCGGCGGGCGTGCCGGCGCCGTCCCCCTCGCCGCCTTCGGCGGGCGCGTCCGTGCCGTCGCCGGCGGCCGCGTCGGGGGTCTCGGTGCCGGACGTGTTCTCCTGGGCGGCCGCGGACGCCACCAGGGACAGCACGAGGAGAGCGAGGACGAGGAGGCGCACGATGGGGTCCCTCAAGGGGCGGGAAGAGAGGTGCCCCTGATAAAGCGAACGGTGGGTATCGTAGGCACTCACGCGAGGCCGCGGATCCAGTCGATGACGTTCGTCATGAAGTTGGACTCGCCGAGGAAGTACGCCAGGGCTCCGTAGGCGCCCACCATGGCGCCGATGTTCGTGAGGGCCGCCACCATGAGGACGCGCATGAGGCGGTTCGCCCAGAACTCCTTGAGCGTCTGGAGCTTCGACACCTCGTGGAAGTCCTTGACCGTCGGCGTGCGCACCTTCGCCTCCGCGAGGCCGGAGAACCAGCCGGCGGCGAGCGTCGGGTGGAGGATGGTGAACGGCGCGGCGACGAAGGCCGTGGCGATGCTGAACGGGTGCGCGCGGGCGGCGAGCGCGCCCAGCGCCGAGCAGGTGCCGGTGATGAGGACGTACGCGCCGGCGATGTTGAGCACCTTGCGGAAGTCGCCGCTCGTGAGCCCCTCGTAGAGGCCCCAGGCGAGGAAGCCGACGATGCTGAGGATGAGCGCCCAGCCGACGAACTTGCCCACCGGGAAGCGCTTCTTCGGGATGACCTCGAGGGGCGCCTTGGGCGGGATGGCGTGCGGGTTGCGCAGGTGCTGCTCCACGCCCTTGAGGTGGCCGGCACCGAGGACGGCGACGACGTGCCCCTTCTTCGAGGCCTCGAGGATGTTCGCCGCGAGGTAGCTGTCGCGCTCGTGGATGAGCACGTTCGCGACGGTGGGCGCCATCGCCGCGAGCTCGGCCATCATCGTCGTGAGGACGTCCTCCTGGAGCATCTCGGAGACGCGGATCTCCTCCTCGTCCTCCGCGCCCATGACGCTCTTGAAGAGCTCCCACGTGAGGCGCCACTTCTCGCGGAACGTCATGAGGCCGTACGCGCGCCGCAGCGTCACGCCGATGTCGCGGTCCACGAGCGCCACCTGCGCGGCGTGCTCCTCCGCCGAGTGGAGCGCCGCGAGCATCTCCGCGCCAGGCTCCACGCCCTCCTTCGCGCCCATGCGACGCTGATAGCTCGCGAGAAGCGTCTGCGCGAGGATGAACGAGCCGCGGCCCCCCTTGAGGAGGTCCGTGATGGGCGTCTCCTCGAACCCTTTCTTGTCCACGATGGCCTTGCGGCGGTTCTCGTCGAGCTCCACCGCGACGACGGCGGGCTTCACGCGCGCGATGGTCTCGCGCACCTCGTCGACGCTCGCCTTCGAGACGTGCGCCGTTCCGACGAGCGTGATGCCGGGAAGCTCGACCTGCATGGGGGACGGGGTGCGACGAAGGGGCGGCGTGATAAGCGTATCTCAATGGGTGCGCCGGCCTGCGGCCGGCGCACCCAGGCCGAGGCCGAGGCCGACGCCGAGGGACGAGGACGAGGACGAGGACGAGGAGGACGAGGAGGACGAGGACGAGGACGAGGACGAGGAGGCCGAGGAGGACGAGGGCGAGGACGAGGACGGGGGATAGGACGAGGTCGTTGCTCCCCGCGCGTCCCCGCGTCCCCCGCCCCCCGCGGTGAGCGTCCGCGGCGGCGTCTCCGCGCGTCCTCCGCGAGCTCCGCGCCCTCCGCGGTGAGCGGGCCCGCGTGGCGCCTGAGCCATGGCTGCGGGGAATAGAGAATGAAAAACAGGGAGGCGCGTGGCGCGCGGGGCGCTTACTTGCGGCGGAGGACGAGCGCGAGGCCGGCGAGGGCGACGAGGGCGCCGAGGGCCGCGAAGCCGGGCGTGTCGTTGCCGCCGTCGCTGCCGCCGCCGTTCGTGGTGGAGCCGCCCGCGCTGAGGGTGCCCTTCATGCCGGCGCCGCGGTGGGGCAGGCAGAAGTACTCGCCGGAGCCCGAGGCGGGGGCGGTGAAGGTGAAGGTCTGCGTCTCGCCCTCGGCCTGCACGTACTCGGAGCAGCTGCGCGTGTCGGGGTAGCAGAAGTTGTGGACGCCGTCGTCGGTGCCGCGGATGGTGACGGTGATCTGCTCGCCGGGCGCGACGTTGAGCGTCGGGTTGCGCTGGCTCTCGCCCTCGAGCGTGAAGTAGCCCCCGCCACCGTCGGTGTGCGTGTCGAGGGTGAAGGAGGTCTGGCCCTGCGCGACGGCCGGGACGGCCGCGACCGCGAGGCCCAGCGCGATCATCGTGAAACCGATGGTCTTCATGGGGTCTCCGGTCGCGCGCATTTCGGGAGGATGGGATAAGGATTCCGTCCCTACAGGTGCGATAGCACCCGCGCGGCGTGCAGGCGCCTACTCCTCTTCGCGCTCGCTGCGGCGCTCCTCGAGGCCGAGGACCATGAGCACCTGCTTGCGCACGGCGTCGCGCGCAAGGCGCAGGAGCGCCTCCTTCTCGTCGACGTCGCCGAAGATGCCGAGCTTGATCTGGCCGCCGGCGCTCTTCGCGTGCCCGCCCGCGTGCTGCTTGCCGAACGCGCGCTCGAGCGCCTCGCCGAGGTTCACGCGCACGTCGTTCGTCCGCGCGCTGATGTGGATGACGTCCTCGACGATGCCGAAGACGATGACGGTGTTCACGCCTTCGAGCTGGAGAAGGAAGTCGGCCGCCTGCGGGAGCGTGTCGCGGTCGCGCACGAAGTCGACCGACGTGATGACGAACGAGCTGTACTGCTCGCGGTTGCGGATGGCTTTGCCGAGCGTGTCGACCGTCTCGGACGACATCGGCGGCGTCTCGATCTTCTCGAGAAGCTCGGGGTCCGCGTGCTGCGAGAGGAACGTCGCCGCCTCCATGTCGTCGCGCGTGGCACCCCGCGTGAACCCCTTCGTGTCCGTGCGGATGCCGTAGAGGAGGCCGACCGCGAGCTGCGGCGTGACCTCCACGTCCAGCTGGTCGAGGTATTGCGTGAGGATGGTGCTCGTCGCGCCGATGCCGGGGCGGATGTCGGCGAAGCGCGACTTCACGTCCTCGTCCTCGATCTGGTGGTGGTCGAAGACGATGTCGGGGATGAGGTCCTCCGGGAGGACGTTGTTCTTGCCCGGCAGGCTCGTGTCCACGATGGCGATGCAGTCGTAGGCCGCGAGCACCTCGCGCACGTCCTCGCGGGGACCGATCTGGCGCAGCGAGAGCTCGAGGAGGTTCACGAACGCGCGATTCTCCTGGTGGCCGATCGCGCCCCCGTAGAGGAGCGTCGCGGGCACCTCGAAGTGCTCGCAGATGGCCTTGAGCGCGATGCCGGAGCCCAGCGCATCGGGGTCGGGGTTCGACTGCATCACGATGGCGACGTTCTTCGACTCCTGGAGGATGGACGTGAGCGCGCTCACGTTGCGGCGCTTCTCGAACTCGCCAAGCTCCTTGAGGACCGCGCGCGCGATGACGTCGCTGGGCGTGATGACGCGGTCCGCGCCCGCCTTCTCGAACGCCTCGGCGCTCACCGGGTCGAGCGCGCGCACGATGACGTACGACTGCGGGAACGCGCTCTTGAGGTGCTTGAGCCCCGCGAGGTTCGCCTCCATGTTGCTCGAGAGCAGGAGGAATGCCCCTGCGCGCTCGAAGTCGGCGTTGAACGCCTCGAGGTGCTCCATGTCGCCGACGACGGCGGTGTAGCCCGCGTCGCGCATGTCCTCGACGCGCTTCTTCGAGCGGTCGATGATGAGCAGCTCCTCATTGCGGCTCTTGAAGAGGCGCGCGGCGTTGAAGCCGACGGAGCCGCAGCCGAGGATGACGTACAAGGCGGAGCGAGCTAGCAGGGCACTTTATGATAAGGCTTCGCCCGGGTAGACGCGCACCGAACGACCCTCGCGCTCGAGGCGGACGAGCCCCGCCCGCGCCAGGCGAGCGAGCCGGAGGGAGAGCGTGGGGCGAGCGATAGCAAGCGCCGCCGCGAGCGCGCTCTTCGAGGCGCCAGGCCGCGCGCGGACGGCGTCGAGCACGTGCCCCGCGCGCCGCCGCGCGACAAGCCGCGCGCGCTCTTCGGGGCGCTGCGCGCCGGCGGGGAAGTAGCGGCGCTCCTCGACGAGCGCGAGCCGCTCGCGCACGAGGCGGCGCAGGTGGTAGAGCGCCGTCGTGGGGTCCACGCCGAGCGCGCGCGCCGCCTCCGCGGGCGAGAGCCCCGGCCGCTCGGCGAGAAGCGCCGCGACCCGCGCGCGCGTGCCGCCGCGCGACATCGCGCGCCCGCGCAGGCGGTGGTAGAGAAGAAGGGGTGCCAGGAGCGCGAGCGCCAGCGCGGCGCCCAGCGTCGCGACGGCGGGCCACGTCGGCTGCACGCGCTCGGTCGGGGGCTGCGCGTGCGCCGCGCGCGGCGCGTGCCGCTCCGGCTCGCGCGCGGACGGCGGCGCGGACTCCGGCGCCGCGCGCGCGTCGGCGGAAGAGGGCGCGAGCGTCGCGGCGGGCGGCGCGCGCGCGAGCGGCGCTCCGGGGGGCGCGGCGGGCGCGCGAGGCCCGAGGCCGTCGGCCCCCGACGACAGCTTGTCGGCCTTGCGCTCCGCGAGGGCGGGGCGCGCGGTGGGCCGGCCCGCCTCCTGCGTCGGAAGCTC
>DASRYU010000181.1:0-8658 GCA_035687045.1 Thermoplasmatota archaeon | reverse complement strand
GGCGGGGGTGCAGGGGGCAGAGCCCCCTGCCACGAAGTGGCGCGCGGCTCGGGCGCGAAGCGACCGAGCCTGGGAGGCGCGCCACGTAGTGCAGGAAGAAGAAGCCGCTCCGTTCGCCCATCACTCGTCACGTTATGCTGGGTAGCTCGGCGAATGGTTCCTCGTCATCGCGGCGCTCGGGCATGTGGCCGCCTCTCACTTAAGCTTCTTGAGGGTGGGGCCGCCTGACCGTCGCGTGACGTTCGAGACGCTCCCCGTCGTGCACCTCGACGAGGGCCGCTTCCCGGAGTACCCCGGCCAGGACCCGGAGCGCGTGCTCACGGACCTCGCGCGCCGCTTCGGCCGCGTCGTCGTCACGGACGTCGCCGGCGTCCGCAAGAACGACGCCGACCTCGAGTTCATCCAGCACGCCGCGCGCCGCCGCGCGCTCTGGGCTGACGCGGGCTCGCGCTACGCGGACGACGCGATGGACCTCTTCATCGCCGGCGCAGAAGCGGTCACGATGCGGTGGAACACCCTCGACCGGCCCGACGAGCTGGAGGAGGCGGTCGAGGTGTGCCAGCCGGGCACGCTCTTCCTCGCGCTCGAGTTCCCGCGCGGCGCCTTCCTGCAGCACCCGCGCGACAAGCGCGACGCGGCGCAGGTCGTCACGCTTGCGGAGGAGCTGGGCCTCGGCCTCGTCATGGTCATCGACGACGCGCGTGAGGACGCGCTGCGCGCGCTCCCGCTCTCGCGCACGCCGCGCTACGTGCAGGGCCCGGTGAGCGTCGCCGCCGCGCAGAGCATGGGCTTCGCGGGCGCGATGCTCGCGCCGCTCGCGCTGCCGAAGGAGGCGAGCGGGTGACGAGCGACCTCGCGCGCGCCATCGCGTTCGCGTTCCGCAGGAAGGGAGTCGACGCGATGCCCGGCGGCGACCTCCGCCTCCTCCTCGCCTACGACCTCCGCTGGTTCGCGCCCGAGGACGCGAAGCGCTGCGTGCACCGCGCGGTGGAGGCGGGGCTCCTGCGCGAGGAGAACGGCGCGCTTCGACCGTCCTTCGACGTGCACGCGATCGACATCCCGCTCAACTTCCGCCCGGGCCCCGACGCGTTCGAGGGGAACGTCGCGCCGCCGCCTCCCGCGGCCGCGTCGCCCGCCGCGCCCGCGCCGCCGCCGCAGGCCGGGCCCGCCGCGCCCGCGGCTCCGGCCGCGCCGCCCGCCGCGCCCGCCGCGATCGAGCGCGCGGCGGAGGACGAGCGCCGCCGCCGCGGGCTCATGGTGAGCCTCGACGTCGCGCGCCTCATCGTGCGACGGCGCGCGGGCGAGGACGTCGCCGCCGAGGCCGCCGCGCTCGAGGCGCGGAGGCTCACGCGCGCGTAGTCCTCTCCGGCTTCTCCAGCTCGAGGCGGACGTCGGTGAAGTTCGCGCGCACGTAGCGCAGCCCCTTCTCGCGCTTCTCCTCTAGAAGCGGCGCGAGCTTCCCGAGGCCGTTGGCGACCGTGCCCGGCGCCTCGTCGAGCGCCGCCGCGATCTGCGAGAGGTACATCCAACCGTCGCCGCGGCGCCGCGCGCGCACGAGCTCGCGCAGGATGCGCACGTTCACGCTCGCCGCGAGCATCCGCACGGTGCGCGCCAGCTCGTCGGGCTCCTTCGTGAGCATCCACCTCTCCGCGCGCATCCTGTCCGCGCAGTGGCCGTCGCGTGATTTCAACGTTTTGCGATATCTGGATTGCAAGAAACCGCGAAGCTTAAGCGCGCGAGCCCCTTTCGACGGCGTGCGGGAGACCCCTCCTCCCCCGGGTGGACGCACACGCCGCCCGGGACGCCGCGCCGCAGCGCACACCGCGGCCGGCCCCTTCTTCCGGGGTTTCCCCTCGCCTCCTCCAGCGGAGCGGAACCTTCCGCTCGCTGCAACGCTCGGTCCAACACGGCTTTAAAACATGGTCGCGGTCGTGGCGCCATGCGCACCCTCCTTCCCCGCGCGTTCCTGGCCCCCGCCCTCGCGCTGACGCTCGCTCTCGCCGGCTGCATCGCCCTCCCCGAGGACGCGAACGCGATCCAGGAGCGAGAGCCTGCCGCGGGAGGCTCTATGACGGCGAGCGAGACGCGGACCCAGAAGTCGGAGCTCTGCACGTCCAGCCTCGGCATCGACGGCCAGCGCTTCTGCGCGGAGCGCGTCGTGACCGTCGCCGGCACGCTGTCCGGCTTCGAGCGGATGGACGTCTCCCTCGAGACGTTCAACGGCGCCATCACCATCCGCGAGTCGAGCGGCGCCACGTGGGGCTTCGTCGCGACGCTGCGCGCCCGCGGGTCCACCGCCGACGCGGCGATGCAGGCGCTCGACGACATCGCGTTCCGCTGGAGCCACGAGGGCCGCTCCGGCCACTTCGTGGAGGTCGAGGCGGAGCACGAGGGGAGCTCCGACGGCCGCTCCGTGACGCTCGAGCTCCGGATGCCGCGCGACCTCCTCATGCGCGTCTCGGCCGTGACGTCGAACGGAGCCGTCTCGCTCGAAGGCGGCCGCACCGACGGCCTCGCGCTCACGACCTCGAACGGGCGCATCAGCGCGCGCGGCGAGGTCACGCACATGGCCCTCACGACGTCCAACGGCAAGATCGACGCGGACGTCCGCCCCATCGGCGACGGCCGCTGGGCGCTGACGACGTCGAACGGCGAGATCGCGCTCAAGGTCCCGGAAGGCCCCGCGTACGGCTACTCGATGACGGGCACCACCTCGAACGGCGAGGTGGACTTCACCCTGCGCGACGGGACGGAGGGGCCGTGCCCGCAGGGCTCGCAGTACTACACGCCGCCGTGCAACATGCGCACGTTCGAGACGAGCGGCTTCCGCTCGCGCGACCACCAGGTCTCCGCCGCGCTCACCACGTCGAACGGCGAGATCAACGTCGGCCCCGCCTGAGCGTCAGCGCAGCGCGAAGCTCACGAGGAGCGCGAGCACCAGAAGCGCCGCGCCGGCCGCCACCATCCAGGGGAGCACGCGCCGGTCGCTCCCCCACACGATGGGAATGGGTCCAAGGAGGACCACGCCGCCGCTCGAGCTGCGCCGCTCCACGCGCTCGGGCGGCGCGTGCGCGCCCCCCGCCGGCGGCGGCGCCTCGCCCCCGTAGCTGGGCGGCGGCGCGAGCGCCTGGAACGCCCCCATGAACCAGAGGACGCCGGCGGCCATGAGGAGAAGCATGCCCAGCGCCGCGGCGGCGCCGGTGCCGTAGAAGAAGGGGATGATGAGGAAGAAGCCCACGCGCAACGAGCCCTGCATGCCGGCGTAGACGAGGAGGGCGATGCCGGCGAGCAGGGCGGCAAGCGCCGCGAGTCGGAGACCGCGCACGTGGCGCGGAGGGCTGTCCGAGGCTTTTTCTCTTCCCGCCAACGTGCCGGAACGCGTGACCCGCGCGACCCGCAGCCTCGGCGAGAGGGGTGCGCCTTGACGCGCGTGGCGATGGGCGGGACGTTCGACGTCCTGCACCGCGGGCATCGCGCGCTCCTCGATGCGGCGTTCGCGGCGGGCGACCAGGGCGTGAGCATCGGCGTCACGACCGACGCGTTCGCGAACGCGCGCCGCGCGCGCAAGGTGCGCCCTTGGGAGGACCGCGTGGCGGACCTGCGCGCGTTCCTTGCCGAGCGCGGCTACATCGGGCGCGCGGAGATCAAGCCCATCGACGACGCGTTCGGCTTCGCGCTCGAGCCGCGCTTCGACGCCATCGCCGCGACGGAGGAGACGGCGGGGACGGCCGACCAGATCAACGAGGCGCGCCGCCGCGCGGGTCTCGCGCCGCTGCGCGTCGTGCTCGCGCCCTACATCCTCGCGGACGACGCGCGCCCCATCAAGTCCACGCGCATCCGCAACGGCGAGGTGGACGCGGAGGGGCGCCTCGCGCGTCCGCTGCGCGTCGCCGTCGGCAGCGAGAACCCGGTGAAGGTGGAGGCCGTGCGCGCCGCGGTCGCGCGGCTCTTCGGCGCGGCGGAGGTGCGCGGCTTCGGCGTCGACAGCGGCGTCGCCGCGCAGCCGTTCGAGGACGCGACGTGGGAGGGGGCGCGCACGCGCGCCCGCGCCGCGCTCGCGCGCTGGCCCGAGGCCGACTTCGCCGTGGGCATCGAGGCGGGGCTCTTCGAGTCGCGCGCGGTGGCGGGCCTTCTGGACGTGCAGGCGTGCGTGGTGCTCGACCACGCGGGCCGCTTCACCTACGGCCACGGCCCGGGGTTCTCCTACCCGGCTGATATCACGGACGAGCTCCGCAAGGGGGCCACCGTGGGCGACGTCGTGGGGCGGCTCGCGTCGGTGGAGGACATCGGGCGCAAGGAGGGGGCGGTGGGCTTCCTCTCGCGCGGCCAGGTCACGCGCACGCAGCTCACCGAGCCGGCCGTGCTCATGGCGCTCCTGCCGAGGCTGCGCCCGGAGCTCTACCACCTCTAGCGCCGGAAAGGCCTCATCCGGCTGCGCCCGGCCGCTCGGGCGACGCCGCCGCGCCTGCGGAACCCGCCGTCCGCGTTGCTTGTTCCTGTAGTGCCATGGACATGTCCATGCGTGGCAGCCTTCTCATCACGGAATCCAAAGCGTTATCCTTCGCGCCGTCTCACGGCGCCCCATGAAGCCGGACGTCCGCACTGCCATCCCGGGGCCCGTCGCGCAGAAGATCGTCGAGCGCGACACGCGCGCGCTCGTCACGACGACGAAGACGAGCCCCATCGCGGCGCGCGAGGCGCACGGCGTGTGGGTGACGGACGTCGACGGCAACCGGCTCCTCGACTTCACGAGCGGCATCGGCGTCGTGAACACCGGCTACTCGCACCCGAAGATCGTGAAGGCGATCCAGGAGCAGGCGGCGAAGCTCATCCACTTCGCGGGGACCGATTTCTACTACGACCAGCAGGTCGAGTACGCCGAGCGCCTGACGGCGCTCACGCCCGGCCGCTTCGCGAAGAAGGTCTTCTACGGGAACAGCGGGACGGAGTCGAACGAGGCCGCGATCAAGCTCGCGAAGGCCGCGACGAAGCGCCAGCAGCTCCTCGCGTTCACCGGCGCCTTCCACGGCCGCAGCAACGGCTCGATGGCGCTCACGGCGTCGAAGATCGTGCACAAGGCGGGCTTCTTCCCGTGGATGCCGGGCGTCACGCACGCGCCCTTCCCGAACCCCTACCGCAACATCTGGGGCATCGACGGCTACGAGAAGCCCGACGAGCTCGCCGACAAGGCCATCGACTACATCGAGTCGCAGCTCTTTGGCCACATGCTCCCGCCGCAGGACGTCGCGGCCATCTTCTTCGAGCCGGTGCAGGGCGAGGGCGGCTACGTCGTGCCGCCGAAGTCTTTCTACCCGAAGCTCCGCAAGCTTGCGGACAAGCACGGCATCCTTCTCGTGGCCGACGAGGTGCAGACGGGCTTCGGCCGCACGGGCCGGATGTTCGGCTGCGAGCACTTCGGCGTCGAGCCTGATATCATGAGCCTCGCCAAGGCCATCGCGAGCGGCGTGCCCATGGGCGCGACCGTCGTCCGCGCGGACCTCGACTTCGACATGTCGGGCCGCCACTCGAACACGTACGGCGGCAACGTGCTCGCCACCACCGCCGCGCTCGCGACGCTGCAGGTCATCCAGGAGGAGCGCCTGGTCGAGAACGCGGAGAAGGTCGGCGCGCACCTGCGCTCGCGCCTCGAGGAGATGGCGCAGCGCCACGACGTCATCGGCGACGTCCGTGGCCTGGGCCTGATGCTCGCGACGGACTTCGTGAAGGACCGCCGGACGAAGGAGCCCCACGGCAAGCTCAAGGACCGGCTCGTCGAGGAGGCCGCGAAGCGCGGGCTCGTGCTCCTCCCCTGCGGCGCCTCGAGCGTGCGCTACATCCCGCCGCTTACCATCACGCGCGAAGAGGTCGACGCCGGCGTCGAGGTCCTCGAGGCGGCGCTCAAGGCCGCGCAGTGAGGCGCGAGCCCCGCGCCTCCGCCCGCCCCGCGCCTCCGCCCGCGCCTCGGCCCGTGCCTCCGCCCGCGCCTCGGCCCGTGCCCGCGCGCAGCGTCCGAGGCCCCTCGGCAACTGTTATATGGGGTCCTCCCCACTCGCGCGGCGGGTAGGTTGCCGACATGCCCCGCGCATGGCCGTTCACGCTCGCGTTCCTCGTCGTCTCCGTCAGCTTCGCCGGCCTCGCCGACGCCGCCGCGGTGACGCCGCAGGCGACGAAGCTCGACGTCCCGATCGTGGGCGCCGCGGCCGCGCAGGTCGACGGCGTCGTCTACCTCTTCGGCGGGCGCGAGACGAGCGACACCTACTCCTCCGCCATCCGTCGCTACGATCCTGCGACGGGGCAGATCACCACCGTGGCCCATTTCCCGGCGCCCGTGGGCGGCTCCACCGTCGGCGGCAGCGCGGGCCGCTACTCGGGCACGGCCGTCGCCTTCGGCGGCAAGATCTACTTCTTCGGCGGCACGCAGATCGTGCAGATCGACATCAACGCCGACGGGAACCCCGAGCCCGTCCCGCGCGCGGTGCGCGACATCTTTGAGTTCAATCCGGCGAACAACCAGATCCGCCTCCTCAACGACCGCCTCCCCATCGGCACGTGGGGCATGGCGGGCGCCGCGACGAGCCAAGCCATCTACCTCTTCGGCGGCTTCACCTTCGACTACAGCGACCTGCCCAACACGGGCCGGCACGACTGGGTCCTCCGCTTCGTGCCCACCGAGAACGAGGGGAGCGGCGCGCGCCTGCGCGAGCTCTCGACGAAGCTCCCCTACGGCGTGCAGGACGGCGCGGCCGCCGTGCTCGGGCGCCGCGTCTACATCATGGGCGGCCTCTCCGACCACAACGCGGAGCACAACCCGTGCCCCACGTACACGACCTCGGACGGCCAGACGCACCAGATCCAGGTGTGCATCACGAAGCGCATCATCATGTTCGACCCGACCTTCGGCGCCGAGTTCGCCGTCGGCGTCGCGGGCGAGATCCCCTACCGCGCGCAGTTCATCCACGCGGGCGTCGCGGGCGGCAAGGCGTACATCCCCGGCGGCCTCCTCTCCGACGGGAGCGCCGCCTCCACCGTCATCGAGGTCGCCGTGAGCAGCGCGGGCACGCCCTCCGCGCGCGTCATCACGCCCTCGCTCCCCGGCCCCATGTTCGGCCAGGCCGTCACGAGCGACGGCACGACGCTCCTCGTCCTCGGCGGACGCTCGGGCGCCGCGCGCGAGCTCAGCGACGCCATCCTGCGCCTCGACCCGCGCCCCACGCCCCCGTGGGCGCCGCGCTCCGCCGTCGCGAGCGACATCCAGGGCGGCGTGCGCCTCACGTGGGAGGCCCCCGCGTACAACGGAGACTCCGCCGTCACGGGCTACCGCATCTACCGCGCCCCGGTCGGCGGCGCCGAGGCGCGCCTCACCGAGACGACGGTCCTCTCCTACGACGACACGACCGTCCGCCCGGGCACCGAGTACGTCTGGCGCATCACCGCGGTCAACGCCATCGGCGAGAGCGAGGTGGGGGCCCGCGTCACGCGCGCCGGCGGCCTCACCGCGCCCGGCGCGGTCGGCGAGTTCGTCGCATATCCTGGCAACAACGAGGTCGTCCTCCGCTGGATCGCGCCCGAGGAGACCGGCGGCTCGAACATCACCGGCTACCGCGTCATCCGCGACGGCCGCGTCATCGCGTCGCCCCCGCCCGGCGCCACCGAGTACGTGGACCGCGACGTCACGAACGGCGAGACGTACCGCTATCAGATCCGCGCCGTCAACGCCGCGCGCGGCGAGGGCGCCGCGAGCCCGACGCAAACCGTGACGCCCGTCGCCGTGCCGCCGCCTCCCAGCGCCGTCACCGCCGAGGTCGTCGCCAGCGGCTCCGCGAGCTCGGTGCGCGTCTCGTGGATCCCGCCCGCGAGCCCCGTGCAGAAGTACATCGTCTACCGCTCCACGCTCCCCGGCCGCGCCGGCGAGCCCATCGCCGACCTCTCCGACTCCGCCACGACCTACGTCGACACCGCCGTCTCGCGCGGCCGCACGTACTACTACGCCGTCGTGAGCGAGAACGCGGTCGGCCAGAGCCCGCCCTCCGCGCAGGGGCAGGTGGCGCTCGTCCGCAAGCCCGAGCCGCCGTCCGAGGTGAGCGCCGTCGGCCTCGACGGCGAGGTGCGCATCTCGTGGGCGGCCCCCATCGACACGGGCGACGCGCCCGTCGAGAACCTGCGCTACTACGTCAGCCGCCAGGGCGGCGGCTCGAGCAGCGCGCGCATCATTGCCACGGACATCGAGACGATGAACTACATCGACCGCGCCGTCACGCCGAACCAGACGTACACCTACACCGTGACGACGCTCAACCCGATGCAGTCCGACCCCAGCGCCGCCGTGACCGCGACGCCGAAGGTCCTGCAGAATCGCCCGCCGGTCGCCGTCCTCTCCATCCTTCCGCCCATCGCGAACGCGAACGACCCCATCGAGCTCGACGCGTCGCAGTCGTCGGACATCGACGGCAGCATCCGCACGTACTACTTCGACTTCGGCGACGGCACCGACCCCGTCACGACGCAGAACCCCACCGTCTCGCACCAGTACGCGCGCAACGGCACCTACCTCGCGAAGGTCACCGTCACGGACAACCGCAACGCCGAAAGCGTCGCCACCGCGCAGGTCATCATCGGCGAGACCGTCACCCGCGAGGTGGACACGGGCCTCCCCGGGCG
>DASRYU010000180.1:0-6996 GCA_035687045.1 Thermoplasmatota archaeon | reverse complement strand
GCTGCCGTTCACGCTCGGCAGCGGCCACCGCGCGTCGCCGGACGCCTTCGCCGCGAGGCACGCGCACTGAGGCCGCGCCAAAGCTTCATCCCCCGCGCGCGCGAGAAGCACGCCCGCGACGACGCCGTGCTCGCTCAGGATGACGTCCACGAGCATCTCGCCGTGCGTCTTGTCGATGAGCGTGAAAGGCGCGTTGTTCTTCGGGTCCGTGAGGTGGCGCGCGATGGCGCTCCCCGCGTAGCCGGTGCCCGCGACGACGATGCCGGTCTCGAGGACCATGCCGCTCCGGCCGACGCGCGCGCGGGGGATGAAGCTTTGGCGCGGCCTCAGTGCGCGTGCCTCGCGGCGAAGGCGTCCGGCGACGCGCGGTGGCCGCTGCCGAGCGTGAACGGGAGCGCGCCCACGATCTCGTCGGCCATGAACGCGTGGTGCACGTCGCCGTAGACCGCGCCGTCGTACTCGCCGAAGTACTGGCTGCCGTCGGTCACCATCGAGCTCACCCACACGAGCGTCGTCGTCTCGCCGGCCTCGAACGCGCCGAGGTCCGCGAGCACGTCGGGAGGCAGCCGGACGACGACGAAGGCGGGGGCGCCGGTGACGAACTCCGCGGGCACCTCGTGGGTGCGGCTCTCCTGGCACTCCTCCATGATGCACACGCCCGCGTAGCCCATCGGCTCGCCGTGCTCCTGGCGGTAGCCGATCTCCATCGTCGGGCGTCCGGCGAAGGCGAGCGCGACGGAGTAGTCGAAGTCGTACGTCGGGTGCGCGTCCGCCCGCGTCAGCGCGAGGACGAGGACGAGCGTGCCGTCGGACTCCTCGTGCATGTCGAAGCCCACGAGGTCGAGCTCGGGCCGGTCGTACGAGCTCCCGTGGGCGTGCGTCGCGCCGCCGCGCCCGCTCGCGAGCGGCGCGTCGAGCGGCGTCAGCGGCGCGCGCGTGGGCGGGGCGAGCGTCGCGCCCACGGGGAAGGGCGGCGTGACGTCGGCGACGCCGAAGGCGCCCGGCGTGAAGGTGTGGTCGTGGACGTGGCGCACCGGCGTGTGGAGCGTCGCGCCGCCGTGCCACATCGGGAACGCCGTCGGCTGGTCGCTCCACCAGACGGCCGCGTCGAGCTCGCGCACCTCGAGGGCGCCGTCGAACGCGAACCACGCCTTCGGGATCGTCCACGTGATCGTGGCGGGAGCGCCGTACTGGACGTCGACGGGGAGCGGCCACGCGCACCACCACCAGGCGTTGCAGGCCTCGCTGTAGCCTTCGAAGCGCGCCTCGAGGTGCGCGTCCTCGCCGTGGCGCATCGCGTGCAGGGAGGCGGCGCGCGTGCAGCCGTTCTCCGTGTAGAAGCACACGCCGTAGGTCGTCATGCGGTGCATGCCGGGCGGCGACGCGAGCGCGGCGAGCCCTTCGTCGAGCCGCGCGATGCTGAGCGTGACGACGACCTCGTCGGCCGTCGGCTCGGCGAGACCGAGCGCGAGGATGTCGAGGTGAGGCGCGGCGCGAGGCGAGCGCACCGCCGGGACGAGGCCGAGGCAGCCGCCGCCCAGGATGCCGCCGGCGGCGCAGTCGGCGTAGGTGCCAAGGTCGCCCCACGCGGCGTCGCTCGCGTCGCCTTCCGCGTCCTCGAAGGCGAGCGGTGCGATGCCTCTGAAGCTCGCGGCGCCCTCCGGCGCGTCCTGCGCCTTCGCGCGCGCGAGCATGTCGGGCGCGACGACGGCCGCGCCCAGAGCGCCCGCCGCCACGAGGCCGAGGGCCGCGATGCCTGCCAGGATGGACTTGTTCCCTGCCATGTTCATCGGCCCTTCGACGAGGCGCGGATGCTTGCCGGTCTCGCGGAAACTTCCGCGGCTACGGCGTCGCGCGCCCCTGCAGGTGGCTTTCGAGGAAGTAGAGCGCCTTGTCGATCTCGGCGGCGATCTCCGTGAGGAGGTCGGCGGTGACCTTGTCCCCCGACTCCTCCGCGCGGTCGATGCCCTCGCCCACGCCCTTCGCGTGCCGCGCGTAGCGCTCGACGAGCGCCTCCACGAACTCGCGGCCGGTGAGCGCGTCGGTCGGCATGTCCGGGAGGGCGGAGTTCTGCGCCGCCATCCGCACGGTGCCAAGCGCGGTGCCGCCCAGCGCCGTCGCGCGCTCCGCGAGCTCGTCGATGTGCTTCTCCACGATCTCGGCGAGCTCGTCGAAGAGCTTGTGGAGCTGGTAGAAGTCCAT
This sequence comes from Thermoplasmatota archaeon, assembly GCA_035687045.1. Classification (GTDB taxonomy): domain Archaea; phylum Thermoplasmatota; class SW-10-69-26; order JACQPN01; family JAJPHT01; genus JAJPHT01. Next base: position 4,794 of record DASRYU010000180.1, on the reverse strand, counting down.
GCCCTTCACGTTCCAGTGCGCGTGCTTCGTCTGCGAGTAGAGGTCGGCCGAGTCGGCGAGGCGCTGGTTGAGCATGATGACGATCGAGCGCCGCGCCTGCTCGTCGAGACCGTGGCGCGTGGGGTGCATCCGGGCGCGGGCGGCGACGTGCTCGGGGGTGTGGTGCGTCATCGTGACGCTACGCTCGCGCCGCAGGCAAATCCCCGTCGGCTAGCCGCTGCGCGGAGCGGCCAAGCGGCCGCCTCACGCGGGACGGATGCGCTGCTCCTCGTTCGAGTGGCGGTGGAGGCAGTCGAGCTGCTCGCCCACGACCATCGGCGGCACCTCGGGCAGCAGGTGGCCGCTCTTCACGCGCTTCGTCTCGAGATAGCTCGCGTTGTACTTGTTCGCGGGGATCTCGATCGGGATGCGCCCCGAGACGCGGATGCCGTGCTGCTGCAGGTCGCGCGCCTTGTCGGGGTTGTTGGAGATGAGGCGCACGCTCTTCACGCCCATCGCGCGCAGCATGTCGGCCGCGATGCGGTAGTCGCGCTCGTCGGCCTTGAACCCGAGCTGCACGTTCGCCTCGTTCGTGTCGTAGCCGGCCTCCTGCAGCTGGTAGGCGCGGATCTTGTTCTCGAGGCCGATGCCGCGCCCCTCCTGGCGCAGGTAGAGGATTGCCCCCTTGCCGAGCCGCTGCAGCGTCTCCATCGCCGTCTCGAGCTGCTGGCGGCAGTCGCAGCGGAACGAGGTGAACGCGTCGCCGGTGAGGCATTCCGAATGAAGCCGCACGGGCACGTCCTCCGCGCCGGCGATGTCGCCCACGACGAGCGCCGCGTGCTCCTTCGTCTCGTTGGGCGCGTGGAACGCGACGACCTGGAACTCGCCAAAGCGCGTCGGGAGCTCCGCCACGGCCGAGACGCGCACGGTCTTGTCCGCCATGTCGCGCAGGATGTCGTCGACGCTCGGCTTGGGCAGGCCCATGCGTAGCGTGCGGGAGCGCGCGCCTATCAGCCCGTCGGTTACCTGCCGCTCACGTCCCGCGCAGGAGGAGCGCGCCCGTCGCGACGAGCGCGACGCCGGCGAGCCGCTGCCACGTGACGACGCGCTCCACGAAGCCCAGCCAGCCGAAGTGGTCGAGCACGAGCGCCGTCACCAGCTGCCCCGCGATGATGGCGGCGAGGAAGGGCGCGGCCCCCAGGCGCGGCGCGAGCTCGATGGACATGGCGACGACGAACGCGCCGAGGAAGCCGCCCACCCAGGCCCAGAGCGGGATGGCGCGCACCTGCTCCGCGCTCGCGATGGCGTCGCGGCGGGCGAACGCGGCGACGGCGAGCGCGAGCGTGCCGACGGCGAAGGAGACGAGGGCGGCGTGGACGGGGCTCTGGAGGCCGCGGCCGAGCGTCGCGTTGACGCCCGCCTGCGTCGCGAGCGCCGCGCCGGCGAGGACGGCGAGCCCGAAGAGGGCCCAGTGGCCGAGCATGGGGCGACGAGCGTGCGCGGGCGCATCAACGCGGCGGCTCCGCGTACGTCGCACCGCGCCCGCGTCGGAAGACGCTCACCGCGGGGGCGCGGGGTGAGGAGAAGACGCTCACCGCGGAGGACGCGGAGCGCGCGGAGCGGGCGCGGAGACGTCTCAAAAGATCCTCGTGAATCCCCGCGTGCCCCGCGCCCCCGCGGTGAGCGGGAACGTTCGCGACCTGCTCACAGCGCGAGCATGCGGTCGATGGCGAGCTTGCCGGCGCGGGGTGAGGAGAAGACGCTCACCGCGGAGGACGCGGAGCGCGCGGAGCGGGCGCGGAGGGGTCTCGGCTGGTCCTCGCGAACCCCCGCGGGTCCCCGCGCCCCCGCGGTGGGGAACGTTCGCGACCTGCTCACAGCGCCAGCATGCGGTCGATGGCGAGCTTGCCGGGCGCGCGGTCGGCGTCGTCCACGCGGATGCGGTTGACGACGTTGCCCGCGAGAAGCTCCTCGAGCGTCCACAGCATGTACCGCGGGTCGATCTGCCGCATCGCGTTGCAGTCGAGGCAGAGGGGCCCGCAGAGCTGGAAGATCGTCTTGTCGGGGTGCTGCGCGGCGAGGCGCTTGACCATGTGGATCTCCGTGCCCACGGCGATGGTGGAGCCGGCGGGCTGCTGCGCGATCCACTGCTCGATGGCGCTCGTGGAGCCCCACGCGTCCGCGGCCTCGACGACCTCGCGGCGGCACTCGGGGTGCACGATGATCTTGACGCCGGGGTAGTCGCGGCGCATCTCGTGGACGTGCTCGAGCTTGAAGCGCTCGTGCACCTGGCAGAAGCCCTGCCAGAGGATGACCTTCGCGCGCTCGACGTCCTCCGGCGTGTGACCGCCGCCCGTGTTCTTGGGGTCCCACGGGTTCCAGACGAGGATCTCGCTGTCAGGGATGTCGAGCCAGCGCGCGGTGTTGTGCCCGAGGTAGCGGTCGGGCGTGAAGAGCACCTTGTCGCCGCGCTCGAAGGCCCACTTCATGGCCTTGATCGAGTTGGAGGACGTGCAGATGAGGCCGCCGTTCTCGCCGGTGAACGCCTTGAGGTCCGCGTAGCTGTTCATGTACGTGACCGGCACGATGCGCGACGTGTCGGTCCACTCGGAGAGCCGCTCCCATGCGCGGGAGACCTGGACCATCTCGCTCATGCCGGCCATGGGGCACGAGGCCTCCATCGAGGGCATGACGACGTTGCGCTCGCCGTCGGTGACGAGGTCCGCCGTCTCCGCCATGAACGTCACGCCGGCGAACACGATGTGCTTCGCCTTGGTGCGCTTCGCGTGCACGGAGAGCTGGAAGCTGTCGCCCGTCGCGTCGGCCCACTTGTAGATGTCGTCGCGCTGGTAGTTGTGGACAAGGATGACGAGGTCCTCGCCCAGGTCCTTCTTCGCGCGCGCGATGCGGCGGTCCACGTCAGGCTGCGGCAGCGTCTGGTACTCCGCCGGAAGCTCCGCGAGGAGGCCCATGTGTCGCCACAGGTTGGCCTCGTAGCGCGACTGGCGGCTCTGCAGGGTCTGCACGACCGGGAGGGTCATGGTCCTGGTCTGCGGTAGATTTGTCCCCCACATGAAGGCTCGTCTGCAGGCAGGCGCCGCCCCTGCCGGCCAAAGAAGCGGCAAGATCTGCCGGTTCTTGCACGAACGTTCTCCGACTTGTCAAGGTGCGCGCCCCAAGGCGTAGGGCGCCCCGGCGGCGGACGTCCGGAGCATGAGCCTCGCGCGCCCCGCGGACCCTTCGCACCTCCCCCTGAACGTGCTGTTCCCGGAGCAGTACGAGGCCTCGAAGCGCATGATCGTGCGCGACTTCGCGCTCCTGGGTGGCCTCATCGTCGGAAGCGTCCTTCTCGCCGCGTCCATCCACCTCGCGGCGCTCCGGCTCACGGGGTAAGCGCCCTCTCTCCGCGTCAGCGCAGCGTGTACACGTCCTGGCGCGCGTCGCGGAGGCTCGGCTCCTTCGCCACGAAGCCGTTCGCGAGCAGGAACGTCACCGCGTTGCGGATCGTGCGCGGCGAGAGGCCGGACTCGCGGATCATCTCCTGCTGCGTGAGCGGCCCCTCGAACTCGAGAAGCTTCAGCACGAAGCGCGCCGACGGAGGCGCCTCCGCAAGGACGGGGCTTGGCTCGCCCTCGCGCTTGAGCTTCCCGAGGATGCGCGTGTAGCGCTTCTCGCCGAAGCGGATGAAGCGCGCGGGGACGGCGTGGCGCGACACCTTGACGACGTCGTTCTTCGCCACGCGGACCCGCTCGCGCCCATCCAGGACGACGTCGACGCCGCTCGCCGCGCTCACGTCGGTGATGCTGATGGTGGCCTCCTCCGACACGACCACCGGGTGCCGGTCGTCCCCCGAGCAGATGGGGACGAGGCTGAACACGCGCGTGCGCGCGAGAACGATGGGCCCGCCCGCGGAGAGGGCGTACGCGGTGGAGCCGGTCGGCGTGGCGACGATGACGCCGTCGCCGCGGTCGCGCCAGACCAGCTCGTCGTCGACCCAGAGCGAGTAGCGCACGAACTGTCCCGCCTGCGCGCTCACGATGGCGGCCTCGTTGAGCGCGGCGAACTCGCGGACGCCCACCTGGCAGAGCATGCGGTCCACCGGCTCGACCCAGAAGTCGCCCGCCCTCAGGCGCTTCACGTTCGCCTCGAACTCCTGGACAGTGACCTCCATCAGGACGCCGAAGCCCGCGCTCCCGACCCCAAGCACCGGCACGTCGGGAGCGTGCTCGCGCAGCGTCTGGAGAAGGAACGCGTTGTCCCCCACGACGACGAGCATGTCGCCGCGCGCGTCGGCGGCGCGCTCGAACCGCTCGTGCGGGACGCGCGCCGCCTTGAGCGCCGCGAGCACGCGCCGCCCCTCGGCTTCCGCCTCCGGCTCGGGGCGCACGAGGACCGACACGAACACGCCGCGGCGAGGCGGCGCGCGGGGGAAGAGGATTTCGCCGCCTACCCGCGCGCGAGGAAGCGGTTGTAGTCGGCGCCGACGTTCCAGTGCGTGTCGAGGTACGAGCCGGGCGCGGGGCTCGGGTGGAAGTAGTCGTCGTTGCCGCAGTCGTAGGGCTGGCTCGCGCCCGACCACGTGAAGCCGACGCTCTGGCACGTCGTGCCGTACTGCGACGTGCTGCCGCCGTCGGCGTAGCACATGATGTCCCAGCCGTCGTTGCAGTGCCACCCGCCGCTCGAGTGGGGCGCCGACATCTGGACGCCGCCCATCCCGTGCGTCATCTCGTGGAGGATGACCTCGTCGAGGACGTGACGCTGGAGCTCCGCGCGACGCAGTTCAACTTCTGGGCGCTCGCCGACGAGCTCGCGCGC
>DASRYU010000179.1:0-2525 GCA_035687045.1 Thermoplasmatota archaeon | reverse complement strand
CCCCTGCCTCGGCCCGCGCGAAGCGCACGATGTGCGGCGCGAAGAGCTCCGGCGCGTCCTCCTGCCAGAAGTGCCCCGCGTCGGGCGCGACGTGGCGCACCTCGGCGTGAGGGAAGTCCTCCAGCCAGCGCTTCGCGAAGCGGGGGCGCATGACGCGGTCCTTGTCCGCCCAGAGGACGAGCATGGGCTTGCGCGCGAGCGTCGGGTACGCCGCCTGGTAGCGCCGCAGCGTCGCCGCCGTCGGATGCTGCGGGCCGTCGGGCACCATCTGGACGAAGCGCGCCGCCGCGACGCGGCCGCCGCGCTCGCGCATGGGCCAGGCGTACGCGCGCAGCGCCTCGCGCGGCAGGGGCTTCGCGACTCCGAGCTTCATCGCGCTGCGCTCGACGGCGTTGAGCCACACGCCGGCGCGGTAGCCCCAGGGCGTCGAGAGCCACGCGTGCCACTTCGTGAGCGGGCGCTTCTCCTTCGGCGCGAAGGCGACGGTGTTGCAGATGCAGATGCGGGCGATGCGCTCCGGCTCCTCGACGGCGAGCCCCATGCCGATGGGGCCGCCCCAGTCGTGGAGGACGAGCGTGATGTCGCGCAGGTCGAGCGCGCGCACGACGGCGCGCAGGTTCGCGACGTGGCGCTCGAGCGAGTAGTACGTGGGGTCGGTCGGCTTGTCGGAGGCGCCGAAGCCGGCGTGGTCCGGCGCGACCACCCGCAGCCCCGCCTCGCGCGCGGGGCGCATCAGGTGGCGCCACAGGTACGACCACGTGGGGTTGCCGTGCACGAAGAGGACGGGCTCCCCGTCGCCTTCGTCGACCATGCTCACGCGGACGTCCCCGACCTGCACGTCGCGGCGCGCGAACGGCATCGCGCGCGCGATGTCCTCAGGGATGCGCATGGCCGGGGATCCCCAGGGCGGCGATGGAGGGCGCGCTGCTCGCGCCGCCGCCGAGCGCGTGGCGCAGCACGGTGAGGCCGAGCTCCGGGTGCGTCGCAGTCACGACGAGCTCGCCCGTCGCCGGGAGCGCGGCGTGGAGCGCGTACCGCCCGCCGCCCAGCGGCTCCACGTGCATCGCGAGCGGCGCGCCGTCGAGCGTCGCCTCGACGCTCGCGCCGTCGACGGGCTCGCCGAGGCGCGCGAGCTGGAGCGTCTGGCCGGCGAGCAGGTGCGCGCTGTACGGGTAGACGCGGAAGACGCCCCACATCCCTTCCGCCGCGTGCGCGTTGAAGTGGCAGTGGTAGAGCCAGTCTCCCGCGTGGCGGTCGGCCCCTCCGGCGGGGACGTCGAAGACGTGCGGCTGGTCGGCGTTGACGAAGAACGTGTCGACGATGCTCCCGTCGTCGAGGCGCCACGGGTGCCCGTGCAGGTGGAACGTGTGCGGCTCCGTGGCGAGCACGGCGAAGCGCACGCGCTCGCCCAGGTACGCCTCGAGAAGGGGCGCCTCGGGGCCGTGCAGGCCGTTGAACGACGTGCCGCTCATGGCGAGGACGAAGACGCGGTCGGGGACCTTCCCCTGCACCGCCGAGTGGAAGCTCCCGATGGCGGGCGTCGCGCTCGCAAGAACGAGGATGGCCGCGAGGACAAGAAGGCCCCTCACGAGACCCTCACCTCCCCCGTCCGCACGCCGAAGCCCGACGCGCGCCAGACGTAGCTCCCCGGCTTCGCGTCCTCGACGACGATGCGCCCCGAGAGGCCGGGCCAGGCGTCGAAGCGGCCGACGAGCGCGCCGGCAGGGTCGCGCAGCTCGACCTTCCAGCCGATGTTCTCGAGGCCGATGACGAGGAGCTCGAAGTCGCTGCCCGCGCTGACGTTGCCGTGCAGGCCGCGGCCGCCGTTGGGCCCCGCGTCGAGAAGGTGCAGGTCGAAGACCGCGTCGGGGCGAGGCTCGGCGCCGTTGCGGACGATGATGCCGCCGTAGAGGCCGCGCCCCGCGCCCTCGTCGCCGTCGAAGCCGATGACGTGGTCGTGGTAGTGCCAGCTTCCCGCGAAGGCCGCGCGCGTCGTGTACGTGAACGAGCCGCCCGGCGGCGCGCTGCTCTCGCCCACGCCGTCGTTCGCGACGGAGACGGCCATGCCGTGCACGTGCCAGCTCACGCTCGCGCGCGCGAGGTGCTCGGCCGCGCCCGGCGGAAGCGTCTCCGCGATGCGGTTCACAAGCGTCACGACGAGCGTGTCGCCGAGGTTCACGTCGAAGGTGGGCCCGGGCACCTGCCCGTTGTAGGCGAGGCAGACGCCGTCGCCGTAGGGGCACGCGCCGGCCGTGACCTCCAGCGTGAAGGCGCGCGTGGTGGGCGGCCCGTGCGGCGCGCTAAGGACGGGCGCCGCCGCGAAGGCGAGCGCCGCGAGAAGCGCGACCGCGAGGAGCCGCCGGTCCACGCCCTACCAGTCCTCGTGGGGCGCGAGGTTGTTGATCGCGCGGTTCGCGAGCCACGCGTCCTTCACCGGGTTGGGCGCGCGCACGTCGGTGACGCGGCACGAGGCCCAGTCGTAGAGCTGCGGCGGGCACTGCCCGACGTCCGGCAGCGGGCCGGGG